>CAZSUJ010000003.1:8862-85232 GCA_964609925.1 uncultured Chthoniobacter sp. | reverse complement strand
CCACGCTGGGCAGGCGGGAGAGGAAGATCTGCACGCGAGGGATCGCGTAGATCTTGGGCCAATACTTCAGGAGCATGTAGACCCCGGCGACCGGGATGATGGCCAGGTAAGGCTGGGTGATGAGGAGGTTGGAAAACCAGATCATGGCCTTCGTCGCGAACGGCAGGGTCGCGTTCATCGAGGCGTAAAGCTTCGAGATGGCCGGGATGAGCGTGAAACTCATGACCAACACGACGACCACGGCGAGGACGAGCACGATGGCCGGGTAAATCATGCCGGCCCGCAGCTTGCGCAGGATGCGCAGGGATTTGTCGCGGCCGCTGGTGATCTGCTTGAAGACCATGTCGATCTGCCCCGACTCCTCGCCCGCCTGGATGAGCGCGAGGACGTCCTCGGAGAAGATGTCCGGGTGCTGGGCGAAGCAGTCGCTCATCTTCTCGCCGGCAAGGATGCCGCGGCTGATCTCGGCCACGGCGCCGCGGTAGCGCGGCGAGGTGAGGCGCCCCGCCATGAGTTCGAGGCTCTTGTTGATCGCGATGTTCCGCTCGAGGCAGCGGGCCAGGCCGCTGAAGAAGCCGACGGATTCCTCGAGCGAGGGCTTCTTCGTGCTCATGCGGTGCACGAACTCGTCCACCCCGGTGATGTCGCTGACCGCGGCTGTCTCGTTCGGCGCCTTGCCCGCCCCGAAGATCGCCTTCGAGTCGTCGTCGGTATCCACCACAACCTCGGAAGTGCGTCCGGTGTAGATGTTCGTCAGGACGACTTTCTTGAGCATGCGGTGAAACTTTTAACGTCTGGGCCAGCGCACCGCGAGGCGATAACGCCGCAGGGCGATCGTCAACGGATCGCCGGCAAGAGGACCGTCTCGGTGTTGTAGATGTAGCTGGCGGTGGACTGCCCCGGGGTCGGGCTGCGGTAGGTCATGAAGATGCTGACCAAATCCATGCGGATGGTGGAGGCGACACCTCCCACGGACACGGGAATGTTCGAGGACGAGTTGAAGAAGATCATCGAATACTGGTCGCGTGACGGAGTCAGGGAGGTTCCGACGGTTTCGGGGAGGATGGCGCGGACATTGGTCGCGGCCACGCCCAGGCGGGTGAGCATGACAGCCTGCTCCTGGAGATTGGCAGCCCGGACCGAGGAGGCGCTGAGTTGCTCCTGACCGAGAAGAGAGTTCACGAGGGTGGCGGCGGCGGTGAGACCGATGCCGACGACAAGCACGGCGATGAGGACCTCGGCGATGGTGTAGCCCCGGTGGTTCATAGCGAACGGGTGTCCTCCAGCCACATCATGCGGTCCCCGATGAAGTCGAGTCCGCGCGGGTCGGTCTCCGGCGTGAAAAACGCGTTGCCCGCTTGGAAGGTCGTGCCACCGTCGGTCCGAAGCCCGCCGATGATGGTGAGGGTGCCAACCTGAAACTGGATGCTCTGCCGCGAGACGGTCACGCCGAGACGCCAGGTCGCGCCGCCGGCGGACGCGACATCGAACGGGGTGGCATTGGTGTATCCCACCGGGCGCATCATGTTGAAATAGACGCGGCGCAGGTTGCTGTTGCTCAGGACGAGCGAGGTGACGTTGGTGTTGTTGGTGTTCACCACCACGTGGATCGGCCGGTCGTTGTCGCCATCCGGCGAGCCGATGAGCACGACGCGGCGCACGGGCAGACTCACGACCGGGTTGGTGCCGTTGGTCCAGAGCACCGCCGGGGGCACGTCGTAGCGAAGAACCGCGTTGGTGGAGAAGAAATCCTCCGGCACGAGATCAACCACGGCCTGCATGTCCACATTCGTCGTCCGCGGGAGGAAGGAGACATTGGTGAGCAAGCCGGCGTCGGAGGCGCCGACGGGCACATCCATGAAGCCGACGTAGCCGTTCGTTTCGCTGGCATTCGTGTTGGTGACCGAACTCACGCGCAACCGGGGCATGCCGGGCCAGCCGAAGAAGTTGGTCGCGTTCTGCATGTCGATGTAGGGCGGGAACGCCAGTTCGCCGACGGCGGCGACCGAGGGGCGCTGACGGACGAAGCTGTAGCCCGCGGCCACGGGGCTGCGGGTGCGGACTTGGAAATTCCAACCGGCATTTTCGCGCCCGTTCCAAAGCGAGGCCGGGATCCAGACGCGATAAAATCCGCCACGTTCCATGACGGTGAACGGATTGATGTTCAGCCGGGCGCTGGGGTTGGTCTCGGAAACGGTGGCCCACCATCCATTCGCCACGCTGGGGGTAGGGATGATGAAGCCGCCGAACGAGTTGGAGTTCGAGGCGGCCGCGGCGCCGCCCAGAAACATCTGCGATTGCAGGTATTGCCGCGCCATCGCCCGGCTGTTGCCCGTCATGACCTGGCGGCGCATGGCGGTCCACTCGCCCTCCGACTTGAGCGCCTGGGTGGCCGCCATCTGCGCGACGCCGCCGAGGACGAGCGCGCCGACGGCGAGGATGAGGAGAGCGAAGACAAGCACCGAGCCGCACTTGTCTGTCGGGGGAATGCGCGTGCTCATTGTCCGGGAAAGGTTGGGAGGACGAAAAAGAGGGAGGTCCTCCGGGCCATGTTCGAGTATTGGGCGCGCACGGTTCCCGCGGTGGCGTTGGCTCCACCCTGCCCGCTGAGGAAACCGACGAGAGGATCGGGCCACCAAACGAAAGTGAAGGGGTGATTGGGGGCGATGTTGAAAAGGGCCGGCCCCTCGCTGGAGGCCGTGCGTCCGAAAAATGCGGCCAGCGGACGGAAGGGCAGCGTGCTGTTCTGGTCGCCCGGATAGAAGAGGTGGTAATAGTCGGTGGGCACTCCGGAATCCCCGGTGAAGCGGCGCACGGTGACATAAGTGCCCGCCGGCGCCGACGTGGTGACAAAGTCGATCTCGTAGAAGGAATTGACGTAAAGGAGATTCTCTTCCGCGCTGACCGACTGCAGGCCGCCCAGGCAGAAGATGGTGGCATTCGTCGTGGTCAGCGCGCCGGTCTGCGCCGGGGAATAGACCGAAGTCGAAGTGGCCTCCTCGAGGAAGTCGCCGAAGTCCGATGGTGTGGCCACCTCGCGGAAATCGAATCCGGCCGGCACGCCGACCGAGTCGAGCCGGACATCGTTGCGCGCGTTGCGACCGAGGGCGAAGACGGCGGAAGAGGCAGCCACGTCAGCCAGCAGCAGCTCCTTCATGCGCTGGGCCTGGCCGGACTGGTAGTAGTTCGGGTTCTGTCCGATGGTGACGGTGTCGGCCGATGCACCGTAGAGGGTGTTGTGAAGGTTGGCGTCGATCGAGACATCTATCGTGCCGATGCGCATCGGGTTGTTGACAATGGTGGCGAACCCGATGACCGCGGCGGCAAGCACCGCGGCTCCCACCGCCATTGCGATGAGCAACTCGACGAAAGTCAGGCCACTTTCAGGGCTGTTGCTGTTTTGTGTCTTCATCGCCCGGAGGGAAAAGGGGGCTGCCCATGAGCTTGAAGCGACGCTCGACAAGGCCCTCGAACTCCTGCGCTTTGAGGCCTTTCTCGATCTCCTTCGCCGCGGGAGGCTCCACATCAGCGAGCTGGATGTTGCCTTTCGGGTCAACCGGCACCATGGCTTGGAAAAGCTCACCGGGCAGGACGGAACGCACCCGCGGCGAGAGGTCGAATCTCAGGATCATGCTGCGCGGAGGGATTCCGGCGACCCTTTCCACGAATGTGAGGATGACCTCGCTGGCAGTGACCGAATCGACCCGGAGTTCCTCGGCCTGGTTCGCATAGAGGCGGGGAAGCTTCTCCCCCTCGCGCAGCACCATGGATCCGAGCACCACGCTGTAGCTTCCCGGCGACCCGGACAGGCCGGTGACCCGCATCTTGCCGAGCATGCGGCGGAGTTTGGCCTCCTCGGTCTCTGCTGCGACCATCTCCTCCTGCTCCTCAGCTGGCGCGGCGGCCGCTCCGAAAGGATTTCTCTGACCTTCGGGCAGAACCTTGGGCTGGCGCGCGGAGGGGCTGAAGACCGACCTGTTGGGCGTGGCGGCGGTCGTCGAAGCCATTACCGCGGGCGGGGACGCAGCTGGATCTTGGGCTGCGAGATCAGCCGTGGAGAGGGCGGCGAAGACGGCTGCCATCGTCAGGAGCGTCAGGCGGGTCTTCATGCCTTCTTCCTCCTAAGCGGAACCTCGAGCACGAGTTCCATCCTCAGGTCGTCGCCCCGGGATCCCTTGCTCAGCGTGATGCTCCAAACCCGCATGGTGGGATGGAGCCGCTCGATCTCCCCGAGCCAGTTGAGAAGTTTCGGGTAGGAGTCCTCGAACGTGAGCGTGGCCCGCGTGAGGTTCGGAAGCGTCTCGACGTCCTTGCCGTTCATCTTGTGCGGGATTTGCTGGTAGCGCTGCTGCAGCGTGGCCAGGCGGTCGGAACGGACCTTCATGCTGATGATCGTCTCGGCTGTCTGCTGCTCCTGGAAGACGGCGAATTGGGGTTCCCAGTCCTTGATGAAGGTGAGGAGATCCTCCGACTGCTTTTTCAAGGCGTTCATGGAGCGCAGTTCCGCGTCGCGCTGGCTGATCTGTCCCTTCTCGACCTCCTCCTCCTTGCGGGCCTCCTCGGCCACCGAGGCCGCCCCCTTGCGGAGAGTAAGCCCGAGTTGAATGACCCCGGCCATGACCGCGAGGAGGATGATGCAGGCGAGTTGCTTGGTGTTCATGGCTGGGCAGCGGCGGAGGTCTGCACGGGTTCGGGCGGTTCGTCGGCGTTGGGCAACTCCCACAGAAGGGTGGCGCGGTAGTCCAAGGCGCCGCCGACATTGCTCTGCGTGGGCGAAAACTCGTTGAAGCCGAGCTCGCGCACCGCATTCAGGGTCTTCTGCAACTGCTCCTCCGAAGTCGTGTTGAGACGCAGACCGAGCTTCAACTGGGAGGGGCTTTCGACATCGCGCTCAAGCTTCAGTTCCACGATGGACGACTGCATGCGGGCATCCATGCTCTCGCAGATCGCGACGACCAACGGCTGGATGGGGGCGGCCGCGAGGACCCACCCCTCCAACTCCGCGGCCCCGCGAATCTGGGACTCGAGCTCGGTCCGCTGGGTCTTGAGTCCCTCGATCTCCGTCTTGAGGTCGGCCACGCGCTTGCGGGCGTCGTTGAGGCGGTCGTTCGCCACCTTCGTGTGCACGGCCGCGATGGCGCTGATGAGCACGACGAAGATGATCGACAGGTAGAAGAGGATCGGGACGAGGCGGAAGACCTGCGGCAGCGGCGGAAGGATGTCCTTCCGCTCCGTCTTGAAGTCGTCGATCTCGTTGGCAAGGACTTGCATGCAATCAGGATGGTTGTAGCGGCGAGGCACCCATGGCCGGAGCACGGACCGTCGGCGATGGGGACATCGCCGCTACAGCCGTGGGTGCGGGTTCAGCCTTCATAGACCAGGCGCGCGAGGAGCGCGGGTTCGGTGAGGTCGTTCAATTCATGCCCGGCAAAAACCTCGCGCAGGCGCTCGGGCAAGCCGGGGATCGGCTCGTCGCAGGCCAGCACGACGAGGCCGTCGTCGGCGATGCGCTCGTTGAAAGGCGAGATCAACTCCATGAGCGACTCGAGGTCGCCGTCGTAAACGTCGGGGCGCGAACGGATCTCGACCCAGTTGTCCTTCTGCTGCGAGAGGACGCAGAGCGAACCGCCCGAGCAGGTGATGAAGAGCGCGCTGACGGGGTTCTCGGAGCCTTTCTTGACGTTGATCTTAGAGAGCGCGTAGCGCAGGAGGACGTAGGTCCCGCAGCACAGGCGGGCGATCTTGAGCCGCTGTTCGCGGCACATCACCTCGATCTTCTTGAGGTGCTCCTCGTCGCAGCTCAGGAGCAGGCTGGAATTGGTCTCCGGGTTGTGCGTGACCGCGTAGCGCTTGCCGCGCTCGTAGCGTCCGTGCAGGACGCTGCGCGGATCCTTGCGCATGGCTTCCTCCGAGCCTTTCTTGCGGGAGAGGTTCGACTCGACGCTGATGACGTAGCGGGTGTCCAGCGAGACGGCGCACCAGCCGTCGGACGTAGCCTCCTCGATCGCGTGGCCCATGACGGAGAAGAGCTCCTTGGTTTCGCCCTTTTGCGCGCCACCCGGCGCAAACGTCTTTGCGTCCTTCATCACGACATACGAAAGCGAAGCGCGCCCGATGTTCAGAAGCGCGGTCGGGCGGCCGGCGAAGCGGTTTTTCCAAGTCGCATTCGGGTCGTCCGGCTCTGGCCGGAAGGCGCGGAAGGTGAGGACGGATTTGACCTGGTCGAGCATGGGCTAGGTGCGCTGGCCTTGGTAGTCGGCAGAGCGGCGTTGGGGCGAATCCGGGGCGTTGCCTGCGAGTTCCTCCTGCGCCTCGAGATATTCGCGGGCCTGCTGCCAGTCGAACTCCGGGCGCTCGATGCTGCCCAGACTGTTGAAGCCCTCGCCCTGCCGGATTTCCAGGCTCTTTTCGAAGTTGAACATGCCGCGTTTCCAGCCGGTCTCCAGTTCCTGGTCGAGTTTCTTGAAATCGCCGCGCCGGACGATGTTGATCACGCCGTCGTATTGGAGCAGCACTTCGTGCACGGGGAAACGCTTGCCCTTGCGATCGTCGAGGAGGAGACGCTGGCACATGATGAGGCGCAGGCAATCGGCCAGGCTGGCCTGTGAACTCTCGAGGCGCTCGCTCGGGATCAGCTTGAGGAAGCGCTGCACGGTCTGGGAGGCCGACGAGGTGTGCAGCGTGGCCACCACCACGTGGCCGGTCTCGGACGCCTGCAAGGCGATCTCGGCCGTCTCGCCGTCGCGGATCTCGCCGATGATGATCACGTCCGGCGCCTGGCGCAGGGCGGCACGCAGGGCCTTGCCGAAATCCCGCTCGTCCGTCCCCATTTCACGCTGCGAGATGAGCGACGGGAGGTTCTCCGGGTAAACGAACTCGATGGGATCCTCGAACGAGATGACATGCTCGCGGCGGCGCTTGGCACGGTGGAGCACCATGGAGGCGATGGTGGTGGACTTGCCGCTGCCCGTGGCGCCGCAGATGAGGAAGAGGCCGTTGCGGGCCTCCATGAACGCCTTGAGGGCGGGCACGGGCACCTTGACCGAGTCGGGTGTCGGAATGATCTCGGGCAGCAGCCGCAGGACCCAGCGCAGCTTGCCCTTGGTCATCATCTGGCTCACGCGGTAGCGCCGGCCGTGGAGATCGATCGCGCTGTCCACGCAACCGGGTTCGAGGTTCTCGGGCACGGCGAAATCGTAGACGGTGCCGTCATAGACCAATTGCCCGTTGCGCTTGTAGGCCAACGGCTCGTTGGCCGTGAGGTAGAAGTCGCTTACCCGGTCATCTTGGCTGAGCTCCTTGAAGCGCTGGCCGACGGTCCCTTCAGGGTCGATTTTCAGGAGGTTCATGCTCTGGACGAGAGGGTGGAACAGATGGCGGGCAATTCAAGCGCAAAGCCCGCGGGCGGCCCGGCGCCGTCAGAAGGTGGGGGAGTTGGCAGGGGAGAGGGAGAAGACTGTGGCGGAGCTGTTGATTTGAAGGGCGTTCGCCGTCACGGCGCCGGTAAGGACACTGCCGTTGTTCAGGTCAACCCGGTGGCCCGGAACGTAGAGCCGGCCGTATATGGAACTGCCGGAGTTCGCAGCCACGTTGCCGTTCCAGACGTTGATCTGCAACCAGTCAGGGTTCGCCGAATTGCCCAGCACAGAGCCGTTGTTGACCGCGAAGCCATTGCGGATGTTGAGGATCACCCGGCCTACGATGACAAGGTCCGCCGAGCTGTTTAGTTGCAGCGAGTCGAAGCTGTAAGTCACAGGCGTGTCGGGGCTGGCTGCGTTGCCGAGCACAAACTTGCTGTCGTTGTTCGCGGTCATGTTTCCGTAAGTTCCCGGAAGGAGCGGCACCGACCCGACGCTGGTGGTGTTCAGGGTGACATTGGCCACGTTCGTTGCGCTGAGGGGCGCGGCGACGGGGCCGTTGAGGCTGAGTGAGGCCGAGGAGGTCTTCACGGGGAAGCTGGCCACGTTGAGCGGGGTGAGGGTGTAGCGCTCGATGCGACGGAAAATCTTTCCGGTGATGTAGGAGTTGTTGTTGAAGGTGATGACGTAGTTCGTGGGAGTGCTCGGGCCCGTCAGGTCAACTACCCGCGGGCTGACCGGCTGCCCGGAGACAATGCCGTAGATGCGGTTGGAGAAAGAACTGTCGTTGGTCGGAAACCACTGGGGAATGAACGGGGAATTCTGCGCCACCCGCGGGGTGCCCGGAACATAGAGGCTGCCGTTGATCACGGCGTTCTGGTTGTAGGTGATGTTGGCTTGGTTCGTCCGGTAGGCGATGGTGACACTGCCGTTGAACGTGCTGTTGAGTTCGGCGGATGCGACGAGAGCCCCGCTGGGGATGCCCGAACCGAGGAACGCTGGACCAGTGTAGGTTCGGGCGGTTTCCGGGCTGATGTTGAACCAGTTGGTCAGGACACCCGAGGGCACGGTGACCGCACGGACCGGCTTCTGCTCGTTGACTCCGAACGAGGAGATCGAAAACGGGCTGCTGTAGAGGATGCCGTTGGTCATGTTCGGCGCCGTGTTGTTGGTCGTGTAGCGGATCTGCATCCCCGTGGACGGACCGGTCGGGGGGTTGCTCATGTTGACGGTCACGGAGAAAGTGACCACCTGATTGCTGGGCGACACAACGGGCGCAGTAAGGGCCACGCGGTTGGCCGACACCACGTTGCTGACCACGGGCGACGAGATGAAGAAGTTGGTGTTCAACGCGCGGGCCACCGCGCGGATCGGCAGGTTCGAGCGGGTTCCCCAGTTGGTCAGCGAAAGATCGATGCTCGGCGAGTCGAACGACCCCGAGAACGAGGGACCGATCACGCGGTTGGTCGAGGTCAGGGGATCGCTGCCATCGGTGGTGTATTCGATCCGGAACCCGTCGCTGCTGAGGTAGGGCGTCGGCACGGTCACCCCGAGGGTGATCGTGGCCGGAGGCGGAATTTGCGTGGGTTGGCCGAGCATGGACCCGCCGACTTGCGCATAGGTCAGCGACGGGGAGGCGGAAACAGAGATGGCCAGTTGCAACGGGGTGACACCGTAGGCCGCTGTGGCCGCCGCGCTCGTGGTGTAGCGGGACGGGTCCAAGCTGATGCAGAAGGCCGTGATCGTCGTGTTCGGACCGATGGAAAACGCCGTGTTGAACAACACGTAGGGGCCCGCGTTGAGTGAATAGTAGATCCGTGAACTGCCGGCGGGGTTGGGGTTCACCAGCGTGAGGGACAACGGGTAGCTCGTCAGCGGATTGACACCAGCCGGCGGGTTGAACGTCGGGGGATTGAGCTGGATCGCCGACACGCCCGGGGTGATCACGCGGTTGGTTATCTCCGTGGCCACCGGCACCTGCGCCTCGCCGGGCGCCGGAGCCGGACGGTTGGTGAAGTCCCACACCCAAGCTGTCTGCGTCGCCACGTCGAGGGTGCGGGTGCGCTCCTCTCCGGTGGGGCTGGCCGACCCCGCGGCATCGTCGAAAACAAAGGCCTTCACACCGGCCGCGCCGCTCGTCCCCGTGATGAACCGCGGCGACGGCGAAGTGGTGTAGTAAGCCCGCAAGCCTCCGGTGCCCGCCTCCTCCGAAGTCTGCATCAGGGCTGTTGTGCGCGAATCCACAAAGGAACCTGTCAGCCCGAGCACCCGCGGAGCCGATGTCGAATCGGCGCGCGTCTTGAGCCGGGCCAACACAGCCTCCGGTGTGCTGGCACCATCGAGGTCGCCGCCGGAGGCCAGATAGGCGTCGATGGCGCTGTTGAGCACACGCACATCCTGCTCGAGTTTCGCCTCGTCGGCAGACACACGCGAGTTGACCACGTTGAGGTAGGCCCCGCCGCCGAGAACCGCCACGACTCCCAAAGCAATCAGCACCTCGATCAGGGTGACGGCGCTGCGAAGATCGGTGCGGTTCTTGGGCGGGCGCATTGGATTCCTCCTAGTGGCAGATTACGGACACATCCCGCCTATGTCAAACGCCCGTTGGTCCAGCTGCACCCTACATCACATTTTTTTGTGACGCCGCCAGAACCCTGTTGAGTTCGACCAGCAGGGAGTCTGCGCGGGCGGAGTCATCCACCACGTCAACGGATGCAAACCCAGCACCGGCAGTAACTTGTTCTTGAAGATGCGCGGAGAGGTTACGGGCACGCGCGATGACGCTACGCAGATCATTGACCGTCTTGCGGTCTATGCGGGCCTCCTCGTTCAACTGTTTGAAGTAGCGCAACTGATACTCCAACCAGGCAAAGGCACCCGGCAAGGCACCAGTTCCCCCGATCAGCTGCCCATCGGGCGAGAAAATGGGAGCTGGCGGCGGCACGCCCGGGCGGAGGGGGATCAGCGACTCCGGCGTCTCCGAGATGCCGGGTGTGCGGGAGGGATCCGAGATGGTGTAGGGAGTGATGAAGATGATGAGGTTGGTGCGGTTGCGGTTCTTGCCCTTGTTCTTGAAAAGGTAGCCGGCCACGGGAATGTCCTTGAGAAGGGGAATCCCGCCCTCGGTCTGCGTGTCGTCCACCTTCTCAAGGCCACCAACGGCCAGAGTGTAGCCCGAGTTCACCTGCAAGGTGGCGTTATAGACGCGCTGGGACGTGATAGGATAGGGATTCGCCCCGGTGCCGAGGTCAATGTTGAGCTCGCCAATAATGGAGGAAACAGTGATGGCAACCGTCATGGCGATCTGGTCGGGGCCAACGGTCTTGGGCAGAATGTTGATCTGTGTGCCAACAGGCAGGTAAGCTAAGGTCCCCGTTTGCGTGGCAGTCGAACCCGATTGGGTTTGCGTCACACCCGCGTTCACAGGTGTGTTCTCGGCCGCAGTGATGGCAACCTCGCGATTATTGATGGTTAGGACCCGTGGATATTGGACGAGCGAGCTGTTGCGGTCCTGCATGAAGGCGCGCAAAGTTGCACTGACTTCTTCGACCCCCAGCACGGCTGAGTAAGTGGTGGTAGTGCCCGAACCAGTGAGGGTAGCCGCGCCGCCGGAGAGGTTGCCGGCGGCGAAACGGCCCTCACTGCCTGCATTGGCCTCACCGCGCACAGTTATCCCATCCCCGAATGTGCGCTGCCAATCGATGCCGAAATCTGTTTGCGGGTTCTTCTTGGTCTCGAAAAACTTGACCTCGATCGCGATGAGGTCCTGCGGCCGGTCCACGCGGGAAAGGTATTCGCCGATCCACTTATGCTGACGTCGGGTGGCCACAACCCAGAGAATATTGGTGTCGGAGTTGTAAATGACCTGCGGCTTCTGCGCCGGCACATAGACGGGGAAAAGCGCGGATTGGGAATCGTCGGTGCCATCACCGGCAGACGGCATCTCACCGTCGAAAGGAGGCAGTCTCCCCATCTTGGCCTCTGTGCCGGCGGCGACGTCAGGGTCGTTAAGTGCCCCGTCATCGCCATACTCAAGCGGCTTCAGGCCCAGCATGACGCGGATCTCGTTGACTATTCGGGGCGATTTGGCTTCAAAAACGCGCTGGGAGTTCTGCAACGGAAGATTCGGCGTGGTGATCGAGGCCCCTCCCGCCCCGGAGACCGTGCCAACGCCACTAGCCATGGCTCCTCCAGCACCGCCACCGGTGGATGACCCTGCATCTGCACGAAAATCAACGCGGTCCACGGGGTCATGCTTCAACTGGTAAATGACACCGACAAGCTCGTTCGCGTCTGCGGCCGTGCGCGTGCGCTCGAAGTTCGAGTCGTGCACGCGCATGAACCACACGCCGTCGTCGTAGGTGAGTTTGATGTCGTTCTGCCTGCAAACGGCCTCGATGGCCGCGAACGGGCTGGCCGTCATCTTGAATGTCACGAGCCTCTGCGCCTTGGTGGAATGTTCGGGGATGCCGATGTAGGGGATGCCCGCCTGCTCGGCGAGAACCCGGAGCACATCGCGCAACATCGCGCGATCGAAAGTGAAAGTCTCCTGCGGCATGCTGCGGAGTTGGGAGGCGACCCGGTTGCCGGCGTCGCCGAAGTTCATCTTTTCGAGCGGGCGACCGATGGCGACCGTGGGGGCGCCGGGTGCCGCACCGACCGGCGTGGAGTAGGTCATTGCTCCAGGACGAAGCACAGGCGTGGCCACAGGGGGAGCGACTGGCGGGAGCGGATTTTGGGGCGGAGGAGGCGCAGGCGTGGGCGGCGGCGGACTGGGAATCGGGTCGGTCACCTGCATCGGTGGCGGAGTCAACTCCTCTTCCGTGCCGGGTTGTGCGAGCGAGACTTGCCAAGGTGCGAGGGCGATCGCCGTCAGTGCCCCCCAAACCAGCAAACGAAACGTCCGTTTCAGACCCGTAGGTGTGGTTCTGCTTTCGAGCAGAGGAAAAAAGTTGACGGGGGTGTTGACCACGATCGGACCCGGGAATTTGAGGACGAGGCGGGATGTTGCCCGAGATGCCCACTTTCGTCAAAAACCAAAACGCAGCCCATATTTCCGCATTCCCGCCGGCCCGATGTCGTGCTAGACACAACCGCCATGGAAACAACGCTGCTCCCGGCGGAGGCTCGCGGAACATCCGCGGAAGATCAGGCGCTCGATGTGATGCGGCCCATGCGCTCGCCCGGAGTGGCCGACCTGCACCAACTTGGCAGCCTCCTCTTCGAGGGCGCTCTCGGCAGCCTGGGCGGGGACAAGGAAATGGAGCACGCCCTGCGCTGGGAGTGGCTTCGGTGCGCCGAGCAGAATGTCCCGCTCACGTTGATGTTCATGCGGGCCGATCCATTCAGCGGACCGGACGCCAACACACCCGCGGAGAGCCTCGACTTGTGCCGCCATGCCGTCGCGGCCGCGCTCCGCACTTTCTGCATCCGGCCGCGCGACGGAACCTTCCGCACCGAGGATGATGTTTTCATCGCCCTGCTCCCCACCACGCCGGCCGACGGTTCACGTCATGTGGCCGGGAGCATCATCGGCGCGGTGCGCGACCTGCAGATCGCCTTGCGCCGCCCCGGCCGCATCGTTCCCCTCTCCCTCGGTTCAGCCAGCACGATGCCGGCAACGAACGGCAATCCTTTCAGCCTGATCGAGCACGCGCGGCACGGACTCGGAGCGGCGAGTCGCCACGCGCACAAGGCACTCGAAGGCGCCTACGCTTCGGCCACCGCGGTGGTGGAGGGCAAGTTCACCGTCTATTGGAATTTCTTCCGCACTTCCAACGACGTGAACGCGCTCGTGATGACGGACTGAGGTGGCCCGCCGCGCGCGTTTCTTCCAGCACGAGGAGTTCGAGGGACCCGGCCGCATCGCCGACTGGCTGCGCGAGCGCGGCTGGGCAGTCGAAGGCTCCATGATGCACGAAGGCGCGGCGCTGCCCGCGCCGGACAGCGCCGACCTCTTCATCTTCATGGGCGGCGGCATGAGCGTGAATGACGAGGACCGCCTGCCATGGCTCGCCGCCGAGAAGCAGTTCCTGCGGGCGGCCATCGCGGCCGACCGCGCGGTTCTCGGCGTCTGCCTCGGAGCGCAGTTGATCGCCAGCGCCCTCGGGGCGCGGGTTTACGCGAACCCGGCGGGCCGCGAAGTGGGATGGCATCCGGTGCGAGGAACCGCGGATGCGGGGGCGGACGCGCTCGGAATCCCCTCCCCGCTCGAGGTGTTCCACTGGCACGGCGAGACTTTCGATCTGCCCGCCGGCGCGGTGCGTCTCGCCGAAAGCGACGCTTGCCGCAACCAGGCGTTTCAGGTCGGCCGCGCAGTCATCGGACTCCAGTTCCATCCCGAGGCCACGCCGGAGTCGGTTACCGCGCTCGTCGCCTCCTGCCCGGAGGATCTCCGGCCCGCACCATTCGTGCAGTCTGCCGACCGCATCCTTTCCGCACCCGCCGCGACCTTCGACGCGATGCACGAACTGCTCGGACGAATACTCGATCGCCTCACCCGGCCGCGCGCGTGACGAGAAAGGGCGGACGACGCCCCCAATCGGCCTCGATGCGCGACTGCATCTCGGCCGTGAACCCGGGGACATTCTCTTCGACGACCAACGCGAGGATCGCACCACCGAATCCGCCACCGGTCAGCCTCGCCCCGAGGCAACCCCCGATGGAACGGGCCACGGAGGAAAGATGATCCAACTCCACGCAGGAGTTTTCGAACAGGACGCGCGAGCTTTCGTGCGAGGCATCCATCAACGCCCCCACCGCCGGAAGGTCGCCGGCGCGCAGGGCCGACACGGCCGCGGCGACCCGCGCGTTCTCGCCCGTGATGTGCCGGGCGCGCTGGAGGGGCGCACCGGCGAGGCGCCCCGCCGACGCGGCGGCGTCGATCATCTCCGCGGTCGCGTCGCGCAACGACGCCACACCGAGAGACGCGGCCGCCTGCTCGCATTCGGCCCGTCGGGTGTTGTAAACGCCGTCCGAAAGCGCATGTTTGACCCCGCTCTGCACGATGACAAAACGTGCGGCCTCGGGCACCGGGATGCGCTCGATCTCGAGGGAGCGGCAGTCGAAGAACACCGCGTGGCCGGACCGCGAGAAGAGAGAGGTCACCTGATCGAGCAGCCCGCAACGCACTCCCGCGAACCGGTGCTCCGCCTCCTGGCCGATGCGCGCGAGCGTGAGGTCGTCAAAGTCCGTCCCCCAGGCTTCCTGCAGCACACGCGCCGTCGCGCACTCCAAGGCCGCACTGCTGCTCAAGCCGGCGCCCATCGGCACCGTGCTGCGCACCACGAGGTCGAGTCCCGAAGCCGGTGCTCCGCGCTCGAGGAAACCTGCCGCCACCCCGACCACATAGTTCGCCCACGAACCCGCGGCCTGCGGCCGGAGGTCGTCGAGGTGCACCTCGCACCGCTCGCCGAGGTCGGCCGCATGCAGTCCGAGCAAACGATCCGGGCGGCGTGTCCCCGAGACCGTGGTCCCCACATCGAGCCCGAGGCCGAGCACGAGCCCGAGATTGTAGTCCGTGTGGTTGCCGAGCCATTCGGCGCGGCCGGGCGCCGAAGCGCTGATGGGGTTGGTCGTCATGGAATTCTTCAGGAGACAGCCCGTCCGCGTCTCCTTGGATCAGCAGCCCGGCTGCCCGACGCGAGTGGCGTGAGGGCACGATAACTGTCACGTCTTGCCGGGGCAATGACGGACACATTTGCCGCTTGCCTCGCCGGAATCCCCGGCTATCCTACTCGGCCACTCGAATTTTATGACCAAGGACGCCGTGAGCAGCGTGGCGCTGCATGACAAAGACACCGGAAGCGCGGACGTGCAGATCGCACGCCTCACCGAGCGCATCAACATGCTGACCGAGCACCTCAAGGGCAACGCGAAGGACCATTCGTCCCGCCGCGGCCTCCTGAAGATGGTCGCCCGCCGCCGCAGCCTGCTTGACTACTTGAAGGACACCGCGACCGAGCGCTACGGCAAGCTCATCGAGAGCCTAAATCTTCGCAAGTGAACCAAACCGCCGCGCTCGCGGCGGTTTTTTGCAGAATCATCGAAACGTCCGACCCCGCCTTCATACCGCAGCCTGGGATCCAGGTCTCCCCGCGTGGAGCCTTGCATCCTGTGCTTTGGGATGATGCGGGGCTGACGGTTCGACCAACCAACAACCCGTAACCAACCCACATGTCACACACCATCATCTCCGGCCGCATCGGCCACTCGGAGATCACCATCGAATCCGGCAAAATCGCCAAACTAGCCGACGGCGCCGTCATGGTCCGCTGCGGCGAAACCATCATCCTTGTCAGCGCCGTCTCCGCCACGAAGTTGCGCGACGGGCAGGACTTCTTCCCGCTCACCGTTGACTACAAGGAAAAGGCGGCCGCAGCGGGCAAGTTCCCCGGCGGCTACTTCAAGCGCGAAGGCCGTCCCACCGAGAAGGAAACCCTCACGGCGCGCATGACCGACCGTCCCCTGCGCCCGCTTTTCCCGAAGGACTACTTCTTCGAAACCCAGATCATCAGCCTCCTGCTGAGCGCGGACGGCGAGAACGATCCCGACATCCTCAGCATCAACGGCGCCTCGGCCGCCCTGGCCGTCTCCGACATCCCGTTCAGCGGACCGGTCGGCGCGGTGCGCATCGGCCGCATCGGCGGCGAATTCGTCGTCAACCCGACCCACGAACAGCGTGAGCAGAGCGACCTCGACCTCGTCTACGTGGGCAAGGAGAACGAAGTCATCATGATCGAAGGCGCAGCCGACGAACTCCCGGAGGCCGACTTCAAGGCAGCCCTCGACTTCGCGCAGGAACCCGTGCGCCAACTCATCGCCATGCAGCGCGAGCTGGCCGCCAAGTGCGGCAAGCCGAAGCGCGACTACGCGCCGCTCAAGGTGGACGACTCGCTTCTGGAAATCGCCTACGCCGTCGCGGGCGACCGCATCGAAGCCGCGCTCTACACGAGCGGCAAGGTCAACCGCGCCAAGGCGGTGGACGCCCTCCGCAAGGAAGTCGAGGCGGCGATCCTCGCCAAGCACGCCGACGCCACGCCGTTCGCCATCGGGCAGGCCTTCGACTACCTGCAGAAGAAAGCCTTCCGCATCAGCATCCTCGACCGCAAGGAACGCTGCGACGGCCGCGGTCTCCACGACCTGCGCAAACTCGAGGCCGAAGTCGGGATGCTCCCGCGCGCGCACGGCTCCGCCCTGTTCCAACGCGGCGAGACCCAGGCCATGGCCCTCGCCACCCTCGCCCCGGCCGACGAGGCCCAGAGCCTCGACACCTACGCGGGCGGAGAACCGACCAAGCGCTTCATCCTGCACTACAACTTCCCGCCGTTCAGCGTCGGCGAGACCGGCCGCTTCGGCGGCATGAACCGCCGCGAGATCGGCCACGGCGCGCTCGCCGAGCGCTCGGTGCGCCCGGTCATCCCGCCGGAGAACGAGTTCCCCTACGCCATCCGCGTGACCAGCGAGGTCATGGAGTCGAACGGCTCCACCTCCATGGCCAGCGTCTGCTCGGGCGTGCTCGCGCTCATGGACGCCGGCGTTCCCATCCGCCGCCCCGTGGCCGGCATCTCCGTGGGCCTTGTCACCGAGTTCGATGAAAGCGGCGCCCTCAAGCGCCACACCACGCTCACCGACATCCTCGGCTCCGAGGACCACTTCGGCGACATGGACTTCAAGCTCTGCGGCACCAGCAAGGGCGTCACGGGCTTCCAACTCGACCTCAAGCTGCCCGGTCTCTCGCTCGACATCCTCAAGGCCGCCATCGACGAGGCCACCGAGGCCCGCGCCAAGATCCTCGGCGTCATGACCGCGGCCCTCGAGGCGCCGCGCACCGAGATGAGCCAATACGCCCCGCGCATCGAGACGCTCAAGATCCCCGTGGACAAGATCGGCCTCCTCATCGGCCCCGGCGGCAAGACGATCAAGGGCATCGTCGCGGAGACCGGAGCCGAGATCAACATCGAGGACGACGGCTCGGTCCACATCTACTCCAGCAACGGCGACAGCCTGCGCCGCGCCAAGGAGATCATCTCCGGCATGACCAAGGAGATCGAAGTCGGCGAGCTCTACCAGGGCACCGTCGTGACGATCAAGGAGTTCGGCTGCTTCGTCGAAGTCATGCCCGGCAAGGACGGCCTCGTCCACGTCTCGGAACTCGCGGACTTCCGCGTCAACCGCGTCGAGGACGTCGTCAAGGTCGGCGACGCCATCTGGGTCAAGTGCATCGGCGTGGACGACAAGGGCCGGGTCAAACTCAGCCGCAAGGCCGCGATGAAGGAACGCGATCAGGACGCGGTCCCGGCCGGCGCTTGAGCTGACGCATCGCACAATCACAAGGGCGTCCCGCGAGGGACGCCCTTTTTTTGCGCCATTTTTTCCTCCCGCCCTCCGCGCATTCATGCTTTGGTCAGTCGTCCCCCCGGACGGCCTCTCATGCCCGACGCGCAAAAAGCCCCGAAGAAGAAGGAACACGCCTTGGAGACCGAGGTGATCTGGGCGGTCATCGGCCTCTACGTCTTCATCGCTGGCGTGCTGCTCCTCATCCACCACCTGCAGCCCGAGGGCACCGAGACGCGCAGTTCTTCCCCCTCGCCGAGCCACGCCGAACGCTACGGCGTGCCGGGCGGCGCCCCGCACAGCACGCGGCCCGAAGGGGACGAGCCGCGGCCATGATCACGGCGTTCTTCAAGGACGGCGACTCGTTCCGTTTCACCCGCGAGGTGCAGACGGTGGAAGAGGTGCGCGGCGCCGTCTGGCTCGATGTCCTGCGCCCGACCCCCGAGGAGAAGGAAATCGTCCGCGGCGCCCTCGACATCGAACTGACCCTCCAGCATCCGACCATCTACCACGAGGACGACACGCTCTTCATGACGATGGGGCTGGTGAGCAAGGACGAGGAGAACGCCACGCGCGTCAACAAGCTCACCTTCATCCTGCACGACGAATGCGTGGTCACGCTGCACGACATCGAGCTCATGCCGGTGGCCATCTTCGCCCAGCGCATCCGGCGCAAGTCGCACCTCTACGGCAGCCCGCAGAAAATCCTGTGGGGGCTGCTCTTCGCCCTCAGCGAGACGGTGGCCGACCGCGTCGAGGCCGTCGGCACCGACCTCGAGCAGTTGTCGAAGGACATCGCCGAGATGCCCACCGAACTCGGCACCGGGAAGACCGGCACCATGACCGAGATCAGCGAGTTGCTGGCCGAACTCTCGCGCTACGAGGACTTCATCTCCCAGAGCGGCGAGAGCGTCCTGCAACTGGCCCGCGTCGTCCGCTACTTCAACGCCGAGGTGGACGGCTTCACCGAGGCGGAACTGCAGGCCCGAGTGAATGAACTCGCGGCGGACGTCCAGGGCATCAAGGACCACCTCGCCTTCGAGCACGACAAGGTCCGCTACCTCCAGCAGGCCTCGATGGGCATCCTCAACATGCAGCAGAACCAAATCGTGAAGGTCTTCACCATCCTCACGGCCGTGTTCCTGCCCCCCACCCTCGTCGGCACGATGTATGGCATGAACTTCTCGTTCATGCCCGAGCTGTCATGGAAGTGGGGCTTCCCCGTCACCATCCTGCTCACCTTTCTCTCGGCCATCCTGCCGCTCATCTACATCAAGAAGAAGCGCTGGCTGCGCTGACATCGTGGCGCGGGAAAGCAAACAGCGAATCCCCACCGAAGCCGGGCCGGCGGCCTTTGCCAACCCCTTCGCTGCGCTCGATCTCGGCCCGCTCCCCGATCCGCCCCCGACCGTTCCCCGAGCAGAACATCCGGCGAAGCAACCGCCCAGGGAACGCCTGCTGCTCCGCCGCTCGACCGCCCAGCGCGGAGGGAAAATCGTCCTCGTCCTCGAGGGCTTCAGCTCCGCTTGGTCGGACGGCAAGCTCCGCGACTTGCTGCATGATTTGAAGACCAGGCTCGGCAGCGGCGGGAAAATCAACGGGCGCGCCCTGGAAATCCAAGGCGAACAGGCCGACCGGCTGCAGCCCCTGCTCGAAGCCCGTGGATTCGTCGTCAAACGAGGCTGGTAGCCGTCCTGGCCCGGCGATCGCGGATGGTCGGTTTTTTGGGGTTGTTCCCGCCGGGCGGAAGCCTAGCCTCGCCTGTTCTCCACTCACCCAAAAGACCATGAACCACCGAATCCTCCCGACCATCCTCGCCGCCGGCCTCGCGCTCACCTCGCTTGTCTCGGCCGCCGACGTCACCGTCTTTTACCCCAACGAGGACAAGCCCGTTTTCACCGTCACGGCCCCGGACGATTGGGAGTTTGCCGCCGGCTCGGAGGATAATCCTTACTGCACGCTGACCAAGGGTGAGACCGTCCTCTACTTCAAGACGGTCGAAGGCACGGAGGAAAAGTTCGGCGAAGCCATCGAGGAAACCTATGAATACGTGAAGGAAACCTATCCGGGGGCCGAGTTGCCCCAGCCCAACGAGACCAAGATCGACGGCAAGGACGCCTTGGCTGCCTCCGGCAGTGGCAAAGACAAAGACGGAGTGCTCACCAACTTCGGCTTCGCCTGGGTCCTGGCCAGCCCGAGCGAGATCGCCGAGTTGTGGTATGAGTCGTCGGACACCGATCAGAAGGTAGCCGCCGAAGCCATCGCTATCCTCAGCTCGTTCAAGGCTAAATGAGTCTGGCGGCCTGGCCGCAGAACCCTTGGATCGCCGCATCGTTTGATGCGGCGATTTTTTTGACCCCGGCCCGCGAGCGGTCGGTCTACCACGCCCCGGTGCCTGCGCGCGCCGCTACTTGGCCAGGCACTTCGTCCCCCAGCCGCAGGGCCCGTAGCACTCCGGCTTGGAGAAGCTGTGCGGGGCCGGAGCAGGCGGGACGTCGCCCGGTTCGAGTTTCACGCTCTTGAGGGTGTCTTCGAAACGATTGAGCGTCTCGTCGAGCAGTTCCATGGGCACGTTGAGCGCCGGTTCGATGCGGATGCTCTCGGCGCTGATCAGGGTTCCCGCCGTGAGCACGCGGCGGTGGAACATGCCTTGGGCGACCTTGTAGCCGACGGTCGAGGACGGGAACTTCAACCCGATCAGGAGGCCCTGGCCCGTGACGTCCTTGAGGATGTCGGGGTAGCGCGACTTGATCTCATTGAGCTTGGCCATCATGTAGTCGCCCTTGCGCGCGGCCTGCCCCGGCGTGTCCTCCTCGAACATGACCTCGATAGCCGCCAGCGCGGCGGCGCAGGCGATCGGGTTGCCGCCGGTCGTGGTGGTGTGCATGAACGGATTCGGCTCCATCACGCTCCAGATCTTGGCGGTGGAGAAGAATGCGCTGCAGGCCACCACGCCGCCGCCCAACGCCTTGCCGAAGCACATGATGTCCGGAGTGATGCCGGCGTGGTCCACGCCGAAAACCTTTCCCGTGCGTCCGAAGCCGGTCTGGACCTCGTCCACGATGAGAAGGACGTTGTAATAGTCGCAGATGGCGCGCAGCCGCGGCAGGAAGTCCGGGGGCGGCACGATGCCGCCAGCCTCGCCTTGCACGGGCTCGATGATGACGGCGGCCATGCCGTCGCCCACGCTCTTCGCCGCCTCGAGTTCCTTCTCCACGGCGCAGGCGCAGCCGTAGGGAACGAATCGGACGCCTTCAAGCAGCGGGAGGATGGGCTCGCGAAACACGGCTTTCCCGGTGACGGAGAGCGACCCGAGGGTTTTCCCATGGAAGCCTTTCTGCATCGAGATGATGCCTTTCTTCCCCGTGTAGAACTTCGCGAGCTTCAGCGCGCCCTCGATCGCCTCGGTGCCGCTGTTGGCGAAGAATCCCTTCTGGATGTCGCCGGGCGTGATGTGTGCGATGACACGCCCGAGCTGCGCGCGCAGGGGGTCGAGCATCTCCTGGGAATACTGCGGCGAGCGGTCGAGCTGGGCCTTGACTGCCTCGATGATCTTCGGGTGGCGCAGGCCGTAGCTGTAGAGGCCGAAGCCGCCGAGCATGTCGATGAACTCGCGCCCGAGCGCGTCGCGGATGAGCGACCCCTGCCCCTCCCACTCGGTGAAGGCGAACTCGCCGCCCAGCGTGGCCGACTTGCGGTGCTCCAGGAACCCCGCATTGATGTGGTGGGCGAAGTTCTCGACGGTCTGCTCGGAAATCTTCTGCCGCGCCTCGAGGGAGACCTCCTCAGTCGGCTTGCGGACGAGGTCCAGCATCCAGCGCGCCTCCGAAAGTGCGTAGTCGTGGTCGCGCAGATGCGGGGACTCGAGCGGGGTGGCAGGACCGTCGGCCAAGCCGGGTTTCGCGACGGAAGGGGTTTCGGAGTGGGCCATTGTCAGGCCAATAGACATTGCCGCACGCGCTCCCGCAAGGGCGTTCTAGCCGGCCGCGCCTGCACCAGCCGTCTCGTTCCGCTTGGCGTGGACGGCGAGCACGCGGCGCCCGTCGGTCTGGTGCACCGTCAGGTCGAAGCCACCGCACTGCACGGCCTCGCCCTTCTTCGGGAGGTGGCCCAGGTGGTGCGTGAGGTAGCCGCCGATCGTGCTGACGTCGGTGCTTTCGAGGCGCAGGCCGATGAGGTCGTCGAGGTCGTGCAGGGCGGCCGCGCCGTCGAGCAGGTATTCCCCTTCGCTCAGCTTGCGGCAGTCGGTGTCCGCGGTGTCGAACTCGTCCTGGATGTCACCCACCAGTTCGGCCATGACGTTGTCGAGGGTCACGACGCCGACCGCCCCCCCGTATTCGTCGAGCACGAGCGCGAGGTGCGCGCGCTTGCCGAGGAGGAACTTCAGGAGGCGCTCGAGCGGCATCATCTCGGGCACCTGGACGAGTTCGCGCTTGATCGCCGCGAGATCGCCGAGACCGCCGCGCAGCAGGGGCAGGAGGTCCTTGATGTGGATCAAGCCGATCGCATCGTCGAGGTGGCCGCGGCAAAGCGGGAAACGGGTGTGACCGGACTCCTGCGCCACGCGGAGGTTCTGCGCGAAGTCGTCGTCCACATCCAGGAACACGACCTCGCCGCGCGGAGTCATGATGTCGCGCACGACGCGTTTGCGCATGTCGAGAGCGTTGATGAGGATCTCGCGCCCCAGTTGGCTCACCGGCGTCCCCTCGCCGTCGAGTCCCTGCTCGATCATCGAACGGAGTTCGTCAGCCGTGTGGACCGTCTCGTGGCCCGCGCTCGGGCCGACGCGCAGAACGCGACGCAGGAGCCAGTCGGACGAGACGTTGATGACGTGGATGAACGGACGGAAGACGAGGTGGAAAAACCACATGGGCCCCGCGCAGAGAAGCAGGATCCTGCGCGCGCGGCGGATGGCGAGGATCTTCGGCGCCTGCTCGCCGGCCACGATGTGCAGGAAGGTGATCAGTCCGAACGCCGCGGTGAAGGAGAGCGCTGAGATAACCTCCGGCCGCTGCAGGCCGAGCGAATGGAAAACCGGCCCGAGCATCCGCGCGACGAACGGTTCGCCCGCCCAGCCGAGGCCGAGGCTCGTCATGGTGATACCGAGTTGGGCCGCGGAGAGATAGGACTCCATGTTGCCGAGGATGGTGCGGGCGAGCTTGGTGCGGCGTCCGGGCTCGCCTTCCTTGGGCTCGAGCTGGGCCGAGCGGACCTTGACCACGGCGAATTCGAACGCGACGAAGAAGCCGTTGAGGAGCACAAGGAGGACAACGGCGAGCAACTGGAACGCCATCGTGTCGGCATCCACTGCTGAAGGCACGGCTGTCCCGGAAGCTGCGGGAGGAATGATGGAAATGAATGAATCCATGATGGGCCCGCGGCGAATGCCGGGGTCGCCGGCTCAGGACCCGGCGCGCGTGGTGAAGCTGCGGCCCGGTGCAGGAGCCGCGCGGAAAACGGCTACCAGCTTGCCTTGGTGACCCCCGGAATGAGTCCGGCGCAAGCGAGTTCGCGGAAGGTGAGGCGGGACATCTGGAACTCGCGCAGGAAGGCGCGTTTGCGGCCCGACACACGGCAGCGGTTGGACAGACGCACCGGGCTGGCGTTGCGGGGAAGCTGCGAAAGCGCGAGGTAGTCGCCCTTCTTTTTCAGCTCCGCGCGCAGCTCGGCGTATTTGTCCACCGTCTTGCGTTTGCGCTTTTCGCGCTCTTTCCATGAGGTCTTGGCCATGTTCGAGAAATTGGCCGAGCAGAATAACCCGCGGGTCGCTGGAAGCAAGAGCTTTTTTGGATACGCTCCGCCGAGCCGTCGCGTGCTCCGAAACGTTTGACAGCATCTGCCGCGCTGATAATCCTCTCCGTCGCTTCCGGGTGCCCCGTTGGCACTCCGCACGCAGACTACATTCCTCCGAACATGAACGAGCCAAAGAAAGAAACCGTCCGCATCGTCCTCCCTCCCCGTCGTGACGGCAAACCCGGTGCCGCGAACCCGCGCGAGGCGGCCATGATCAATCTTCCGCCCAAGCCCCTTCCGACCGTGGCCGGCGCGCCGCCCAGCATGCCGGCGCCGCCGATGCCCCCGGCCCCGGGTGGTCTCGTGCCGCCTCCGGCACCGGCCATGCCCGCTGCACCGGCGCCCGCCATGCCTGCTGCCGCGATGCCGGCGGTTCCCAAGCCCCCCGCCGCTCCCGGCGTGCCAATGCCCGCAGCGCCCCGTCCTCCCATGCCCGCGCCGCCGGCCGCCGCGGTGCCGAAACCTCCAGTCGCCCCGCCTGGAATGGCACCCAAGCCGGCCGTGCCCGCTGCACCCTCTGCGCCGTCCGCACCCGGCATCCCGAAGCCCCCGGCTCCCGCCGGTGCCGTGCCTGCCGCACCCAAGCCTCCAATGCCCGCACCGGGAGTCCCGGTTCCCGGCGCTCCGCCGAAGCCGGCCGCGCCGGTGACGGCTCCGGCCGCTGCAGGCGCGCCAACGCCGGCTCCCGCCGCCGTGCCCAAGCCGGCCACCGCCGCGCCGCCGGCGATGAAGCCGGCTGCACCGCCGGTCGCTGCCCCCGCCGCAGCTGCGGATCCGAAGAAAAGCACATCCAAGGTGGTGGCTCCGGCCCCCACGCGCCCCGCGCCGCAAGCCACGGTCAAGATCGGCCCTGAAAAGGAAGCCGCAAAGCCCGGCCCGGCCATCACCACCGCGAAGCCCTCCGCCGAGGTCACCAGCGCGGAAGCCGCGCCGGACAAGTCCCTCGACCTCCTCGCCATCGCCGCCACCGTCGTTGCCCTCGCATCGCTCGGTGTCCAGCTTTGGATCTTCCTTGCCACCTGAACCAACCGCGAAACGATCCACCACAACATCATGGCCAGCGCCAACGTCCTCCAACTAACCGACAGCAACTTCGACGCCGAAATCAACAAGGGAGGCACCCCCGTGCTCGTTGACTTCTGGGCCCCGTGGTGCGGCCCGTGCCGCATGATCGCGCCGATCATCGACAAGATCGCGGACGCCACCGTCGGCCAGGCTGTCGTGGCCAAGGTCAACGTGGACGAGGCCCCCGGCGTGGCAAGTCGTTTCCGTGTCTCCTCGATCCCGACCTTGCTCTTCTTCAAGAACGGCGAGGTCCGCGAGCAAGTCGTCGGCCTGCAAGGCGAAGCCGATCTTCTCAGCCGGCTCAAGGGCCTGATGTAGGCCGCCGGGAGATGCCGGATGAGCGCTGAGGAAGGCGGAAGCCTTCAAGGCATCGCGCCCCCAACTCTCCTCCCTGAGCCATCGACGTTCCCGCGGTCAGCAGTGGCCGCCGCGACTGGCGCGCTCGCGCGTGACCACCGGCTCGCCCTCGGCACCTCGTCCTGGAAATACGAGGGCTGGCTCGGGCAACTCTACGACGAAGACAACTACCTGACCCGCGGCCGTTTCTCGCGCAAACGCTTCGAGACCGCCTGCCTCGCCGAATACGCAGCGGTCTTCCCCACGGTGTGCGTGGACGCCGGCTACTATCGGTTCCCGTCCGACGATTTTGTGGCCGGACTCGCCGCGCAAGTGCCGCCCGGCTTCCGGCTGTCCTTCAAGGTGACGGACGAAATCACCGTGAAGAGGTTCCCGCGCCTGCCGCGTTTCGGCGAGCGCGCCGGGCAGGACAACCCGCGATTCCTTGATGCCGGGCTCTTCGCCGACGCGTTCCTGGCCCCGCTCGAGGCGCACGCCGCGAAGATCGGCGTCCTCATCTTCGAGTTCTCCACTTTCCACCCCTCGCACTTCGCCCGCGGGCGCGACTTCGTCGCCGCCCTGGAACGCTTCCTCGCCTCGCTACCGACCGGCTGGCAATTCGGCGTGGAGATCCGCAATGCCGCCCTGCTTCACCCCGACTACTTTGCTGCTCTGGCGGCGCACGGCGTGGCGCATGTTTTCAACAGCTGGACGCGCATGCCGTCGGTCGGCGCCCAAGCCGCCCTGCCCGGCGCCTTCACAGCAGATTTCTTCGCGGCGCGATTTCTCCTGCGTCCCGGACGCGACTACCGCGAGGCCGTGGAAAGCTTTTCTCCTTACCGCGAAACCCGTGAGCCGTGTCCCGAGGCGCGGGAGGATCTTCGCCGACTCATCGCCCGCGCGAAGGCCGCCCCGACCGCGCGCCCTTCCTACGTTTTCGTGAACAACCGCCTCGAGGGAAACTCGCCCAACACGATCGCCGCAGCCCTCGGAATCTAGGGTGGCGGCAAAAGGAAACGCAAAGCCGCCGGCAGCCTCTTCGCCCAAGCCTTCTCGTTGTGCTCGTCTCCCTCGCCGGGGTTCCAGAAAAAGTCCGCGCCCTCCGTGTAGCCCTGCCGCACCCACGCATCACGAACCGTGAGCGCATCCTGCCAATAGTCGCCGCTCGTGTTGCCGCGCTCGTTCGTGCCCATGTCCATGTAGATCCGCAAGCCGGGCTTGCGCGCACCACCGATGACCGACTGCGTGAAGTTCGGGCTGGTCCAGAACGCCGGTGAGAAAACTCCGACGGCGCCGAAGGCATCCGTGTTCAATCCCAGCCAAAGCGAAACCAAGCCGCCCATCGACGAACCCGCCACGACCGTGTTTGCAGGGTCCGGCAGCGTGCGGAATTTCTCATCGATCAAAGGCTTCACCCTTTCGAGCAGGAATGCTCCGTAACGATCGCAGATCCCCTCGCCGCGCGACGGGTCGCGCGGGTTCACGTCGCCCGGCGGCTGGTATTCCGTGACCCGCGCAAGGCCCCTGTCCGCCTCGTTGTTGGGGATCGCCACCACGATCGCGGCGCGCATCCGCCCCGCCGCGATATCCTCGCGCGCCGCATCCTCGGCGAACCAGCATCCGAACGGACCGCCCGGCCGGAACACGTTCTGACCGTCGTGGAAATAGACCACCGGATAGCGCTTATCGCCCTCGTCGTATCCAGGCGGCAGCCAGACACGGACCTCACGCCCCGGAATGCCGGGATCGGCCGACTCGACGCGAAAACTCTCGATGCGGTCGCCGGCCTGCGCCGCCGAGGCGCCCAGCAGTAGGACGAGCAGTAGGGACCAGCACCTTGCCATCGCCTTTCTGTGTGCGTCCGCAAAGGGCGACGGTCAACCACGATCCGCGGCAAAAGATTGACCTGCCCCCGCCGGCCGCGTGCCATGACGCCCGGATGAGCCCGTGGATTCTCGCAGCCCGTCCCCGCACGCTCGGGGCTGCCGTCGTGCCGGTCGCAGTGGGAGCATCGCTGGCCGCGTCGTCCGGGGGATTCGATGCGGCGATGACTGTGCTCGCGCTCTCCTGTGCGATCCTAATCCAAGTGGCGACGAATTTCTTCAACGACGCGATCGACCATGCCCGCGGGGCGGATACGGCCGCCCGGCTCGGACCGCTGCGGGTCACCGCAGCCGGACTCCTGCCCGGCTCCCGCGTGATGGCCGGAGCGTGGGTCTGCCTCGTCGCGGCCGCGCTGCTCGCGCTCCCGTTGGTCGCACGCGGCGGTGTTGTGATTGTCATCATCGGCCTCGCCTCGCTGCTCTGTGCGTGGCTCTACACCGGCGGGCCGTTCCCGCTGGCTTACCGCGGACTCGGGGAGATCTTTGTCATCCTGTTCTTCGGGGTCATCGCGGTGGCAGGAACGTATTTCGTCAACACACTCTCGTGGTCGGTCGCGCCGTTCCTCGCCGGGTTGCAGATCGGCCTGCATGCCAGCGTCCTCCTCGCGGTCAACAACCTCCGAGACCTCGAAACCGACCGCGCCGCGGGCAAGCACACCCTGGCCGCGCGCTTCGGCTTGTGCTTCGCCCGGCGCGAGAACGCCGTGCTCGTGCTGGCCCCGTTCGTGCTCGGCGCCGGATGGCTCGCCCTCGGATGGACTTGGGCCTTTGTGCTGCCGTGCGTCACTCTCCCTCTCGCATGGTGGCTGGCCCGCGCATGTCTCGCCGCGCAACCCGACCGCGCGGCAAATGAACTCCTCGCCGGGGCCGCCGCGCTGCATGCAGCATTCGGTCTCGTGCTCGCCGCCGCGTTGCTCGTGCCGTGAAGATTCTTCACCACCGCTACACGCTCGAGCCCGGCCCGGTCCCGTGGCAGGCGCTGACGGCGCCGCGTCAGGGCAGCCTGCTGCGTGTCGAGTTCGATGACGCAAGCATCGGTCACGCGGACCTTCACCCGTGGCCGGAGTTCGGGCAGGAACCGCTCGAACGTCAGTTGGCGGCAATCGCCTCGGACGCGCCGACACCCCAGGGCGTGATCGCCCTCCGCCACGCACGCACCGACGCCGCGGCGCGACGCGCCGGGTTGTCGCTCTTCGCGGGTCTCCCCGTGGTGGGCAGCCACGCGCTCTTCACGGATTGGACCTGCGCACCTCGCGCCGCATTCGAGGCGTGCTCGGCCGAGGGTTTCCGTGCGGCGAAGCTCAAGATTGGACGCGACCCCGTCGCCGAGGCTGCCGCCCTGAATGAACTCTCCGGGATCGCCTTGCGCTGGCGACTCGACGCGAACGCACTCTTCACTCTGCGCGATTTCCGTGAATGGATCGGCCTCCTCAACGACGATGTGCGCCAGGCCATCGAGTTCGTCGAGGATCCGTGCCCCTACGATGCGGATTCTTGGGCGGACCTTGCCGAAGAGACCGGCCTGGCATTCGCCCTCGACTGGCAACTGCCCGAGTTGCCCCCGCCCTGGCCCGGCACATCGGTCCTCGTGCTCAAGCCGTCCGCGCAGGAAGTCTTCCCGCTTGCCCATGCCGCCGCCGCTGCGGGACTCAAGGTCGTCGTCACGCATTCGCTCGACCATCCGCTCGGGCGTGCCATCGCGATGTGGACGGCCATGCGCCTGCGGCAGCGCCACGGCGACGCCGTGCTTGAGGGCGGACTCGGCAGCACCGACCTCGCACCGCCCGCGCGCTGGCCGCTCGCACCAGGCCCCGGCGGGACCGGGTTCGGTTTTGACGACTTGCTCGCCGCCACCCGCTGGCAGAGCCTTTGACCATGGAAAGCAAACCTCCCGCCCCGGTTTGGTGGCTCATCTGGATTGCCATCCTCGGCGCATTCCTCGTCACCTGCACGATCTTCGTCCAGGCGGTCACTCCTGTCACCACGGACGGAATGCTTGGCCTTGTTGCGGCCGCACCGCTGGCAGCGGCGGCGGTCGTCCGCTTCGCGATTCTGCCCGCCGCGCAGGAAAACCAGAAACGCTTCGTCCTGTTCATCGTCGGTCTCGCACTTTCCGAATCAACAGGCCTGATCGCCGTCATCCTCGGCGGCCCGGCCCGCGACTACCTCGCCGCTGCCGCAATCGTCCTCATCGTCCTGCACGCCCCGCCGCTCGTGTTGCGGAAGGCGATTTGACCCGGAGCTGGATCAACCGACGCGTCAGAGCAAAGCCACCGGATCCACGTCCACCGCGATGTGCGTATCCTTGGGTAGTTTGATCGCGGCCAAGACCGATCTCACAGCGGCGGTCAGGACACGAACGCGGGAGCCGCGGGCGACGACTTGATGGCGATACATGCCGCGAACGCGGGCCAGCGGGGCCGGCGCGGACGGGCTGATCATGATGGATGGCGGCACGGCGGCGGTCAGCGCTTGCGCGAGAGTCCGTGCCGTGAACTCGGCTTTCTGCTCGGTATCCGCGCGGACAGTCAGCAGCACAAGGTGCGAGAACGGCGGCTGGCCAAAGCTCTTCCTCATCTCGAGTTCCTGCCCGGCGAACCCGTCGAAATCATGCGCCTTGGCGAACTGGAGCGACGGATGGAACGGAGTGAACGTCTGCACGATCACCTCGCCGGCCGCGTCACCGCGCCCCGCACGTCCGGCCACCTGAACGAGGAGTTGGAAGGTGCGTTCTGCTGCACGGAAATCCGGCAGGTGAAGTGCGGAGTCGGCGCTGATGATGCCGACGAGGGTCACGCCGGGGAAATGCAGGCCCTTGGCGATCATCTGCGTGCCCACGAGGATGTCGATTTTGCGCGAGCGGAACGCACCGAGCGTCTCGTGGTAGGCGTTCTTGCGCGTCATGGTGTCGGAATCCATCCGCGCCACCCGCGCCTTGGGAAAGACAGCCCGGACCGCGGCCTCGACCTTCTCGGTGCCCACGCCGCTGAACGCGATCTGCGGATCCTTGCACTCCGGGCACCGGCGCGGCGGCGGCTGCGTGTAGCCGCAGAGGTGACAACGCGCGGCGTCCTCCGCGCGGTGCAGGGCGAGGGAGACGCTGCAGTGCGGGCACTGCACGACCTTGCCGCAGGCCTTGCACGCGAGGACGGTGAAGAAGCCGCGGCGGTTCAGGAAAAGAATGGTCTGCTGGGATGCAGCCAGCCTCGCCTCGATGGCTCCGCACAGCTTGGGTGAGAGGAACTGGTTGTTGTGCTCGCCGTCGCGGCTCCGCAAACGCATGTCCACCACGCGGAACACGGGGAGGGTGCAGCCATCGTGGCGGTGGTTGAGTTCCAAGAGATCGTATTTGCCCGAGCGGCAGTTCTCGAAGCTCTCGAGCGACGGGGTGGCCGATCCGAGCAAGACGGCGCAGGGCTCCATCTTGCCCCGCACCACCGCGAGGTCGCGCGCATGGTAGCGCGGGGCCTCGTCCTGCTTGTAGGAAGTGTCGTGCTCCTCGTCCACGACGATGAGCCCGAGTTTCGTCAGCGGCGCGAAGACCGCGCCCCGCGCGCCGATGACGATGCGCGCCTTGCCGTCGCGGACACGGTGCCACTCATCATGGCGTTCGCCCTCGCTCAGGTGGCTGTGCAGGACGGCGACCTCGACCCCGAGCGGCGTGAAGCGCGAGGCGAACCTCTCGACCGTCTGCGGGGTGAGGGAAATCTCCGGGACCAGCACGAGCGCCGTCCCGCCCGCGTCGAGCACCTCCGCGATGGCGCGCAGATAGACCTCGGTCTTACCGCTGCCGGTGATGCCCTTCAGCACGATGGGGCGGTGGGACGCCGGGTCGCGCAGCGCCGGGCGGATCGCATCGAGCGCGTGCTGCTGCTCGTCGCTCAACTCCGGGGGAGTCGAGGCGACAAACTCATCCGCCCCGCGCGGCGCGCGCCGCACCGCCTCGGTCGTGATCTCCAGCAGGCCCCGGCGGGCCAGCGTCTTGATCGTCGCGTCGCCGGCTCCGGTTTCCGCGCAGAGGACCGCGACGGCAACAGGTGCGCCGGAACTCTGCACGAACTCGACCGCCGCCGCCTGCCGCGGCGCGCGCCGGCGCAGCGCTTCGAGCTCCTCCGGTCCCACCGCTCGCGCCGATGCGGCGAATTTGCGCTGCAGCGGCGCATGGCCGGTCTCGCGCACGGCCCGCGGCAGGATGCATCGCAGGGCATCCTGCTCGTCGCAGGCATAGTATTCCGCCATCCACGAGGCGAGCCGCATGAGCACCGGCGTCAACTGCGGCCGCTCGTCCATCACCGAGGCGATCGGCCTCACCCCGCGGGCGGAGGTTGTGTCCGCCAGCGCGACCACGGTGGCCAGCACCTGACGATTGCGCAGCGGCACCCGAACGCGCGACCCCTCGGCCACGCGCTGCTCCCATCCGGCCGGAACCTCGTAATCCAGCACCTTCCCCGTCGAACGGTCGAGGATCACTTGGGCGAATCGGGGCATGGGGCGATGGTATCCGACCGCGCCAGCGGCTCAACACCGGCAACCTTCGTTCAGACCGCGCGCGGCTCGCGCGGATCTGCCGCACTCCAGAGCCATCCGGCGAACCAGAAAAGAATTCCGAAAAACGCCCCGCCCACGTGCGCAAGGCTGGAGACCATGGAGAACTGGCCTGTCTGCAAGTAAACGCCGAACGCCTGCATCCCCAGCCAAACCAGGAACCCGGTCAGCGCGCTGAACCGGATCCAGCGGATATACATCCACGCACGGATCATTGTCACCAAACGCGCCCGCGGGAATCTGAGCGCGTAGAAAGCCAGCACTCCAGAGATCCCACCGCTTGCGCCAACGAGCGGAACATCGCCGCGAGGATCGAGCAAACCATGGACGAGGTCGCCCGTGAGGGCGGAGCCCACCAGCAGAAGAAGGAACAACCAATGCCCGAGATAGTCCTCGGAATTGTCACCGAAGATCAGCAGGAAAGCGGCGTTGACGAACAGATGCATGAGCCCGGCGTGCAGGAAGAACGACGAAACCAAGGTCAATCCGCCGTGGCGCCACGGGTCCGCGGGGATCAAGCCCCCGTCACGCAGCAACGACGGCTCGAAATAGAGGCCCCAGAGCGTGACCAGTGCCATTAGGAGCACCGTGCCCCACGTGACCCACGGCCAGCGCGACAGCGACGGCGCGTTCTCCTCCACCGGCACCCCGAAGATGGTGAGGATCGCCTGCCAGCCTTCCGCCGGAGGCCGGCCGTGCTGCGCGTCTTCCTCCTCAGCCCGCTCGCGGATTCTCTCGATCTCGGCCAGCGCGAGGATCTCCCGCGCCTTCGCCGGAAGCTCGGGCGGGCCCGCTGGCGGCGGGGGATGCGGCACGGACCGCGCCGCGGTCTCGAGTTCGCGGGTGTCGAACCACACCGCCGGGCAGGTCCTGCAGACATCGAGCGCGAGGACATCGTGGCCGTCCGCCCCGGGGAGAAGGCCGCTCACGCCCGACAGACCGTTGCCGCAGAGCGGGCAGGGCATTTGGTCCTGGCGCGGCTTGCCGTCCGACGACTGCCAAAGCGCGTTGACGAAATCCCGCGACAGCATGCGCCGGACGCCGCTCATGGTGACCGCCCGGCCCTCGCAACCGCCGCAGCGCCACAAGACGCCACGAGGAGTCCTCACCCGCTGCAAGCGGGATGCGCACCGCGGACAGAAAAACACGGCGGAGCTTAGCTGCTAACGTCGGCGAATCAAAGAAACGCCGCCCCGCCGGTCACACCCCGAGCACCGACACGACGATCTCGCGCCGGTGCGGGGCCCGGCGGTGCTCGAGGAGGAAAACGCCCTGCCATGTGCCGAGCAGCAGCCGTCCGCCGGAAACGGGCACAGACTCGCTCGTGCGCGTCACCGCCATGCGCAGGTGGCTCGCGGTGTCATCCGGCCCCTCGAGCGTGTGCACATGCCAGTCCTCGCCGTCAGGCGCGAGGCGGTCGAGGAACTCATCGAGGTCCGCCCGCGCCGAAGGGTCGGCGTTCTCGAAAATCACGAGGCTTGCGCTGGTGTGGCGGACGAACACCGTCACCAGTCCCTCGCGCAGCCCGGAGGCCCGCAGGATTGCGGACACTTCCCCGGTGATCTCGTAACTTCCGCGGCCGCGCGTGGCCACGACGATGGTTTCCGTCCGGGCAATCATCAGGCGGCATCCTCGCGTCTCATCGCTCAACCATCGAGCCCGTAGAGGGCGCGCACCAGACGGGTCGGACGCGACTCGCGCAGCACGCCGTGCTCCATGCGGTTCATGACGTAGGCGAAGCCGATGCCGTTCTCCGGATCGGCGAAGGCCAGACTGCCACCCGCGCCGGCGTGACCGAACGCAGTCAAGGAGGGGCCGAACCCGCTCCGCACCTTGGCCCCAGCCGCATCGACCGGGTCCATCATGAAGCCGGCGGAGAAGGCGGTGGGGTTGCGCAGCACGAGATCCGGACCGTTGCTGAGGCGCGCGGTCAAAGCCTCGCGCCAGACGCCATGCAGCCAATCCCCCGCGCCCAATCTGCCGTAGAACGCGGCCAGTGCGCTCGCGTTGCCGACTCCGCCGAAGGAGGGATTTTCGGATTGCCACACCGCAGGGCGGTTCGTCGAGGAGGCGCCGGCGAGGCCCGACGGTCGCGCGAAGGAACGGGAGGTCAGGCTCTCCGGGTCGGCCAGCGCGTGCTCGAACGGCCCCGTTTCCTTGAGGTCCTGCAAACGCGCGGCCTGCATCTGCGCGATGCGGTGGTGTTCCTCCTCGGGCACGCCGATCCAGAAATCGAGGGCGGCCGGTTCCGCGAAGACGCGCCGCCAGTAGGATCCGAGGGACATCCCGGCCAACCGCCGCACGAGCGCGTCGAGCCAGAACCCCGACGTGCGGGGGGCGTAACCGTGTGCTGTGCCGGGCGGCCAGTTGGACGGCTGGACGGCCAACGCGTCCGCCACACCGGCGAGGTCGAAAATGTCGAGGCCGTCGCGCTCGAGCGCCGCGAGGCCCGCGCGATGGGAGAGCAGGTCTCCGAGGGTGACACCCGCCTTGCCCGCGGCGGCGAACTCCGGCCAGACCGACGCGACGGGCTCGGACAGTTGAACGCCCTTCTCCTGCAGGGCGTGGAGGACGCAGGCGGCCGCGGGTCCCTTCGTTGCCGACCAGACAAGGACCAGCGTCCGGTCATCCCACGGAACCGTCCGGGCGGCGTCCCGCCATCCGTCGTCTAGGCGGAGGATCTCCCGGCCGTCCTGCCACAGGCAAACGGACGCACCGAGTTCGGCGCCGAGGGCGAAGTTCTCCTCGAATGCCGCGCGCAACCTCGCTGGCGCAGCCTCGTCGATCCCGTGCATCAGAGCGTGCTGATCACGTTGGCGAGGTCGGGGTCGTAGCGCGCGATCTCGCGGAACTTGCCGTCCATGTTGAAGCTCATCTGCAGGTAGTTCCGCGCCTCCTCCGGGTTGCCGAGCACCGCGTGATAGCACCCGAGGTTGTAGAAATACACCGGCTCGCGCAGCAGAGAGGCGGGGCCCTCCATCAGCAACTGCATGGCCTCGGCCGTGCGACCGAGTTCGTGCAGGCAGAAGGCGCCGTGGATGAAGCCGAGGTTCAACTCGGGATGCCCCTCGCGCAGGGCGTCGCACGCGGCCAGCGCCTCGCTCCAACGGCGGGCGCGCATGAGGATATAGACGCGCAACTGCTCGACGTCCGCGTGGTCCCGCTCGTCCTCCGGCACGCGGCCGAGCTCCGCCAGCGCCTCGTCGGTCATTCCGAGTTCGAGGTATCCTTGGGCGGCGTTGAGGTAGTGCTGGAGCACGGCGGTTACCTAAGGGCAAACCGGCCCTTGGTGCAAATGTTTCGCCTTCACCGCGCCAGTCCCTCCTTGATCCGCGCCGCGAGGCGTCCGCCGATGCCGGGCACCGCCGCGATCGCCTCCTCGTCGGCCCGTCGAAGCCGCTCCACCGATCCGAAGACGCGCAAAAGCGCCTGCTTGCGGGAGCGATTCACGCCGTCGATGTCGTCGAGCAGGCTTTCGGAAACGCGGCGCTTCATCAGAAGCTGGTGGTAGCCGTTGGCCACGCGGTGCGCCTCGTCGCGGATGCGCTGGAGCAACTGGAGCGCGCCGCTCTCGTGCGGCAGGCGCAGGGGCACAGGGTCGCCCGGGAAGAAGATCTCCTCCCGCTCCTTGGCCAGCCCGATGATCGGATGATCGTGCAACCCGAGCCGCGCCAACTCGCCGCAAGCGCTGGAGAGCTGGCCGCGACCGCCGTCCACGATGATCAGGTCGGGCAGGCGCCCGGCGGCCGGAAGATCCAGCCGCGCCATGGCCTCGGCAGGCTCCTCCTGCGAGAACTCGGCGACATCGGCGTGCCCGCGTCCGGCCGACGAGAGCAACCGCGCATACCGGCGGCGCACAACCTCGGCCATGCTCGCGAAGTCGTCCTGCCCGCGCACCGAACGGATGCGGTAACGGCGGTAGCTGGCGCGGTCCGGCACTCCGTCGCGGAAGCGCACCATCGAGGCCACCACGTGGGTCGTAGTGATGTTCGAGATGTCGAAGCATTCCATGAGCGCCGGCGGACGTGGCAGCCCGAGCTCCTCGCCCAATGCGGCCAGGTCGCCCGCGGGGTCGCGGGCCGAGGGGAGCGCGTCTCCGCGCAGGAAACGCCGTGAGCGGACCGACGTGCGTTTGAGGGCCGCGATGAGGTCGCGCAAGGCCGCCGCCTTCTCGAAGTCGTGCTTCTCCGCTGCGGCCCGCATCTCGGCCTCGAGTTCCTCCGGAATCTCGCTGCTCCGTCCCTCGAGGAAGGCGCACGCCGCGAGGACGCGCTCGCGGTATTCGGCCTCGCTGATGCGCGCGATGCAGGGTGCCGAGCACTTCTTGATGATGTCGTCGTGGCAGTGGCGGTAGTCGCGCTCGCCCGGCACGCGCGGACGGCAGGAACGCAGGCCGAAGCGCCGCTTGAGGATCTCGATCGTGGCGCGGAGCGCGCCGGAGTGGGCATAGGGGCCGTAATAGCGGGCGCCGTCGTTCTTCTTCATCCTCACGAGGCTGAAACGCGGGAACGGGTCGTCCAGGTTGACCTTGAGCTGGAGGAAGTTTTTGTCGTCGCGGAACGAGATGTTGTATTTCGGCCGGTATTCCTTGATGAGGCGCCCCTCCAGCAGCACGGCCTCGGCCTCGGAGCGCACCACATGCATGGTGAAGTCCCAGACGCTGTCGAGGAGCGCACGCGTCTTGAGGTCCGCCATGCGCGAGCGAGCCGGCGTGAAGTATTGCGAGAGGCGCTTGCGCAGGTCCCGCGCCTTGCCCACGTAGATGACGCGGTTGAGCCGGTCTCGCATGAGATAAACCCCGGGCTTGTGGGGCACATCGTGCAGGCGGGCTCGCAGGTCGGGGCGGGGCGGGGCGGCCATGGTGGCGCGAATATAGCCATCGCAGGGCCGCCCGCCATCCTTGCATCGGAAGAGGGAAGCGTTAACCTTCCGCTTCTGATGCGACTCCTCACCGTCACGGCCGTCATGACACCCGTCGCCGCCTCGGCCCAAGGCGCCGCGGCACCGGTGCAGGCCGACACCAGCCTGTGGCAGGTCCTCGTCTCCGGAGGCCCCGTCATGATCCCGCTGGGAGTCCTCTCGGTGGCGGCGGTTGCGCTCATCGTGATCTATCTCTTCACACTCCGCCGCGGGGCCATCGTGACCAAGCGCTACATGACCGCGGCCGACGCCTTGCTGCGCAAGCGCGACTATCTGGGCCTGCTCGCGATTTCCAACCGCCACCGTGAAGCCGTCGCCCAGATCATGCAGCGCACCCTGGACTTCATCACCCAGCACCCGGAGGCCACGCTGGCCGAGGCGCGCGAGATCGCGGAAACCGAGGGCACGAGGCAGGCCGCCGCCCTCAACCAGCGCATCACCTACCTCGCCGACATCGGCGCCATTGCCCCCATGCTCGGACTTTTCGGCACCGTGCTCGGGATGATCAAGTCGTTCAGCGTCGTGGCCAGCGACATCGTCGCCTCCCGCCCCATCATGCTGGCCGAGGGCGTTTCCGAGGCCCTTGTCACGACGGCGGCCGGCCTGGTCATCGGCATCCCCGCAATGGCCGCCTACGCGTTCTTCCGCGGACGCGTGCAATCGCTCATCGCGGAGTTGGAGGCGGCCTCCACGCGCCTGATGGCCCTGCTTTCCGTCGGCTATTCGAAGCGCCACTGAGGGGCCATCATTTTTGCTGCCAAGCGGACTCTTCCCCGCTATGAAGAGCAAGATGCGTTTCGCCCCCATTGCCCTCCTCGCCTGTGCCGGGCTCACGGCTTGTGCCACCCCGGAAAACCGCCGCGAACAATACGGGCCGTTTTATTCCTACAAGCCCATCCCTTACACCGCGCCCGTCGCCGGCGAGCCGACGTTCCGCTCACCCCGCGAAACGACCGTGTGGTATGGGCCCGACCAGCGTCGGATGATTCTCGGAACCTGGGGCAACGGCGGCCACATCCCCAACACCGACTATCCCGACACGCCTTGGAGCGTTGACCAGCGGATCATCAGCCGGTTCAACACTCCGGGCCTGCACGCGGACGAGATCGCCGCCCGCGAACTCAACCAGAACAAGCCTCAGAGCTGACCGCCCACTGGCCCGGACCGGGGGCTTCAGTCGTCGTCGGCAAGGACAGGAAGATCGACGAGCGCAAGGTAGTCGGCCAGCGTCCCGCCCTCGAGACAGCACTCGATGATGCGGCGGCCGACCGGCAGCAGGTCAGGGACGAGGAATTGGGAGAGCTCCCGGTCAAAGAACTTCTGCAGGACTTCCGCCCCCTGATCATAGGCCGCCTCGCCGACCTCCGGCTGCTGTTCGACCTCGAAGAACCACCGGCCGATGGTGCGACCCTCGACGACGATCGAGCTCGGCGTGTAGCCGAGCAGCGGGCAGCGTGCCGCCCGCAGGGCGGAGGCGCTGAAACGTGCCCCGCCGCGGCGGGCGATGTATTCGCGGGTGATCCACTGCGGCATGAAGCCGACCTCCCACACCCCGATGTGCTGGTTCGGGACGAGGATGTAGCGGACCTCGGGCGTCTCGAGGATCTGCGTCAACTGCAAGTTCGCCTGATCCACACGCCGTCCCGTGGCGAAAGGCCAGTAGGATCCCACGCCCTCGGACGACATCCCCTCGCTGTCAACGATACTCGGGTTGGCGTGGCCGCGCGGGGCCACCAAGCGCCACAACCAGGCCAGCGCCGGCGGCAGCAGGTGGAAGAGGCCCAGGATGCCGTAGGTGGGATGGTCCGCAGTGCAGGGCGGTGTGCGCACGCCGAAGCTCCGCACGTCCACGTCCACCGCGCCGTCGACCACCCCGGGGATGATGCGCCGCGGGATGATCACCCGCGGGTTGGGGCACGGCCGCCCGGGTGCATCCATCGTGTGCTCCCAGATCAGGCAGGTCGCCCCGGGGTGCGCCTCGAGGTTGAGGAAAAGCAACGGCTCGGGCGGATGGATGCACAACTTCTCGAGGTGCGGGTCGACCCCGTAGGTCGTGAGGTGGTTGCACCGCACGAACCACGCGTCCTCCGCATCCATCAAGGTCAGCCGGCCCCGCCCCTTCTCGAGCGAGGGATGGCATAGCGCCATGTCGTCCGTGACGGGCTGCAGCCGGCAGGTCTGCGGCAGGGTCAAGGTGCGGGTCTCGCCAGTCTGGAGATTCCGGCCGAGAAGAAGCGATCCGCCGGGGCCGCGGTGCGGCTCCTCGAGCATCTCACTCTTGCCGCCGCCGCTCGCTCCCTCGTGCGAGATGACGATGCGGTTGTCGTAAGGTGTGACCACACGCACGGTCGAGCAGTGCATCGTCAGCCAGTGCTCGTCCTCCCCCAGATTGAGCAGCACGCCATAGATGCCCTTCTTCGCGCTCGGACCGGGATAGAGGTTGTAGCTGAAGAGCTCGTGCCGCCCCGGCAGGCGGTTGTGCACCACGACCTGCCGGCCGTCGAAGTCGGTGTGACGGAAGGGAGGAGCCACATAGATCACCGCCCGTGGATGGAAGTCGTCCGGCAACGCCTCCGGCGGCAGGATGCCCTGCAGCAACGCCAGCCCGAGCGCGAAGAAACCGGCGTTGTCGGGGGCCACGACCATGGCATGAACGCCCTTGCCCGGCATCCCGGCGTAGAACGGGAACGCCGCCAGCGGCTGCGTCTTCAGCCACGCGAACGTCCGCTCCCGCATCGGATCGAAGGAACTGCCGAACCGCTGCTCGTAGGTCGGCTTGTCGGTCGGCCGGGTGTCGCCGATGACCATGCAATCCGGATCGCGGCGGCGCATGTAGGGTTCGTTGTAATTGGCGCAGATGCCGTTCCGGGCGCGACAGACCACCGCCTCGACAACCCGCCCGCGACCGGGAACCTCGTAGGCCACTTCATGCCAGCCCTGCACCGCATCCCGCACAGCCAACTCCGCGAGCTGCTCCGCGCTGGAGGCGATGGTCACCGACGGCGCCGCCTCGAAGATGGCTTCGACCTCCGGCGGCAGGTGGAAGTGGGCGTGTCGGGCGGCGGGTGATTCGGTTTTGCTCATGGGTTGATCGGGTTGGCGGCTTCGGTTCGGTCCTCCGCGTGGCCCTGGCGGGCCGGAAACGCGGCCGGAAACGGGAGCATCATGCCCCGCAGCCGCGACGGGCGCTCGGCATCCAATGCTGACATTGCGCATTTTTTGCGGTCAAATTCAGCCGAAGTCCGATCATGCCGAGGATCATTCACCGCGCCCTCCTCGAGAGGTTGGTCCGCCTCCCGGAGGTGCAGGCTTGCTTGCGCGACTTCCGTTCGCTCACCGGACTCGAACTCCGCCTGCTCGACGAATACGGCACCGCCGTCTCGCGGAGCCGCACGAAACCCGGACTTTGCGCGGCGCTCCAGCGGTCAGCGGCCGGTTGCCGGCTTTGCGAACGCACGCAACGCCGCCTCCTGCGGCGCGACGCGACAGATACCGCGCGATGCCGCTGCGACGCCGGCCTGGAGGAGGTGGCCGTGCCACTGCGCGTGAGCGGACAGACCGTCGGATTTCTTGTCTTCGGCGGGTTCCGCCATCAGGCGGCGAGTGAGATGGACCTCCGACGCGCCAGGCACCTTCTGGGCCTCGCGGGCGTGGAACTTCCAACCGGGCGGCACCGCACCCTCCTCGGGCAGGCTCGGAAGACTCCGGCGTCCCAGGCCGCGGCGATGGCACGTCTGGTCGGAGCGCTGGCCCAGCACTTCGGCTCGCTCGCCTCCCGCCACGCGCTCAAGGAGACGCGCGCCCTCCCTCCCCTCGCCCACCATGCCCGCCGCCACATCCGGTCGCACGGATTGGGCGAGCACTGCCGCCTCTCCGACGTGGCCAGCGCCTGCGGCGTGAGCCCCTCGCACCTCTCGCGCGTCTTCCACCAATCCACGGGCTTGACGCTCTCGGACTATCTTGCCCGCTTCCGCGTGGACCACGCGGCGGAGTTGCTGCGCGACCAGCGACGGAGCGTGACCGAGGTCGCCTTCGCCAGCGGCTTCCGCAGCCTCTCCCAATTCAACCGCACCTTCAAACGCCTCGTCGGCTGCGCGCCCACGGGCCTCCGCAGATCAATGTCCCGCGCCGTCAGGCGGGTTCCGACGGATGAAGGAATCCCGCCAACCCGGCCAGCGCCCGCCCTCGGTGGCTGAGGGCATGTTTCTCCGCGGAGGCCATCTCGGCGAAAGTGCGGGTCCCACCCTCGGGGACGAATAGCGGATCGTAACCGAATCCACCTTCACCCGCCGAGTCCGGCGCGATGACGCCCTCGACCGCGCCCTCGAACGTCCGCACCACCTCTCCCCCGCGAGCCAAGGCAAGCACGCAGCGGAAGCGGGCCCGGCGTTGCTCCGGGCGGAGACCCGCAAGCCGTCGCTTCAGAAGCTCCCGGTTGTCCTCCATCGTGGCGTTGTCTCCCGCGAAGCGCGCAGACCGCACCCCCGGTTCCCCACCAAGCGCATCCACCTCCAACCCGGAGTCATCTGCCAGGATCCACCCGTCGTAGTGCGGCGACGCAGCCAGAGCCTTGAGCCGGGCGTTGGCCTCGAAGGTGTCACCTGTTTCCTCGACGTCCGGCAGATCCGGTCGGTCCGTCAAATCCTCGACGACAAATCCCGCTCCCAGGATCTCCCGCACCTCGCGCGTCTTGTGCGCGTTGCGCGTGGCGAGGAGCAGGCGTTGCTTTGACACATCCGTCATTCCCGGCAAAATGCGCGGTTCACCTCGCCCCAGGCAAGCCGCATGTCACACCAGCGCAAGCAATACCCCTTCCCCGAATTCGAAGCCAAATGGCAGGAGCGCTGGAAACAGTCGGAGGCCTTCCGCGCCCCGAACCCCGGCGAGCCGAACTTCGATCCCGCCAAGCCGAAGTTCTACGTCCTCGACATGTTCCCCTACCCCAGCGGCGAGGGACTGCACGTCGGCCACCCCGAGGGCTACACCGCGACGGACATCCTCGCCCGTTACCGTCGCATGCGCGGCTTCAATGTCCTCCACCCGATGGGATGGGACGCCTTCGGGCTCCCCGCCGAGCAATACGCGGTCAAGACCGGACGGCACCCCGCGGAAACCACCGCCCGCAACGTCGCCCGGTTCAAGACCCAGCTCGAACGCATCGGCTTCAGCTACGACTGGTCGCGCGAAATCAACACGACGTCGCCGGACTACGTCCGCTGGACGCAATGGATCTTCCTGCAGATCTACAACTCATGGTTCAACCCGGAGACGAACCGCGCCGAGCCGATCGCGACTTACCGCGGGAGCGATCCCGACAGCGTGCGCCTGGCCTACGTGGCCGAGATGCCGGTCAACTGGTGCCCGGAACTCGGCACCGTGCTGGCCAACGAGGAGGTCGTGGACGGGAAAAGCGAGGTCGGCGGCTTCCCCGTCGAACGGCGCCCCATGCGCCAGTGGATGCTGCGCATCACTGCGTTCGCCGAACGCCTGCTCGACGGCCTCGATGCCCTCGACTGGCCGGAATCGATCAAGCTCCTGCAGAGGAACTGGATCGGACGCTCGGAGGGCGCATTCGTGGACTTCGGGCTCGAGGGCTCCGGAGAAAAGGTGGCCGTCTACACCACCCGGCCGGACACGCTCTTCGGCGCGACTTACATGGTCCTCGCCCCCGAGCACCCGCTCGTCGCGCGCATCACGACCGCCGCCCAGCGCGCCGCGGTCGACGATTACGTCAAAGCCGTCGGCTCGAAATCCGAGCGCGACCGGCAGGACGCCTCGCGCGAGAAGACCGGCGTCTTCACCGGCGCCTTCGCCACCAACCCGGTCAACGACGCCCGCGTCCCGGTCTGGATCGCCGACTATGTCCTGACCGGCTACGGCACCGGTGCCATCATGGCCGTGCCGGCCCATGACGACCGCGACCACGAGTTCGCGAGGAAGTTCGAACTGCCCGTCATCGAGGTCGTCCGCCCGCCCGCGCCTTTTGAAGGCTGCTTCACCGGCGAGGGCACCGCGGTCAATTCGGGAATCCTCGACGGCCTCCCCACCGCCGAGGCGAAGAAACGCATCACCGCGTGGCTCGAGGAGCGCGGCGTCGGCCGTGCCGCCGTGCAATACAAGCTCCGCGACTGGCTCTTCTCCCGGCAACGCTACTGGGGCGAGCCGTTCCCCATCGTGTGGGAGGACGGACGCCACCGCGCCCTCGGCGAGGACGAACTTCCCGTCGCGCTGCCGGAACTCGAAGATTTCAAACCCACCGGCACGGCCGAGCCACCGCTCTCCAAGGCGGCGGACTGGGTGCGCTACTCGGAGACGGCGCGGCGCGAGCTGAACACCATGCCGCAATGGGCCGGTTCGTGCTGGTATTACCTGCGCTTCTGCGACCCGCGCAACGAAGAGCGCTTCATCGGCACCGCGGCCGCCGACTACTGGCTCGGCGACGGCGACACGCAACCCGGCGGCGTTGATCTCTACGTCGGCGGCACCGAGCACGCCGTGCTCCATCTACTTTACGCGCGCTTCTGGCACATGGTCCTGCACGACCTCGGCCACCTGCGCACGCCGGAGCCGTTCCAGCGCTTGGTCAACCAGGGCATCATCCTCGGCTCGGACGGTCAGAAGATGTCGAAGAGCCGCGGCAACGTGGTCAATCCGGACGAGGTCATCGCCGACTACGGGGCCGACGCGTTCCGCCTCTACGAGATGTTCATGGGGCCGCTCACGCAGATGAAGCCGTGGAGCATGAAGGGCGTGGAGGGCGTCTATCGCTTCCTCGCCCGCGTCTGGCGCCTCGCCATGCAGGAAGACCAAGAAGGACGCTGGCAGATCTCCTCTCAACTCGCCGACACCGCACCGACGTCCGCCCAACTCCGCGTCCTCCACGCCACGATCAAGAAGGTCACCGCGGACATCGAGTCGCTCTCCTTCAACACAGCGATCTCGCAGATGATGGTCTGCGTGAACGAACTGACCGCAGCCGACCCCCGGCCGGTCTCCGCCGTGCGCACCTTGCTCGTCCTCCTCTCGCCCTTCGCCCCGCACATGGCGGAGGAATTGTGGGAGCGGCTCGGGACAACCTTCGCCGGCTTCGACGGCCCCGCCCACGCGCAGGCTTGGCCCGCGCACGACGAATCCCTCCTCGTGGAAAACGAGGTCGAGGTCGTCCTGCAGATCAACGGCAAGGTCCGCGGCAAGATGATCGCATCGAAGGATGCCGACGCCGCGGGCCTCGAGGCCGCGGCGCGGACGGACGAGAAGTTCCTCGCCGCGCTGGCTGGACGCGAGGTGGTCAAGGTCATCGCCGTGCCGGGCAAGCTCGTGAATTTCGTGGTCCGCGGTTGATCCCTGCGGGCTTGCATGCGGCGGCCGCGCGGACGTAGCGTGCGCGCAATCTCCCCTCCGATGAAAAACCGCCTCCTCCCCGGTTGCCTCCTCGCCTGCCTCGCCGCCACTCCCGTCCGCGCCATGACGGACCGCTTTTGGGATTACTACGACCCGCGCCCCAGCAGCTACATCGGCTCGAGCGAGTGGTGGCAGGGAGACTCGGCCCTCGGTGACTGGTGGGGCGTGCGCAACTGGCTGGACAAGGACAAGGGCGTCGAGTTCTCGGTGAGCTACACCACCGACCTCGCCGGCAACCCCGTCGGCGGCATGCAGTCGGGCTTCACCTACACGGACAACATCGCCTTCGGCGTGAAGCTCGACCTCGAGAAGAGCCTCGGCTGGGACGGCGCGCTCTTCACCATCGCTGCAACCCAGCGCGACGGCGACAGCCTCTCGCAGGACTTCATCGGGAACCAGTTCACCGTCCAGCAGATCTACGGCGGCCAGACGACCATCCTCACCACCATGACGCTTTCCCAGAAGTTCTGGGACGACAAGGCCGAGCTCAAGGCGGGATGGTTCTCGTCCGGCGACGACTTCGCCAGCTCCCCGCTCTACTGGCTCTACATGAACAACGGCATCGACGGGAACCCGCAGGCCCTCCCGGTCAACGCCTCGTTCTCCGCCTATCCGTGGGCCAGCTGGGCCGCGCGGCTGCGCGTCGAACCCACACCCGAGACCCACCTCATGGCCGGCGTATACCAAGTCTCCGCCCGCACGTTCTCGCGCAGCCTCAACGGCGTGAACATGGGCTTCGAGCCGACCGACGGCGTCATGTTCCTCGGCCAGGCCGGCTGGACACCCGAGTTGTTCAAGCGCTCGGTCTCGGCCAAGGACACGCCGCGCGGACTCCCCGGGCATTACTGGTTCGGCGGCTACTTCTCCACCTGGCAATACCCGCAGTTCGGCACGACCGACACCGCCCCGAACACCTACGGCTTCTACTGGCACGCCGACCAGATGCTCTACCAGGAGTCACCCGGCAGCGCGCAAGGCTTCACCCTCTGGACCGCCTTCGTCTATTCGCCGCAGGAGAACATCTCGAAGCTCCCGTTCCAGTGGAACGCCGGCGCCGTCTATCAGGGCCTCCTTCCCAGCCGCGACAACGACATCCTCATGTTCGGCCTCGTCTACGGCCAGTTCAGCGACGACTACAGCGATGCCGGCCTCGCCTACCGCGGCAACGCCGCCAGCTACGAACTCGCCCTCGAATGGGGCTACCGCGTGCAATTGAACACCTGGCTCTACATCCAGCCGAACATGCAATACATCGTCCAACCCGGCGGCACCGGCGAAATCCCCGACGCCCTCGTCCTCGGCATGCAGGCCGGGGTGACGTTCTAGGCCTCAAGCCTGGCGTCTGGAGGGCGAGCAACGCAGGGAGTCAAATAGCATGGCCCGTCCACGTCTCGGCCATCACTGCCGTCTGAGCCTCTTGGCCCTTACTCCTTCAACGTCCAGATCAGCTCCTCGGGAATGATTCTGTCCATCATCTCGGCCGCCGCCGGGGAGTAAATCCCGGCTTCGTAGCTGTCCTGTTTGACGAGGTAACTGGTCGGAGAAACCCGCGATGCCTTTGCCTTCAAGAAGCCTCCGTGCGGCTTGGTTACAGGGTAGTATACATAAGCTTCCTGAACATCGCCGTGATCGTCCAAAAAGATCAAATAGAGCCTATCATACATGTAGAACGTGATATCTCTCTCCTCAGCTTCTCTCAGACACCGCTGAAGCTGCCCCACCACCTTGAGTCTCGAAAAGACCACCTTTGCGTCCACAGTAGCGCCGTTTCCAGATCCCTCCTGTCCGTAGCTATACTGTGCCACAACCAGCTTGGGATCAGTTGTCCCAACAGCAATCTCTGTGTTGGATCCGGCATGGGCAGTCATGCCAGCAGCGCAGGTGATGGCTATCAACCATATGCTGACACCTGCTGAGAGCTCCGTTTGTCGGAAAATGTTGGGAATCATGATTCAGCAGCCCTCCCAGAACAAGTGCTGCTGCTAATGGCTTCGCGCATGGTGGTCGGGAGGGCCTATTTTGATGGCCATGGCTCTATGGAAATGACCTCAGAAAACTCACCACAATACATCTCTGTGCCGATTCGCTTGGACGAGTAGACGCCCTTCACCATGACCCACTTCCGTGAAAGGTGCTTCTTCTTGTCGAAGACGCTATCGGGCAACCACACCGAGCTGGCACCGTCTCGAACATCTGCATGATCCTTGCTGAGATACAGCGCACAGTTCTCGAACTCAACCGTGGCGTAACCGACCGTGATGATCATGCGACCCTCGAAGTCGTCGGGATTCGCCAGCACCCTGACCAAGGGTAGAATCTCTGGGGTGACAGGTTCGGCCGCATCCTTCGTGTTGGCGGTTACGCCGACAGCAAAGAACGCAAAAACTGTGAGCATACACACAGCCGCGCAAAGAACCCGAGCTGGTAGGACCTGTATCCCGAGTGTCGACTCTGCTTCGTCTCGTCTCCCCACCGCTTGAACGTTGAACGGACCGCGGGCCATGCGCTTTTGGCGTTGGAGTTCGCCCTACGCCCCGAACCGTCCGGTCTCGCGCATCATGTCGGCGACGCGGCGCAGCTTGTCGGGCCAGGTTTTGTCCCAGTCTTCGATGGGCACGGGGAAGCGTTCGGTCCAGTTCTGGTCGCCGATGGCGCCGGGGACGTTGAAGCGTTCGGCGGTGCCGAAGAGGTCGGTGATCATGTTGACCGCGAGCCAGGAGTTGCTGGCGAACAAGCCGCGCAGCAGTCCCTCGTGGATCTCGTCGCTCCACGGCGCCGGACCGGTCAGATGCAACCCGGCAAAGCGGGCCAGCTCTTCCATCTGCCGCGACGCGGAGCCGGCGCGCCCCGGGTCGCCCGACTGGACGTCGGCCATCCAGCCGTCCCAATAGGCCTTGAGCGTTGGGTGGTCGTGGGTGGCGTAGGTGGCAAGGGAGAGGCGTTCGTAGTCGGAGCCTGGCGTGAGCCAGTGGTCGGGGGCACGTTCCCACATGGGGATCTTGAAGCCGGGGATTTCCTGCTGCTGCAGCACGGGGCGAACGTAGGGCGACAACTCGCCGAGGTCTTCGGCGATCAGGCGGTGTTGCCCGGTCTCCTCGACGATCATGCGGAAAAGCCGGTCGCCCTGCACGCGGTTCGTCTCTCGGCCTTCCTCGGTCGAGTCGTCGCACGGCACGAAGCGCGGGAGTTCCCCGCCGGTGCGGGCGCGGGCCTCGTCCTCGCTCAAAGGCAGGAACTCGGCATTGCGCTCGGGACGCCACGGGAAGCTGTAGATGCGGAAGAAGCCCAGCGCGTGGTCCACGCGGAGGAAGTGGAAGATGTCCATCGTCGTGCGCAGACGACGCCGCCACCACGCGTAGTCGTCCTTGGCCATCTCGGGCCAATGGTAGAGCGGGAAGCCCCAGTTCTGCCCCCACTTCGCGGTGAACGGGTCGGCGGCGAAGACTTTCTCGGGCGGGGCGCCGGCCGAGCGGGTGAGATCGAAGATTGCCGGTTGCTCGAACACGTCGGCGCTGAACACGCTGACGCCGACCGGCACGTCGCCCACGAGGGCCACGCCGCGCTCGTCGCCGTAGGCCTTGAGGCCGGACCACTGCGAGTAGGCGATCCATTGCACGTAGGCGTAGAACTCGCGGAGCGCGCGCACCTTGCGGCGGTCGGCCGGCGAGGCCGAGGCGAGCCACTTCGATGCGCCCGCGAACGTCCGTTGTTTCTTCGGCCAGAGGTCGGTGTTTTCGTTCTCGTCGTGGAGCCGCACGAGGGCGCGGAAGAGCGTGTAGCCGTCGAGCCACGCGGAGTTGGCCTTGGTCCAGGCGGTGAACTCGCGGCCGCGGCGCGTCTTTTCCTTGAGGTGGCGGGTCTTGAAACGCTTCCACGCGGCCTCGAGGAGTTCGCGCTTGAGGGCACGCACGCCGGGGTAGTTGACCTTGCCCTCGCGCAGGGCGGACACGTTGTGCCGGGCGCAGATTTTCTTGAAGTCGGACTTGCCGAGATCGGGCAGGGCGTCCGGGTCGGTCGCGATGGTTGTCGGGTCGAGGGCGATCGAGCTGAGGATGTTGTAGGGGCTGTTGTCGCCGCCGGATTCGTTGATCGGCAGGACCTGCACGAGCCCGAAGCCGTGGGCGGCGGCCCAGTCGATCATTTCCTTGAGCGACTCGGTGTCACCGATGCCGAGGTCTTTGGACGTGCGGAGGGCGAAGAGGGGGGCGAGCAGGCCGGAGAGCTTGCGGTCGGGGGAGAGGTTCATAGGCGGGTCGGAAATCCTGCCTACTGCGACGGCCGACTTGAAGAGCAAAAGAGGCCCCCGCCGATGGCAAACCTTCCGGCTTGCCTTCGGCGCGGCGCCACGCCCATATTGCCGACTGCGGATTCTCTCCTACTATGGCCAATCTCACCAAACGCGACATGGTGATCGAAATCGCCGAAGAGGTCGGTATCACCCAGCAACAGGCTTTTCAGGCCATCCAGATGGTCTTGGATCACATCACCGATAGTCTGGCCCGCGGACAGAATGTCGAACTGCGCAACTTCGGCGTGTTCGAGGTTCGCCTCACCAAGGCCCGCGTGGGACGCAATCCGAACAAGCCGGAGAAGGAAGTCATCATCCCCGCGCGCGCCACGGTGAAGTTCAAGCCGGGCAAGATCATGCGCCAGCGGGTTCTCATGCGGACCGACGAGCTGACGCGCGAGGCCGGCGGGGCCTGATCCCCCGAAGATTTCCGTCCTCGCGGAGCATTTGGCGCGTTGATTGACGCGCACCTTCCCCTATCCTGTCGGGTCGCCGCGACCACTCCCGGTTCCGGCGGTCCTGCCGATGCCGAACCGACCGCGCCCACAGTCCGATTCCGCGCCCCGCTCCGGTGCCTTGCGCGTGCGAGGGGCGCGGCAGAACAACCTCCGAGGGTTCGACCTCGAACTGCCGCGCGGCCTGCTGCACGTCATCACCGGGCCGAGCGGATCGGGCAAGTCATCGCTCGCCTTCGACACGATCTACGCAGAGGGCCAGCGGCGCTACATCGAGACGTTCTCGCCTTACACCCGGCAGTTCTTCGACCGGATGGACAAGCCGCGGGTGGACAGCATCGAGGGCATTCCCCCGGCCATCGCCATCGAGCAGGCGAACAACGTCCGCACCACGCGCTCGACCGTCGGCACGATCACCGAGATCAACGACTACCTGAAGCTCCTCTTCCCCCGCCTCGCCACGGCGGCCTGCCCGTCTTGCCGTCGCCCGATCGCCCCGGAAAACGCGGCCGGGATCGTCCGCGAGGCCGCACGCAAACTCGCCGGGCGCCAGGTGCTCGTCACCTTCCCCGTCAGCACGGGCGATGCGGAGAAGAGGACCCCGGCCGAATTCTTCGACTTCCTCCGCCAGCAAGGCTACCTGCGCGCGTGGATCGGCGGGCGCATCCTGCGGGTCGATGAAAAACCGCCGGCCAAACTTCCGTCCACCGTTCATGTCGTGCAGGACCGGCTCGCGGTCGCCGACGGCGCGCGCCTGACCGAGGCCGTCGAAACCGCCCTCCGCCTCGGCAAGGGCCGCGTCGTGCTCGTGGACGCGGAGACCAACGAGACCCACCCGTCCTCCGCCGGATGGCATTGCGCTTGGTGCGACATAGACATCCGTCCGCCCACGCCGGGCCTGTTCAGCTTCAACCATCCGCTTGGCGCCTGCCCCGAGTGCCGCGGTTTCGGCCGCGTCATCGGCCTCGACTGGCAGCGCATCATTCCGGACCACACGCGCACGCTTTCCGAGGGCGTGGTGCGTCCGTTCCAGAGCGGGATGTCGCAGGAATGCCAGGCCGATCTCGTGCGCCACGCGCGCAAGCGGGCGGTGGACCTGCATTGTCCGTTCGACCAGCTGCCCGAGGCGGACCGGCAATGGGTCATCCACGGCGACCGCAAGCCGGGCGAGGCCTTGCACGAAGTCTGGGACAACGACCGCTGGTATGGCGTGCAGGGCTACTTCGACTGGCTCGAGACCAAGACCTACAAGATGCATGTCCGCGTGCTGCTGAGCCGCTATCGCAGCTACAACGAATGCGCGAAGTGCGGTGGCGGGAGATTCCAACCGGAGACGCTGAACTACCGGCTCACCGGCGCGCGCGGCGAGTCGCTCACGCTGCCCGAGATGGCCGGACGCCCGATCACGCGGCTCGCGGAATTCCTCTCGGGCGTGACCGTCGGCGAAGGCGACCACACCACGCAACTGCTCCTCGACCAGGTCACCTCGCGGCTCTCTTACCTCGGCGAGGTCGGTCTCGGCTACCTCACGCTCGACCGCCCCACCCGCACGCTCTCCGGCGGCGAGGTGCAGCGCGTCAATCTCACCACCTGCCTTGGCGCCTCGCTCGTCAACGCCCTGTTCGTCATGGACGAACCCAGCGTGGGCCTCCACCCGCGCGACCTCGACCAACTCCTCGGCATCATGCGGCGCCTGCGCGACAACGGGAACACGCTCCTCGTCGTCGAGCACGACGAGGCGGTCATCCGCGCGGCCGACTGGCTGACCGACATCGGCCCCGGACGCGGCGAGACCGGCGGCGAACTCATGTTCAGCGGGCCTCCGGCCGGCATGTCCGCCGTCTCCGGTTCGCTCACCGCCGACTACCTCGACGGCCGGCGCACGATCCCCGTCCCGGCGCGCCGCCGCAAGCCGCGCCGCTTCCTCCGCCTGCGCGGCGCCTCCCTGCACAACGTCCGGAAGCTGGACGCCGACTTTCCGCTGGGACTCTTCACCTGCGTGACCGGCGTCTCGGGATCCGGCAAATCCACGCTGGTCCACGGCCTGCTCCACCGCAACCTGCTGCGCGAGCGCGGCGAACCGGTGGACGAGGATGCGGGCACGATCCGCAAGCTCACCGGGATCGAGCACATCGGCGAAGTCGTCATGGTGGACCAGTCGCCGCCGGGCAAATCGTCCCGCTCGACCCCGGTCGTTTATCTCGGCGCGTGGGACCACATCCGCGACCTCTTCGGCCAGTCACCCGCGGCCAAGGGGGCGGGCCTCGGACCTCCGGCCTTCAGCTTCAACTCGAACAACGGACGCTGCGAGCGTTGCGCCGGCCTGGGCTACGAGCGCATCGAGATGCAGTTCCTCAGCGACGTCTCCCTCGTCTGTTCCTCGTGCGGCGGCAAGCGCTTCCAGCCGCACGTGCTGCGCGTGCTTCTCGAGGGCCAGTCCGTCCACGACGTGCTGGAGATGACGGTGACCCAGGCCATCGCGTTTTTCCGCCGCTTCCCGAAGCATGAAAAGATCACCGGCCCCCTGCAGACGCTCGAGGATGTCGGCCTCGGCTACCTGCGGCTCGGGCAGCCGACGAGTTTCCTCTCCGGCGGCGAGTCGCAGCGGCTCAAGCTGGCCGCACGGCTGGCCGACACCGAGGCCGAGGCCGGGCTCCTCCTCTTCGATGAGCCCACAACCGGGCTGCACTTCGACGACATCGCGCGCCTGCTCGGCGTATTCCAGCGACTCGTGGACGCCGGGCACACGCTCGTCGTGATCGAGCACAACGTCGAGGTCATCAAGTGCGCCGACCACGTGATCGACATGGGGCCGGAGGCCGGCGAGGAGGGCGGGACCATCATCGCTGCCGGCACACCCGAGGAGGTGGCGCGCAACCCGCAATCCCGCACCGCCCCGTTCCTGCGTGCCGCGCTGGAGCCCGACGCCGGGGGCCGGACGCTGCGCGCTGCCGAGGCGCCGCCCGCGGCACCGCCGGACAACCAATGCATCCGCATCACCGGGGCGCGCGAGCACAACCTCAAGAACATCTCGCTCGACATCCCGCGCGACGAATTCGTCGTCGTCACCGGCCTCAGCGGATCGGGCAAGTCGTCGCTCGCCTTCGACATCCTCTTTGCCGAGGGACAGCGGCGGTTCCTCGACTGCATGTCCACCTACGCCCGCCAGTTTGTCGAGCAGATGGAGAAGCCCGATGTCGACCACATCGCGGGTCTCCCGCCCGCGGTGGCCATCGAGCAGCGCATCTCGCGAGGCGGCGGTAAATCCACCGTGGCCACGATCACCGAGATCCACCACTTTCTGCGCCTGCTCTACTCGAAGCTCGGCACGCAATTCTGCCCGGATTGCAGCGTCCCCGTCGCCACGGCCACCCTCGCGGATGTCGCCGCGAAACTGCGCGACTCGTCCGCGGCCGGTGCGGTGCAGGTCTTCGCCCCGCTGGTCAAGTCGCGCAAGGGCTACCACAAGGACGTGGCCGCGTGGGCGCAGCGGCACGGCTACGAGCAGCTTCTGGTGGACGGCAAACTCATCAAGACCGAGCAGTTCCCCGAGTTGTCGCGCTACCGCGAGCACTCCATCGACGTTCTCGTCGGCACGGTCACCAACGCGTCGGAGGAGGACTCGATCGCACTGGCGCGTCGCGCCCTCGAGATCGGACGCAACACAGCCCGCCTCGTCCGCGGCAGCACTACCGAACTGCTGAGCACGGACATGTCCTGTCCGTCGTGCGCCCGCGCCTTCGAACCGCTCGACCCCCGCATGTTCTCGTTCAACTCCCCCCACGGCTGGTGCGAGACGTGCCGCGGATTCGGCGTGGTTTACGAAAGCGCCTTCTCGGCCGACGACGCCCGCACACAGCTCGAAGCCGACCTGCGCGAGGAAGAGGCGCGCGAGGCGGCGGAAGTCTCGCGTCCGTGCCCCGAGTGCTCGGGAGTCCGCCTGAACCGCGAAGCCCGCCACGTCCGCGTGCAGGGTCGTCCGATCTCGGAGTTCACCGGCGCCAGCGCCCGCGAGGCCGCGACCCTTCTCGACGCCATGGCCTTCGAGGGCAACCACGCGACCCTCGCGGCCGACATCCTCCCCGAGATCCGCCAACGCCTCGGCTTCATGCGGCGGGTCGGGCTCGACTACCTCACGCTGGACCGTCCGGCCACGACCCTCTCCGGCGGGGAGGCCCAGCGGATCCGCCTCGCGGCCCAGCTCGGCAGCAACCTGCGCGGTGTCCTCTACGTGCTCGACGAGCCGACCATCGGACTGCACGAGCGCGACAACCGGAGCCTGCTCGATGCGCTCGACGAGCTGGTTGCACAGGGCAACTCGCTGCTTGTGGTGGAACACGACGAGGAAACCATGCGCCGGGCCACGCGCATCATCGACCTCGGCCCCGGTGCCGGTTCGCGCGGCGGCGAGGTCATGGCTTCGGGAACGCTCGACGAAATCCTCGCCAACAAGGATTCGGTGACCGGGCGCTGCCTGGCCAATCCGGCGCCCCGGCCCTCCCGCGGCGAGCGCCGTCCGCTCGGGCGCACGGTCCCCGGATGGATCCACCTGCAAGGCGCGCGCCGCCACAACCTCAAGGGCGTGGATGTCCGCATCCCGGCCGGACGCCTCACCGTGGCTTGCGGCATCTCCGGCTCGGGCAAGTCGTCGCTCCTGCGCGGCACGCTGGTGCCGGCGTTGCGCGACGCGGCCGTGCGCCCCGGACGGCGTGCCGCCCGCAGCGCCGAGGCTCCGGACTTCGAGAAGCTCAGCGGCGCCGAATTCGTCCGCGCGGTCCACATGGTGGACCAGTCGCCCATCGGCAAGACGTCGCGCTCCACCCCCGCGACCTACATCAAGGTGTTCGACGAAATCCGCCTCCTCTTCGCCGGTCTTCCGGCCTCCCGCATGCGCGGCTACACGGCGAGCCGGTTTTCCTTCAACACCGACGGCGGACGTTGCGAGACGTGCCTCGGGCAGGGTGCGATCAAACTCGAGATGAGCTTCCTGCCCACGAGCTGGCTCCCCTGCACCGAGTGTGGCGGCAGCCGCTACAATCGGCAGACCCTCGAGGTGACCTACAACGGCAAGACGATCGCCGATGTGATGCGAATGACGGCCGCCGAGGGCGCGGAGTTCTTCGCCGCGCACCCGAAGATCCGCCACGCGCTCGGCCTCCTTGTCGAAACCGGCCTCGGCTACCTTACTCTCGGGCAGCCCAGTCCCACGCTCTCGGGCGGCGAGGCCCAGCGCATCAAGCTCGTGACCGAACTGGCCCGGACCGGGGCGACCAAGGGACGGCGTCTGCGCGAGGACTCGCGCGGCAATTTCTACCTTCTCGAGGAGCCGACCATCGGGCTGCACATGGCTGACGTGGAGCAGTTGATCGGCATACTCCACCGCCTCACCGACGAGGGCCACACGGTCGTCGTCATCGAGCACAACCTGCAGGTCATCGCCGAGGCGGACTACGTCATCGAGATCGGGCCGGAGGCCGGCGCGGGCGGGGGACGGTTGGTCGCGGCGGGCACGCCGGAGGAGGTTGCGGAAGTCGAGGGGAGCCCCACCGCTCCGTTCCTCGGCGAGGTGCTGCGCCCGCGCGGCAAGGCTCAGGCGAAACGGAAGAACTGATCCGCCGTGCGGGTCGTGTCCGCTGCCACATCCTCGAGACGCACACCGCGCAATGCGGCGACGGCCTCGGCCACGAGCCGGGTATGCGCCGGTTCGCAACGCTTCCCGCGGTGCGGGACGGGCGCGAGAAAAGGACAGTCGGTCTCAACCATGTAGCCGTCCGCCGGCACGGCCCGCGCCGTCTCGCGCACGAGCGACGCGTTTTTGAAAGTCACGATGCCGGTGAACGAGACGAGGTGGCCAAGGGATTGCAGCTCGGCCGCGTCCTCCGGCGCTCCGCCGAAGCAATGGAACACGGCGCGCAGGCGGCCGGTGTAGGGACGCAGCAGGTCGAGTGTATCGGCCCAGGCGTCGCGTTGGTGGACGACCACGTTGAGGCCGAGTTCCACCGCGAGGTCGAGCTGGGCCTTGAACGCCTCGGCCTGCGCCGCCTTGGCTGCGCCATCCGCGATGACCGCCTCGATCTCCTCGGGCGTCCCCGCGAGCAAGGCATCGAACACGGCCTCCTCCTTGCGCGGCGCGAGCGCGCGCGAGGGCAGGTGGTGGTAGTCGAGGCCGGTCTCGCCGATGGCGACGACTTTCGATTCTCTGGCCAGCGCGGGGAGTTCCGACAGAAACTCCAGAGCCCCGGGTTCCTGCGCCGAGGTCGGATGGAGTCCGATGACCGCGTGGACCTCTTCATGCGTGCGCGCCAACTCGAGGGCGCGGCGGCAGCTCTCCGCGTCGGTGCCCACGGTGAGGATGCGCGTCACGCCGGCCTCGCGCGCCCGGGCCAGCACCTCGGGCAAGTCACCGGAAAATTCCGGAAAGTCGAGGTGTGCGTGGGTGTCGGTCAGCACGGCCGGTCACCAACGGACCACGGCGGATGCCCAGGTAAGGCCGCCTCCGAAGACGACCATGAGCAGGTGCTCGCCGGGTTTGACGCGTCCGGCCCTCTGCGCCTCGTCGAGCGCGATGGCCACGGCGGCGGCGGAGGTGTTGCCGTATTCCTGGAGATTCACGAAGAAGCGGTCCATCGGCACGTCGAGCTTGTGGGCGATGGTCTCGATGATGCGGAGGTTGGCCTGGTGAGGGATGAAACAGGCGATGTCGTCGATCGTGAGGCCGGCCTGTTCGATGGCGTGCTTGGCCGCGGCGATCATCGTCTGGACGGCGTGGCGATAGACTTCGCGTCCGGCCATCTTCATCGTGTTGAGGCGGCTGTCCACATTCTCCGCGGTCAGGGGGCAGCGCGATCCGCCGGCGGGGACGTTGAGGATGTCATCGAGCGCGCCATTGCTGCCCGAATAGACCGAGAGGATTTCACCGCGTCCGTCCGTGGCGGGCCGCAGCACGGCCGCACCGGCCCCGTCACCGAAGAGGACGCAGGTGTTGCGGTCGGTCCAGTCAATGACGCCGCTGACCTTGTCGGCCCCAATGACGAGGACATTCTCGGCCGCGCCGCTGGCGATGGCGTTGCGGGCGATGTCGAGGCAGTAGAGGAAGCCCGAGCAGGCGGCGGAGACGTCGAAGCACGTGGCCTTGGCCGCGCCGAGCGCCTTCTGCACGAAGCAGGCGGTCGAGGGGAAGAACATGTCGGGCGTGAAGGTCGCCACGATGATGAAATCGAGATCGGCCGCGTCCACCCCGGCATTCTCCAGCGCGGCGCGGGCGGCTGCGGCGGCCATGTCGCTGGTGGCCTCATTCTCGGCCGCGATGCGGCGGCGCTTGATCCCGGTGCGCTCGACGATCCATTGGTCGCTCGTGTCCACGATGCGCTGCAGGTCCTCGTTGGTCAGGATCTTCTCGGGGACATATTTGCCCGTGCCGGCGATGGCCACGGGGCGGACGGAGGCGTTCTTCATCAGCGGGCGTAAAAAGCGGCGATCTCCTCGACGATGTGCGGGTTGATCTTCGTCTTGATGGACTCCATGGCGACGCGGATGGCGTTCTTGATGGCCAGCGCGCTGCTGGAACCGTGGGCGATGATGCAGACGCCGTCAACGCCGAGGAGCGGGCTGCCGCCGTATTCCTCGTAGTTCGTCTTCTTCTTGATCGTCTGGAACGCGCCTTTGGCCATGAGCGCGCCGGCGAGCCGCAAGGGCGTGCGCTTGAGCTCGTTTTTGAGCCAGTGGAAGACGGCCTCCGCGGTGGCTTCGCAGGACTTGAGGACGACGTTGCCGGTGAAGCCGTCGCAGAGGACGACCTCGACGGGATTCTGGAACAGGTCGTGGCCCTCGATGTTGCCGCGGAAATTGAGGCCGCTGGCGCGGAGGAGCTTGAAGATGTCCTTGGTGAACTCGCTGCCCTTCGCGTCCTCGCCGCCGATGGACATGAGCCCGATCGCCGGGTTCTGATAGCCGAGGACGTAGCGCGAGAAGACGGCGCCCATGATGGCGTATTGCAGCATGTGGTCCGGCCGGGCGTCGGTGTTGGCCCCGGCGTCGATGAGGACGCAGAGATTGGTCTCGGTCGGAAGGAGGGCGGCGATGCCGGGACGATCAACGCCCTCGAGCATGCGGAGTTTGATCGTGGTGGCGGCCACGGCCGCGCCGGTGTGGCCGGCGCTGACCACGGCCTCGGCGGCGCGGTTCTTCACGAGGTCCACCGCGCGGGAGATGGACGAATCCTTCTTGCGCCGCACGCTGTCCACCGGACTCTCGTGCATCTCGACCACCTGCGTGGTGTGGACGATCTCCACGCGGCTGTCGCTGCAGCCGTTGCGGTCGAGTTCGGCGCGGACCTGGGCCTCGTCGCCGACGAGGAAGAGTTTCTCGAGGTGGGGGTATTCACGCAGGGCGAGAACCGCGCCGTCCACGCAGTTGCGCGGGGCATGGTCGCCGCCCATCGCATCGAGCGCCACCCTCATGGGATGCCGCGGCCGGTCAGGCCGCGCCGACGGAGAGAATCTGGCGGCCCTTGTAGTAACCGCAGGCCGGGCAGGCGGTGTGTGACGGGACCTTGGCCCCGCACTGCGAGCAGGTGCCGAGTTCGCCGGCGCGCCAGCGGTTGGCGGCCTTGCGGGTGCGCAGGCGCATCTTCGAGACTTTGCGTTTGGGAACTGGCATAAGAAATCAGCGTTCGAGTTTGAGCTTGTCCAACGGATGCCAAGCGGATTCTGAGGACTCCGGCTTGCCGCCGCCGGAGGGTTCCCGGCCTTGGAACGGACACTGTTGGTCGCCTTTTAAATCACATCTCGGGTGGTTTGGCAAAGCCAATAACAGGTCTTCCCTGACCGCCGGGCCGAGGTCCACGAACTCCTGGCCCTCGATTTCGACCTGTGTGGCGAAGTCCGGGACGGAGGCCTCGAAGGTGAAGGGCTGCAGGCAGGCCACGCACTGGAGTTCGACCGGAACGGAGACTGTCCCGGTGGCGAAGACGCCGCCGCCGGAGACGCCGGTGTCGAGCGCGTAGCAGACCGGACCGGCCGCGCGGGCCCCGATATCGGCGAGGTCGAGGAACGCGGGGTCTTCCTCGCCCTTGATGCGGAGGCCCTCGGGCGGCACCTGACGGAGGTGGACCCCGATCACGGCTCGCCTCCCGGTTGGAACTTGGCGGCGAGGGCCGCGCGCACCGGCGCGGAAACCACGCCCGAGATGTCGCCTCCCAAGCGGGCCACCTCCTTGACGATGCGGCTGCTGATGTAGCTGAAGTCCTCCTTGGGCATGAGGAAGATCGTCTCGATCCCGGGGGCGAGGCGGCGGTTCATGAGGGCCATCTGGAACTCGAACTCGAAGTCGGAAACGGCGCGCAGTCCGCGGATGACAACCGTCGCCTTTTCCGCCTGCACGAAATCCACGAGGAGGCCGTCGAGTTTCTTCACCTGCAGGCGCGACTCGCCGGGCAGGGACGCGCGGATGAGTTCCACGCGTTCGTCCAAGGTGAAGAGCGGGTGCTTCCCCTCGCTCGCCGCGGCGGCCACGATTACTTCGTCAAAGAGCCGCAGGGCGCGCTCGACGACGTCGATGTGCCCGAGGGTGACCGGGTCAAAACTGCCGGGATAGATGGCACGGGTCATGGCTCATTCCCATTCGATGGTCGCGGGCGGCTTGCTCGAGATATCATAGCACACGCGGTTGACCCCGCGAACCTCGTTGATGACACGGCCGGAAATCTTCGCCAGCAACTCGTAGGGCAGCCGGACCCAGTCGGCCGTCATGCCGTCGCGGCTCTCGACCACGCGCAGCGCCACCGTGTTCTCGAACGTCCGCTCGTCGCCCATCACGCCGACCGAGCGGACGGGGAGCAGGACGGCGAAGGACTGCCAGACGCGTCCATACCAACCCGACGAAACCATCTCGGCCTGCACGATCTCGTCGGCCGCCTGCAGGACGCGCACGCGGGCGCGCGAGACCTCGCCGAGGATGCGCACGGCGAGACCGGGGCCGGGGAACGGCTGGCGGTGGACGATCTCGCGCGGCAGGCCGAGCTGGAGGCCGACCTCGCGGACCTCGTCCTTGAAAAGCTGCCGCAGCGGCTCGACCAACTCGAACTTCATGCGCTTGGGCAGTCCGCCCACGTTGTGGTGGCTCTTGATGAGCGCCGCGGGGTTCCCGCCCACGGGAACGCTCTCGATCACGTCGGGGTAAAGCGTGCCCTGCGCGAGGTAGCGGTAGGGCGCGCCGCGACGCTGGCGCACGAGACGCGCAGCCGCCTCCTCGAAGACGCGCACGAACTCGTTGCCGATGATCTTGCGCTTGCGCTCGGGGTCGGTCACGCCGCGCAGGCGCCCGAGGAACCGCGCCGACGCGTCCACGATCCGCAGGTCGATGTGGAAGTGGCGCCCGAAAATTTCCCGCACCCACTCGCGCTCGCCCGCACGCAGCAGGCCGTTGTCCACGAAGATGCAGGTGAGCTGGTCACCGATCGCCTTGTGCAGGAGGGCCGCTGCGACGGATGAGTCCACGCCGCCGCTCAACCCGAGCAACACCCGGTCGCCCCCCACCCTCGCGCGCACCTCGTCGCACGTGCGCTCGATGAAGGACCCCGGCGTCCAATCCGGCGAGCACCCGCAGATGCCCATGAGGAAGTTCTCAATGACCTCGCTGCCGCGCGGCGTGTGCGAGACCTCGGGATGGAATTGCAACCCGTAGAAGCCCCGCTTCTCGTCTGCGATGGCCGCCGCCTTCGAATTCTCCGTCGTGCCGACGGCCGCAAAACCCTTCGGCAGCCGCGTGACCTTGTCGCCATGGCTGTTCCAGACGTCGAGCGTGCGCGGCAGACCGGCGAAGAGGGGCGTCTTGCGTCCGACGGTCAGCCGCCCCGACCCGAATTCGCGCGCGCCCGAAGGCTCGACCGCCCCGCCCAGATCGCGGGCCAGCAGTTGCATCCCGTAGCAGATTCCCAGCACCGGCAATCCGAGCCGGTAAACCCCGCGGTCGAGGCGCGGCGCGCCCTTGGCATAGACGCTGGCCGGACCCCCGGAAAGGATGATGCCCCGCGCCCCGGTGGCGCGCACCTCGGCGGCTGTGGCGGTGTGCGGGAGGATCTCGGAATACACATGGCACTCGCGCACGCGGCGCGCGATGACCTGCGTGTATTGCGACCCGAAATCGAGGATGACGACCTTCGACGTCGTGCTCACGGGCGGGAGCCGGCGGCTCACTGGTATTCGGGACCGAAGGAATCGGTTGTCTCGTTCGGCGAAACCAGCCGTCCCTGCCCGCGCAGCCCTTGCTGCAGGGAAGTTCCGACATCGGTCTCGGTGTCACGGGCAATCGCGCAGCCGGAGAGAAGGACCGCGGCCAGCGCGGCGAGGTGGAGGAAGGTTTTCGCCATGGAAATGATCGTTCGCGGCGGACTCTAAACCGGGTCCGCCGCCGAAGTCCACGCCCCAATCAATCGCCAAGGGACACATTCCGACCGCAGAGGGCGCAGAGGACACGGAGAGCAGAGGTCGGAACTCTGTTCTTTGTGGCCTCTAGGGTTTCAGGGCGTCCCGCGCGCCCCGGATCAGGCCATGATGGCCCGCGCGATCTTCTCCTCTTCCTCCGCCCCGCACAACCGGTCCACCAAGGCCAAGCCGAACTCCAGGGCCGTCCCCGCCCCGCGCGATGTGATGATTTGGCCATCCTCCACCACGCGCTCCCCCGTCAGCGCGTCGGGCAACTCGGCCTCGACCGACGCATGCGCCGTGAAGCGGCGTCCGTCCAACAAGCCCGCGTCCTTCAGAACCAGCGGCCCCGCGCAGATCGCCGCCACGAACCGCCCCTTGCCGGCAAACTCCCGCGCCAGCCCGGCCGCCCGCCCGTCGGCCCGCAACGCCGCCACCGCCGGTCCGCCCGGAATGAGTAGCAGATCGAAATCGCCGCCGGCCACATTCGCGAGGTCCGCATCCGCCCGCAGGACAATCCCATTGCGCCCCCGCACCTCGAGCGCGCCATTGATCGAAGCCAACACGACATCCACCCCCGCCCGCCGCAACACATCCACCGGCGCCACCAACTCCAACTCCTCCACCCCCTCCGCCACGAGACAAAGCGCGCGCTTGTTCATGGCGGGATGATAAGGCCTCGCCTGCAGGCCGCTCGATCACAAAACGCCGTGAAGCAAATCGCCAGCCTGCGCCGAGCGCCGCCAGCACCGAGGAACTTTTCGCTATCTCTGCTGCTTGGTGCGAGCGCAGGATGCAATAGGCGACTCCGCGAAGCCATGAAGTCCGCATTGCTCCCAACGTTCCTCCTGCTTTGCGGGTGCGCACAGCATCAGGTCGCTCCCATCTATCCACCGAGAACGGCTGAGCCAATCGCTTCGATTCGAATCACGGAGGATGCATTCAGGGGCGTCATTCGCAGGGACACCGGGACGTTCTTCTTTTTTGAGAGGGGCACTGGCAGGAGCCTTGGATACCTCTCCAGCTACAGGTTGTCCGACGGCAAGGTGGTGGAGCATTGGGGCACCCCTTTGTCGAAAGAGCAGGAGGCTGCTCTGCTGGCCAAGGCACCCGCAACTCCTTTCGATTACAGTGCCGAGGTGCAGAAAACAGACCGGAGGCTTTCGGAGGCAGCAAAGAAGGCGGGGCACGCAAACGAACGCCCGATCGTGCTCGATGGCGCAGAGTATGAAGTTTTTCTGGCCACAAGAAACGGCCCGCTCAGATTCAAAGCGTGGAACGTCGGCCCAGAGATCGAGTTTTTCGCAACCCACAGCGGAAGGATCAAGGAGGTGAATGACTACCTGAGCCACCTAGCGCTCTTCTACGGTCGGTCGGCGATGGGATTGTGATTCGAACGGATTCAGCCTGCTTGCGCGGCCCGGAGCCTTGCATCGATATGACATTCGTCAAACGATATGCACATTGATATGGATACCGTCACGCTGTCGCCAAAGTTTGAGGTTGTCATTCCCCAAGCCATCCGGGCGGCTCTGCAACTCAACGCGGGCGAGAAACTGCAAGTCATGCGCTACGGAAACCGCGTGGAGCTCATTCCGGTCCGACCCGTTAAGGAGATGCGGGGCTTTCTTCGCGGGATGGACACGGCCATCAAACGGGAGGATGAAAGGGCGTGAGTCGCGCGGGGCTGCCACGACGAACTTTGAGCCGTAACTCGAGGAAAACAGAACGGCTCGCGGGGCCGCTCGCCGTCCATTGCAATCTCGCGTAGGGTGGGAGCGTAAGGACTGCGCGTGAGCACCGCGCCGAGATTCCCTATGTCCACTTTCTCCAAAGAAAACCAAGGGCCTGAGGGCACAAGTTGCGTCACGCGAGCCCAAGCGACCGGGGCTCATGCGGTGGGTGCGTTGGCCCTCGGGGCACTGGCGGTCGGCGCCTTGGCGGTGGGTGCGCTGGCCATCGGAAGGCTGGTGGTAGGACGCGCGCGGATCGGGCGATTGGAGATCGATGAGTTGGTGGTGCGCGATCTGCGTGTCACACGCAGGTTGGAGACACCGGTGGAGCGAGGCGAAAGCGAGTGACCACCGCCGGAAGCCCGGACGGCTTCGATCAGGCCCTCGCTTCCCCTTCGCGCAGGAGCTTCATCCAAGCGGCGGTCGCTCGTGGACTCCCTATCGAGTGCTGTTTCATAGCTCCACGCATCGAGCGGCCTTGGCCACAAGCCGACAAAGCTGAGGATGACCAAGAAGATGCCGAGGAAGCAGACAATCCCGTTCAGGACTCGGGCGACGCTCATTTGAGGGAGAAGGAACCAAACTGAATTGCACAACCCGAAACCGACATGAATAGCGCAGTCACAAGAGCGAGCCAGATAGGCCAAAGGCAAGTGAGCGGCAACACGCGCCGAAGCGCCATGCCGCAGATGAAAAGCAACCAGAATCCTGCGTGAAGCGCGGCTACCGCGACCTGCTGGGAAGGCGTCGGCTGCAATCCGATCTTCTCGAAGTAGCCGATGATTCCGAGTGGGGCGTTGGCGATGACGATCGGGATTAAGAACGCCCCAACTCCGAGAAATGGAATCGACAGGATCCATGCGGCGAATGGAAGGGGCAGCCAAGACCATATCGAGCGGAGAAAACTGTCGGAAGCTTTGGCCGCGGGCGAGGCAGCGGGCTGCTGTGCAGCGATCGGTGTGTAGGGATCGCCGATGAGTGAATGACCACAGTCACAAAGAAGCACTCCGGGTCTGGCTGGGCGTCCACATGCAGAGCACTTGTAGGCCATCGTTGATAGCGTGTAGCTAGTCCTCTAGCTCGTCAATCCACGCTCCGAATTCAAGGTCGAGGCGTATGCTGCGGCGACTGGAATACCGCGCATCTGGAATGGCAGGCAGAACGGGGAGCCTGCCCGCCGGTGTGCGGACCTTGGATGTTCAGAGAAGGGCAACACGGGCGGCCCGCCCGCGCCCCTTGCCCGAGACGGTGCCTCACCCCGGGATGCTTTTGAGCATCTCGGCGTTGGTGGGGTATTTGCGGACGAAGTGGAGGAGGCGTTCGATGGCCTCGATGGGTTTGTGTCCGGCGAGGCCGCGGCGGATGACGTTGATCTTGTGCAGCTGGTCCTCGGGCAGGAGGAGTTCCTCGCGGCGGGTGCCGGAGAGGAAGATGTCCACGGCCGGGTAGATGCGCTGGTCGCTGACCTTGCGGTCGAGGACGAGCTCCATGTTGCCGGTGCCCTTGAACTCCTGGAAGATGAGTTCGTCCATGCGACTGCCGGTCTCGATGAGGGCGGTGGCCATGATGGTGAGGGAGCCGGCTTCCTCGGTGTTGCGGGCCGCGGCGAAGAGTTTGCGCGGGATTTCGAGGGCGCGGGAGTCCACGCCGCCGCTCATGGTGCGTCCGCCGCCGCCGGTGGCGTTGTTGAACGCGCGGCCGATGCGGGTGAGCGAGTCCATGAGGACGAAGACATCCTTGCCCATCTCGACGAGGCGCTTGGCACGCTCGATGGCGAGGATGGCGATGCGGGTGTGGCTCTTGATGTCGCTGTCGTTCGAACTGGCCATGAGTTCGGCCTGCGGGACGGTGCGGCGGATCTCGGTGACCTCCTCGGGGCGTTCGTCCACGAGGAGGATGATGAGTTTCATCTCCGGGTGGTTCTTCACCACGGCCTCGGCGATGTGCTGGAGCAGGGTGGTCTTGCCGGTGCGGGGCGGGGCGACGATGAGGCCGCGCTGGCCCTTGCCGATGGGCGTCATGATGTCCATGACGCGGGTGGTGGCGCGTTCGGGCGCGGTCTCGAGGCGGATGCGGGAATTCGGGTTGATGGTGGTCAACTCCTCGAAGACGGGGATGTTGGCGTATTTGGCCGGGTCCTCGCCCTCGATCTCGATGCAGCGGAAGAGCTGCGGTCCGCGGCTGCCGCGGCGGATCTGGCCCTTGATCCAGACGCCGTCGCGGAGGTTGAAGGCGCGGCAGACCTCGGGGGTGACGAAGATGTCGTTGTTCGACTGGGTGAAGTTGCGCTTGGGGTTGCGGAGGAAGCCGAAGCCCTTGCCGCTGACCTCGACGATGCCCTCGGCATAAACGGGCTCACCCTCGGGCTCGCCGGTCTCGGTGGGCGTGCCGGCGTCGGCCGGACCGTCGCCGCCATCCTGGGACTGGGGACCGCGGTCCTGCCCCTCGCCGTTGCCATTGCCGAAACGGCGGCCGCGGCGCTGGCGGAAATTGCGGAAGCGCCCGCGCCGTCCGCCTTCGCGGGGTTGGTCGCCGCCGCCATCGGGGGCGGGCTGGGAGGCCTCGGGCCGGTGCTCGGGCAGGGCGGGTGCGGGTTGGTGCGCCGGCAAGGCCGGAGTCTCAGGGGCTTTGGTTTCGTCCATGGTGGATGCTGGGAATGGTTCAGTGGGTGGCGGCGAGACGCTCGGCCAGGTCGGCGGTGAGGTCGAAATTGGAATAGACGTTGAGCACGTCGTCGTTGTCGTCGAGCGCGTCGTGCAAGCGCATGACCTGGGCCGCGGTCTGCTCGTCGTCCACCGTCACGGTGGTGCGGGCGACGAAGACGAGTTTCTGCGAGGCGACGGGGACGGAGGCGGCGCGGAGGGCCTCAGCCACGGCGGCGAGGCGGTCGGGCGCGGTGGTGACGATGTGGGGGTGGCCGGGGTCGCTGGAAAGCTCGTCGGCTTCGGCCTCGATGACCACCTCGAGGAGGCGGTCGGGATCGGCGGCGTCTTCGGGGACCGTCAGCTCGCCTTTGCGGGCGAAAAGATGGCCGACACTGCCGGCTCCGCCGAGGTGTCCGCCGTTCTTGGAGAAAATGAGACGCACGTCCGCCGCGGTGCGGTTGCGGTTGTCCGTCGCCGCCTCGATAAGCAGCGCCACGCCATCCGCCCCGTAACCTTCGTAGGTCACTTCCTCGAGGGCGGCTTCGCCGGAGTCGCCGCTGCCGCGCTTGATGGCGCGGTCGATGTTGTCATTGGGCATGTTTTGGGTGCGCGCCGCCTGGATGGCCGACCGGAGCCGGACGTTGCCATCCGGGTCCGGGCCGCCGAGTCTGACAGCCACGGCGATCTCTTTCGCCAGTTTGGAGAAGATCTTTCCCCGCTTGGCGTCGAGAGCGCCCTTGATGCGCTTGACTTTGGACCACTTGTTGTGACCGGCCATGAAGTGCGCCCGGACGTTGATCCGGGCCCCGGTGGTAATGAGGCGTGTGCTATGGGTTTGTTCTTGGGAGATTGCGCGCCGGGCTTGGCAGACCTGCTGCCGGGCCGCGTCCGGAGGGGACCGCGACGAGCGGCGCGAACAATCGGAACTCCGCAATAAGACAACGCCGGGAGGGCACTGTCAACCGGAGTTTGGGAAAATCTCAGGCGGCGGTCTTGGTCGAAGCGCGCTTGCGGGCGGTGGCGTCGAGGATTTTCTTCCTCAGGCGCAGCGACTTGGGCGTGACTTCGACGTATTCGTCCGGCGCGATGTATTCGAGGGCGCGCTCGAGGGTGAGGAGGACGGGGGGAGCCAGCTGGATGCCCTTGCCGTCGCCCTGACTGCGCATGTTGGTGAGCTTCTTGGCCTTGCACGGGTTGACCGGGAGGTCGTCCGGCCGGGCGTTCTCGCCCACGATCATGCCTTCGTAGATTTCCTCCTGCGGCCCGATGAAAAGGCGTCCGCGTTCCTGGATCGAGTCGAGGGCGTAGGCCATGCTGGTGCCGCCTTCCATCGAGACAAGGACGCCCTTGCCCCGGCTGGGGATGTCGCCCTTGTGCGGGCCGTATTCCTTGAACAGGTGGCTGGCGATGCCGAGGCCCTTGGTAACGTTGACGAGGTCGGTCTCGAAGCCGATGAGGCCGCGGGTCGGGATGACGGCCTCGACGAGCACGCTGTGCGGGTGGTGCTCCATGTTGACGACGTCGGCTTTGCGGGCGGCGAGGGTTTGGAGGATGTCTCCGAGGTTCTCGGGCGGCAGGTCCACGTAAAGGGTCTCCATCGGCTCCATGAGCGAGCCGTCCGGGGCGCGGTGGAAAATGACCTCCGGCCGCGACACGAGGACCTCGAAGCCCTCGCGGCGCATCTGCTCGACGAGGATGGCGATCTGCATCTCTCCGCGGGCCTTGACCTCGAACTGGCCGGCGGTCTCGGTCTCGTTGACCTGCAGCGAGACGTTGGTGCGGGTCTCGCGGATGAGGCGGTCCTTGATCTGACGGGCGGTGAGAAGTTTGCCCTCGCGTCCGGCCAAGGGGGAATCATTCACGCAGATGCGCATGCTGATGGTCGGCGGATCGATCTGGATGAAAGGCAGGGCCTCCCGCTCCTCGCTGTCCACCAGAGTCTCCCCGATGAAGACGTCCTCGAATCCGGTGAGGCCGACGATGTGGCCTTCGGCGGCTTCTTCGATCTGGATCTTCTCGAGACCGCGGTGCCCGAAGATCGAGGTGACGGCGGCCGTCTCCTTGCGTCCGTCCTGGTGCAGGCAGACGATCTTCTGCCCGACCTTGACCGAGCCGCTGATGATGCGGCCGTAGGCGATGCGGCCGAGGTAGTCGCTGTAGTCGAGGTTCGACACGAGCATCTGGAAGTAGTCCACGGTGGCCTTCTTGGGCGCCGGGATGTGCCATGCGATGGCCTCGTAGAGGGGGACCATCGTGCTGCTCGGATCCACCAGCTCGCGCTTGGCGAAGCCGTCCTTGGCGCTGGCGTAGATGTGCGGGAAGTCGAGTTGCTCGTCGGTGGCGTTGAGTTCGAGGAAGAGCTCGAACACCATGTCGAGGACCTTGTGCGGACGGGCGTTCTCGCGGTCGATCTTGTTGATCACAACGACCGGCTTGAGGCCGTTCTCCATGGCCTTGCGCAGGACGAATTTCGTCTGGGCCTGGGGTCCCTCGTAGGCGTCAACGACGAGAAGCACGCCGTCGACCATCTTCATGATGCGCTCGACCTCGCCGCCGAAGTCGGCGTGGCCGGGGGTGTCCACGATGTTGATCTGGTATTTGTCCCAGGCGAACGACGCGTTCTTGGCCCGGATGGTGATGCCCTTCTCCTTCTCGAGGTCCATGGAGTCCATCACGCGCTCCTCGACCTTCTGGTGGGCCTGGAAGGTGCCGGACTGGCGGAGGAGCTGGTCGACGAGGGTGGTCTTCCCGTGATCGACGTGGGCGATGATGGCGACGTTGCGGATGTTTTCCATGAGCAGGCGAAAAGGAGCGCGGACTATGGGGACGGTGGGCGGCGGTGTCAACCGCCGCGGCGCGGGGAGGCGCGCAGGCGCCCCGCGATCACCAGAAGCTTTGGGGCACCTCGATCTGGTCGCCGGGCAGGAGTTGGATGTCGAGCGACGGGTTGCCCCGCACGGCCTTGACGTCCACGAGCTGCGCCCGTCCCTGACGGATCAGGCGCACCTTGCGCTGGTCGGCGAACTCCGTGAAGCCGCCGGCGGCGCTGATTGCGCCCAGCACCGTGAGATCCTGGGTGTATTCCACGCGGCGCGGCTGGCGGACGTCGCCGCTGACGTTGACGAAGCGGGCGACGGTCGGGACCGTGATGGTGATGGTGGGGTTGGTGTAGATGTCCCCGGCCTTGTAGCCGGCCTCGATGGCGCGCTGAAGGGCGGCCTGGGTGAGGCCTGCCGCGCGCACCTTGCCGATGTGGGGCAGGTTGACAAAGCCCTCGCCGTCCACCGTGTAGGTGCCGGTGATCAGCTGAGTCTCCTCGGCGGGAACGCCGCCGATGCGGAGTTCAAGCGCGTCGCCGGGACGGAAAGCAACGTCCTGGGCGAGAGCCGGTGCGGCCAGAAGAACCGCGAGCAAGATGGGAAGGAAGCGCATGGCTAGTAATCCTCGTCGTCCCCTCCCCGTGCAGGACGGCGGGGGGGAGTGGCTGCGGTCGCAGCCGCCTCGGCGCGAGGGGCGGACTTGCCCGCCGGGGCCTCGCCCCCCTTGTCGCCTGTCGCCTCGGGCGTCGGGCCGTAGTAGGTGTAATAGTTCGTGTAGTATTCGTAATACTGGTCGTGGCGCACATCGACGTTGTTGAGCACGACGCCGAGGATGTTGCCGCCGACGTTCTGCACCGCCTGCTTGACCCGCTGGAGCATGGCGCGGGGGAAACGGCGGTGCTGGACGACGATCACGGTGAGATCGAGCGCGCGCACCAGCACGGAGGCGTCGCTCACGCCGAGAATCGGGGGCGAGTCGAAGAAGACCATGTCGAAGCGGTTCTTCACCTGCGTGATGAGGTCCATCATGCGCTGCGAATTCAACACGCCGACGGCGTCGAACGGCAGCTTGCCGCTGGGAAGGAAGAAGAGGTTCGGATACTGCGTGCGCTGGACGACGTCCTCCAGATCGACCTCGGTGGTGAGGAAGTCGGTGAGCCCGTAGTCGCCGTCGATGTCGAAGAACCGGTGCTGGGTGGGCCGGCGCAAGTCGGCATCAACCACGAGGGTGTTGTAGCCGCCCTGCGCGAACGTGTAGGCGAGGTTCGAGAGCGTGGTGGACTTGCCTTCGCCCGCGCCGCCGCTGACGAAGGTGATCGTGTTCGCGTCGGCTGACTGGCGGTTGAATTCGATGTTGGTGCGCAGGATGCGGTAAGCCTCGGCATCCACGGAGGCGGTCGGCGCCTTGAGCAGGAGGCTGATGTTCTTGGGCACGACGGCGAGGACCGGCACCTGGAGGTAGTTCTCCACGTCCTCCATCGTCTTCACGCTGGTGTCGAGGTATTCGAGGAAGAAGGCGAGTCCGATCCCGACGATGAGGCCGACAACCACGGCGAGGGCCATGTTGAGGAGGACCTTGGGCTTGGAGGGGACCGAAGCGGGTTCGGCCTTTTCCCAGATGCGGGCGGGACTCATGGGCATGCTGCGCTGCATGGTCTCGGTCGAGAGGCGCAACTCGGCGGCCTCGAGAACCTTCTTGGCCTGGATGTATTCGTTCTTGGCGCGGCCGTATTCCGCGCTGCGGGTCTTGCTATCGCGCTGGCTCCCGCGCGACTTCTCAAGATTCTCCTCCATTGTGGCGAGCGACCGCTCCGTGATCTCAAGGTTGGCCTTGAGGGTGCGGCGGATGCTGGCCACCTGGTCGGTCAACTGCTTCTCGTAAGTGGACTTCTTGGCCGAGAGGGCCAGGATGTTCGGGTGCCGTGAACCGAGGCCGGACTGCATTTCGCGGGCCAACTCCGAGGCGGTCTCCTGATATTGGGGCAGGATCTGGGTGATCGTCTGGTCCTGGATCTCCAGCGTGGGCAAGGCGCGCATGAGGTCGTCGCCGGAGAGTTTCTCGATCTCCTCGTATTTCGTGCGCATGGACGCGGCCTTGATCCGCGCCTCGCTGACAATGGCTTCCTGATCGAGCAAGACCTTCTCCTGCGCCTGCAGCGGGTCCTCCATGCTGTCCGGGTTGAGGTCGGTGATGCCGAGTTCCGTGCGGATGCGGCCCATTTCCACATTGGCCTCCTCGACCTTGCGGCGCTGCTTGGCCACTTCGTCCTCGAGGGTGGCGAGCGAGCGGCTGAGGATCTTCTGCTGCTCCTCGATGCGCTTGCGCTGGTATTCCTGCGCGATCGTGTTGGCGAGGTCCGAGGCCTCCTGCGGATTCGTGCTCTCGACGCTGATCTGGAGGAGGTTCGTGTTGCGGACCTCGCGGACGTCGATCATCTGGCGCAGCTTGAAGTAAGCCTCCTCCTTGGTGCGGATGTTGTATTCCTTGCTCCACCGCTCCACGAGACCCAGCGTGTCGATGACCGGGTAGAGCATCTCCTTGCGCTGGATGATCTGGAACTGGGTGGTCGCGAAGCGCGGGTCCATTCCCATGCCGCCTTCGTAGCCCTCGCGGAAGATGCGGATCTTCTGGTCGTTCTGCTCGACCTCGATGATCACATTCGACTCGTATTGCCGGGGGAGGAAATAGGTGGTGATGCCCGCCGTGACGACGACCAGCAGGAAGGCCAGAATGATGATCGGAAGCCGCAGACGGATCACCCGCCAGTAATCGAGAAAGTGGAGTTTCGCTTCCTGCACGGCGTGGGATTCGCGGTCGGTCATGGTTCGAAAGGGCTGATCAATCTAGCATCCCCCACCCCGCCTGCAAGGTAAACACCCGCGCCAGCGCTTGGTGCGCGACTCGGCGGCGACACCGGGGTTCAATGTGTTCGTCATGCGAAATCCCAAAGCTCTCCTCGCCGCCACGCTTCTCGTCCTCCTCGCGGGCTGGGCGGCCTGGCAAATCTACTCCGGATGGGGCCTCGTCACTCTGGACGAGACCAACGCCCCGGTTTCCAAGGTCCTCGCCTCGATCGAGCGGCAATCCGGCGTCGAGATCGTGTCGAATCTCGATCCGACCACCCCGGTAACCATCAAGGTCCACCGCGTGCCGGCTGTGGATGCCATCGACATCACGGCCATCCGCACGGATGCCTCCTGGCGGGTTGTTTATCTCGGCGCCCCGGACAAAGGGCAGATCGAAGGGGCCCTGAAGGCGTTCGAGGCCGGCGGGCAGGAGGAAGGATGGACCTCGCACGGAGGCGGAGGCCCCGGCGGCATGATGTCCCCCTCCGGCACGGCACTCGATCTGCGCCGCGTCGCGTGGAAGCCGTCCGGCCCGGGCAACCTACAGGACCTGCTGCGCGAGGCATCCCAGAAGACCGGCGTGAGCCTTGCCGCGCCAACCGCGTGGAACCCGGCGGCACCCGCGCCCTCTGCGGGCGAGATGCATGAGGCGGCCCCGAGACTGTTCCGGTCAGCCGGGGGCGTTTCGCAGGAGGTTTTCCTCATCCGCGCTTCGGGTGAGCGCGGCGGCGACGGGGAATGGGCCGAGCGCGGCCGCGGCGGCGGCTGGATCGGCCAACGCGAAGAGCGCGCGGAGGGCCGGGGAGGCTGGGGCGGCATGAACCCCGAGAGCATGGCCGAGCGCGTCGAGGCCCAGATCGCATTGCTGCCCAAAGAAGAGCAGGCCAAGGCGCGGGAGGATTTCGACATCATGCGGAATTTCTGGGCCAGCGTGCGCGACCTGCCCGAGGAGGAAAGGCGGGCCAAGGCGCGCGAGTTCTTCACCAGCCCGGCCATGGCCGAGAGGATGGAGGATCGCCGGTTGGCCCGCGACGCGAAGCGCACGCCGGAGCAGCGCAACGAGCGATCGCGCCAGTATTTCGAGCGCCGTGAGGCGGCCAAGGCCTCGCAGGAGGGCGGCCAGTGAGGAGCAGCGGCTTCAGCCTGGTCGAACTGGCCATCGTGATGGGGATCATCGGCCTGCTCGCCGTGGTGGCCACCCCGTCCATCGGCGCCATGCTGGAACGCAGCAATTCGGCGCGGTGCGCGGCGAACCTACGCAACATCGGCGTCGCCGTGCAGCAATACATCTCCGACAACGACTACCGTTTCCCGCCCATCGAGACCGACCCGCCCAGTCTCGGCAACGAAGGCCGGACGGCGCTCGAGACCCTGGAGCCCTACGGCATCACCAAGGCCGTGCTGACCTGCCCAGCCGACAAGGTGAACCACCTCAAGTTCGGCTCCAGCTACCACTTCAGCCCGGTCGTGCAGGATGAGCTAGCTTCCAACGTCAACATCTACGGCCGCCGCGGCATCTTCCAAGTGCCGAGCGTGGGACGGTTGACGATCTGCAGCGACTACCAACCAGTGCACGCCGCGGCAGGGCGCCTCGGGATCAATGTCCTCAAGGCGGACGGCCGCGTCATCCAGCGCTGAGCGCTGCGGCTCCGACTCAGTTCGGGCCTTCGACGAATTCCTTGCGGCTGAGCATCCCGTCACCGTTGCGGTCCATCATGACGAACACACGCGGCGCCTGCTGGGGATTCTGCTGGGCGCGGGGGCTGGCCATGAATTCGCGGCGGGTGATGTAGCCGTCGCCGTTGGTGTCGATGCGGACGAACATCGTCTTGCGGTCGCCGCCGCCCGCCATGCCGGGACGGCCGGGTCCGGTGGGCTTGTCGTTTTCGCAGGCGGTGAGGAGGAGGGCGGAAGCGCCGGCGGCTAGGAGGACGAGGTATCTGGTCATGGCCTCATTCCACTCCCCCGCACGCCGTCGCGTCAACTCCCGAGAACAGCCGGCAGTCGGATTCGAACCGACGACCGTCCGATTACAAATCGGGTGCTCTACCAACTGAGCTATGCCGGCGCGCTGCGGTTACAAAAGTGTCCGTGGGCGCGGCTGTCAAGCCGTCCGCGCCCCGGCCCCGCGGATCACGGGACCAGGGACACGTTGTAGAAGGTCTTCACCACGCCGTTGGGCACGCTCATGGTGACGGCGGTCTGGGCCGAGTCGGCCGAGATCAGGCCACCCTCGACGTCGTTCCAACCCTGCAGGTCGTAGGAGTAGCGCACGCGGTAGACGGCGCCGGGGACGCTCTGCCAGGTGACGGTCATCTCGCTCGTGCCGGGCTCGAGATCCATGACGCGCAGGACCGAGTTGCGATCGTTGGCCCCGGTGCCGGCCAGGAACTCGACGTGGTTGGAGAATCCGTCGCCGTCATTGTCGGCATCGCGGCCGTCCGCCCCGGCGGCGGAGCGCGGGTTCATGCCGTTGGCTTCCTCGTAGGCGTTGGTCAGACCGTCGCCGTCGAGGTCCGCGTCCGTCTGGTCGTAGAGCCCGTCCCCGTCGAGGTCGGGGTAGGCGGCCGGATCCATGTCCACCAGGCGCAGGTAGTGCGCGTGGAAGGAATTCGTGCCGGACGGCGGCAGGTAGGGCAGGCCGACGAAGAGGCCGTTGTCGAGGATGTCCGCGCCGGTGCGGTTCGTGGACCAGACGTTGTTGGTCGGACGGTCGGAGACGAGGTCACGGATGTTGTAACTCTTGCCGCGCTCGATGCCGAAGTAGTTCGCGCTGCTGTTCGGGGCGAGGGCGTTGAGGTCGAACACGTCGGAGACGTTTGTCTGCGTGCGGTAGTTGTTGTTCACGAAGACGAACATGACGTCCTGCTGTCCGGCCGAGACCCCGGGCTGCTGGACCTTGCCGACGGCGAACATGCCGTTGTTGAAGCCGCCGCCGGCCGCCTTCTTGTTGAGGAAGTAGACGTTCTGGCTCTGGAGCGCGGGCGAATTCTCGCGGGCGTTGTTCACGCGGCCGTAGAAGTTCTGCAGCGTCCAGTCGCGGGTGGCGCCGTTCCAGATGTTGGTCATGTGGTTGTAGACCTTGAAGTTCGGGATGTTCTTCCCGAAGTTCGACTCGTATTTGGCGAAGTTGCGGTTCGTGCTGATCGGCCCGAAGTTCGCCTCGCTCGCGCTGTAGGCCGTCTTGCTGTTCTGCGCGCCGGCCTCCTGCCCGTAGATGAGCATGGGGATGCCGTCGAGCGCGCCGACCTGCGCGTAGGCGTAGGCGATGCTGAAGACGTCGTTGTGCGGGAAGACCTCGTCATGGCTGACCAGGTTGTTGAGCAGCGTGACGTTGTCGAAGGCCTGGCGGCGGGTGTCATAGGCGTTGAACGTTGCGCCGGTGCTGGGCGTGGCGGGTGTGCCCGCGCCGCCGTTGGCCGGATAGCCGAAGAACTGGTCGCGCCAGTAGAAGACGATGTTCTCGTTGAGCACGTCGAAGTGACGGGCCGAGCGGTAGCCGACGCCGTGGCGCTTGCTGCCGGCGACCTCGCGGAAGCCGTCGAGCGACTCGGCCATGAAGAGGAAGTCCCACTTCACGCTGCGGGTCTTGTTGATGCAATACTCCCAGAACTGCGAGGGCAGGCCCTGCGCGAAGTCGCAGCGGAGGCCGTCGATGCCTTTCCACGACTGGTCCTTCGGCGTGCCGCGCGGGTGGCCGGTTTTCTCGAGCCAGTAGATCGGGTAGTAGGCGAAGTATTCCCAGACCTGCCGCGTGTGCGCCGTGTGGCCGAAGAACTCGTCGCGCTCGAGCAGGAACTCGAACTTGCTCGCGTTGTCGGGATAGGACTTGTCCGGGTTCTGCGGGCCCTTGGCCTTCACGAGGGTGTCGTAATTGCCGAAGTAGAACTCGCGCACGTCGGTCCAGTTGCCGAAGTCGTTGCGGTCCGGCGCCACGGCGATCTCGCCGAGCGTCGCGGCCGGCTGGGCGGGGAAGCCCTCCTTGGCATACCAGCGCGTGTCGAAGCTGCGGATCTGCGCGGACGGATTGGCGGTGATGCCGAGGTCCACGGCGCCTTGGCCCATGATGGCGTCGGGAGCGCTGTGGTTGAAGGTGCCGTCCATCATCACGTCCACGCCCCATTGGTCGAGGCGGGTGACGAAGGTCTGGAACTCGGCCATGGCCGTGGCCGCGCTGGTGCCGGCGCCGCGGCCGAGCATGGGTGCGACCGACCAGTAATCCTGCACCGCGTAGGGGCTGCCGGGATCGAAGGGAATGCCGGGGGTCTCCGGGTTGTTGTCGCGACCCTCGACGCCGATCGGGTGGATGGGCTGGAGCCAGAGCATGTTGATTCCCACGGCGCCGTAGTGATCCTTGTTCAAGGCGTCGGGACGCCCGTCGAACCCGCCAGCCTCGCCGGGGAGCGCCGGGTCGTTGACGAGGTCGAGGAAGGTGCTGCGGCCGGAGAAGCTCGTGTTCTTGGCCTCCACGATGAGCGGGTTGACCTCATACATGTTCGATTTGAGGGCCTTCTTCGGCGAGACGACGATGGCGCAATCGCGGCGCTGTCCGTTGTCCGTGTAGTAGATGTAGTCGCCGCCGTTGACCTTGTAGCGCACCTGCAGGCGGTAGGCGCCGCAGCGGTTGACCGGCAGGGTGAGCGTGTAGAAGCCGTTGGAGTCCGGGCCGGCCATCGGGTAGGCGCGGAAGTAGGTGTCCGTGCTGGTGGTGGTGACGGTGGCGGGATTCTCCTCGAGCGTGGCGAAGTCGCGGCGGTTGAGGTTGGTGAAGACCTCGACGTTCGAGACGAGGGAGCCGGGAGCGGTGTTCGGCTTGAACTTGACGCTGAGCTGGGCCGTGTCCTTGAGCACCTCGTCGATGTAGAAGCGGCGGAGTCCGTAGTTCGCGTCCTCCTCGTTGGAATCGACGATCGTGGCGAGGTAGGGGGCGCCGACGTCGAAGACGCCGTCGAGGTTCTCGTCGCGGATCGAGGCGGTGTTGACCGGCTGGTATTCGGCGACCTCGATGTCATTGGCGACATTGCCGAAGCTGGCGGGCGCCTGCGAGAGGATGCTCCCGCCATCGCCGCGCGGGTAGGCCGCTGTGGCGAAGTAGAGGATGCGCGGCACGGAGCCGAAGGTCTCGACGAGGTCGAGTTCGGTCTCGAGCGCCTTGCCCGCCGGACCCATGAAGCTCTTGCCCATGGTCTTGAAGCCGTTGCGGAATTCGTTCGTCGGATTCGCGCCGACCCAGGGCTTGGTGGAGCCGGTGAAATCGAACTTCCCGTAAACGCGCCCGGCCTTGGCCCACGGGTGGTTGAGCGGGTCGCCGAACTGGTCGGTGACGAACAGGAAGTGGTCGTTGTTGCCGCCCTTGGTGGACCAGGTGGCGGTGTAGAGCTTGTTGCCGCGGACGGCCGCATACACTCGCATGCCGTTGTCCGAGACGATGAAGTTCTGGCTGTCGAACTCGCCGTCCATGACGAAGCCCGGCGAGGTCGAGGTGGACCAGTTCGCGCCGCCGCTCGTGTCGGTCGTCGCGCCGGACGAGAAGTTGAACGCGACCGAGGTCGCGCCGGAGGGCACGGTGTAAATGTAGCTGAACGAGCCGTTGCCAAGCGGCGTCATGGCGAAGTTCGCGGGCGAACCGCCGCCGGTCGGCGTGAAGTTGACGTTCACCGGCGTGAGGCCGTTGAGCGGGCCTTCGTTCGGCGTGTAGATGATGGTGATCGTCTTGTTCGGACCCGAGACGCCGAGTGTCGAGGTGGCCGAGGACGGCACGGGCGGGGTGGCGATAGTCCAAGATCCACCGCCGGTGGTGTCGGTAACCGAGCCATCGGAGTTGGCGAACGAGTAGGCGACCGAGGTCGCGCCCGCGGGAACCGTGTAGGCGTAGGTGAACTGGTTGCTGTTCACCACCGTCATGGTGAAGAACTGGACCGATCCCCCGCCGGTCGGCTGCATGCGGACGCGCACCGGCGTGACACCCTTGAGCGGGCCATCGTTCGGGTTGTAAGTCACGGTGACGGTCTTGACGCCGCCGGGGCTGGTGAGCGCGGCGGAGGCGACCGAGGCGGAGCTGGCCGGGGGCGTGCTCGTGTTGTTGTAGATGTTGTAGCGGTAGGGATCGCCGGTGAGGCGGTAGCCGCGGATGACCTCCTGCAGGTTGGTCACGCCGTCGCCATCCCAGTCCTCGTCGCTGTCCCAACTGCCGCTCGCGCCGGCTCGCTGCACGTAATCGGTGTCGGCGGCCATGGCATTGAGACGGGTCCACGTCTCGCCGTAGTTCGGGATGAGATCGTAGCTGTTGTCTCCGGGCCAGCGCTGGTCGGGGCCGGGATTGGTGCCGTTGAGGAAGCCGGGCAACTCGATCTCGTCGGGTATGCCGTCGCCGTCGGAGTCGTGCATGTTCTGTCCGTAGAGGTTGTAAACAACCTTGCGGGAGACGCGGTTTTCCTGGCCGGACTTGGTCACGACGGCCTCGAAGAAGTTCGGGCCGTTGACGAAGGCGCCGGTGAACTGCCGCGGAACGCCGTCCGCGACGT
>CAZSUJ010000003.1:0-8762 GCA_964609925.1 uncultured Chthoniobacter sp. | reverse complement strand
TTCGGGCCGTTGACGAAGGCGCCGGTGAACTGCCGCGGAACGCCGTCCGCGACGTAGCGGCCGTCGAACGTGGACTCGAAGTTGCCGCTGCCGACGGGATTCTCCGTGAGCGCGGGCTGCTCGTAGCCGTTCCAGAAGAGCTTGATGTCGGACGCGGTGATCCCCTGCCCCGTCGGCACGGTCACGACGGTCTTGAAGAACGGTTCGGAGATGGTCGTGCCGTTGGCGTGGTTCATCGCGATGGCGGGTCCGGCGGTGTCCACGGTGAAGTTGCGCGTGAGGGTGGACGTGTTGACGACGGCGCGCGTGCTGCCGTAGTCGGCCTCGGTGGCGTTGAGCACGATGCTGTGCGCTCCGGCGGCGAGGCCGTCGAGGTTGATGCGCCACTTGCCCTTGATGACCATGTCCGCCTGCTGCGGGGCGCCGCCGTCGATCGTGTAGGTCAGGTTGTAGAGCGTGCGGTCGGGGTTGTTGACCGTGACGACGCGGGCGCCTTGGATGATCTCGGCTTCGTTGAGGTTCTCGAAGGCGAGGTCGGGCCCGGTGCGGTCCACATAGACCGTTTCGTTGAAGGTCTGGAAGAGGGCGGGCTTGCCCGTGCGGGCGTTGAAGACGCGCGCCTTGATGTTGTGCAGTCCCTCGGGGACGCCCGTGAGGTCGGCGACGAGGCGCCAATGGCCGGGGGCGATCTGCGTGGCCTGCTCGAAACCACCGGTCACGGTGTCCTTGCCGGTGAAGTCGGTGGCGGAGGCGTTGAGGTTGCGGCCCTGGCCCCACTTGACGAGGACGTTGTTGACGGTCTCGCCGCCCGCTGCGGGTTGGGCGAAGCGCACGTCGATGGTCACCGAGTTTCCGCTGACGCGGCGGACGGTGCGCGCCTTCGGCTGGCCGTCGCGGCCGCCGGGCACGACCCACGGCATGTCGGTCACGCTGCCGCTGAACTGGAGAGGATCCACGCCGGGTTGCACGTCGGCGTTGAAGGGCGCGTAGCACACCCACCCTTGGCCGCCGCGGGGCGGGACGGTGATACTTACCTGGCCGCTCCCGTTGACCGTGACGGAGGAAAGGTTGTTGCCGGAGTAGTCCTTGAGGACGGTGCCGGGGGCGAAGGACGTCTGGATGTTGTTGCGGGTCTGGCTGCTGCCGGAGTCGTTGAGGGCGACCAGGATGAGGCCCTCGTTGCTGTCGGGGTTGTTGTCCGAATCGAGGTCGTCATAACGCTCGTAGGCGAAGAAGTCATTCTCCGTCCAGCGAGTCCATTCCTTGCCGCGGCAGAATTGGTTGTGGATGTAGACGAGGTTCGGGATGGCGCTGGTCTGGAAGCCGTTGACCGTGTCGCCGAGGGCGTAGTCGTAGCCTTTCTCCATCCAGGTGTTCTTGCCGGGGGCGCGGCCGATCTCGGATTGGCGGAGGTTGTTGCCCGAGAAATACACGACCGGCACGCCCATGCGCGTGAGAATGTAAGCGTAGGCCAGTTCGAGCTTGGCCGGCGGACCTTCGTCGTGGCTGTGCGCGAACATGACGCCTTCGGTCGGATCGAACCCGGAGAAGCCGGCGAGCGCGGCGAGGTTCCCGTTGTTGAAGGCGTCCTGCATCATCCCCTTCTTGCGCGGGAAATCGAGATAGCGGGTCTGGATGCCCAAGCCACGGTCAGCCGGGTTGCGCCAGTAATCCACCTCGCCGATGCCGCCGATGAAAAACTCGGAATAGACCAGCGCATCGTCACGACGGATGTCGTTGGCATACATGTCGTCGAACGCGTTGGTGTCGCTCAGCCCGCGCCGTTCGTTGAAATTTTTCTGGATGTTGTAGATGAAGCTCTGGTCGCGCAGGGATTGGGACTGATTGGGGAGCCCGAAGAAGTCCTTGTAAACATGCTTGGGCGCATCGAGGCGCACGCCGTCGTAGTCCATGGCGTAGCCGAGCCAGTTGATCCAGCGGACGACAAACTGGCGCGAGTTCTCCGTGGGGAGCGATCCCGTGGGGTTGTAGGGATACTTGTCGCGGTCGCCCGGATGGCGGACAAACGGAGCGGGATCGGCGGCGAACCCTTGCGAGGCGAAACCGCCCACTTGGAACCGGTTGTCGAACTCCAGCACGATGTCCATCAGGCTGACGAGTTCTTGGTAAAGCGTGCCGCCGGTGCCGTTGTTCGCATCCCACTGGAACATCCGCGGCGGACGCCGGTAGCCGCCGGGCTGTGAACCGTCGATCGTGATGTGGAAATCCTGCGGGTGCATGCCGGGGTAGGTGCGGAAGTCCGGACCGTTGCCCGTGTGGTTGAAAACGATGTCGGGGTAGATCTTGATGTCGCTCTGGTGCGCATTGTCCACCAAGCTGCGCAACGAAGTGCGAGACCCGTAGCGCGTCTCCCAGTTGCCCCGCTGCGGCATGTCGCCCAAGTCAAAGCGGTCGAACGAGTTATAGCCAACATTTCCCCCGTAGGCGAAGGGGTAAGGGCCGCCGATGGGCGACTTGCCCGGGGGTGGCGTCCAGATGGACTCGTAGCCGAGCTCCGCCACCTCCGGCAGCCGCTGATACATCTCGTCCCAACGCGTCTCGAAGAATTGGATGATAACCTCCGCGCGGGCGGTTAGGGGCAGGCAAAACGCGGCAAGCGCGACGAGACCGAGGGGACGGAGTCTGGACATTATTGGGGGGTGGGGCCGGGGATGACTGGGGGACCGGCGCCAAAAAATGAAAGAAAACACAAATATTCGACCGCGCAAGCCGAATCTCGTTCATTTAAACGTATGTTCGGATATCGGCCCAAGTTGACGATTGGAGAACCCCGGCGCATCCTCCCGGCCATGAATCGCGCCGCATCCCGCCTCGTTCTGCAACCCTACGATGAGGGCCGCGTCCGCGCGGCGGCCGAGGAGATGCGCGCCGAACTCGGCGCCGCACCCACCCTCGCCCTCGCCTTCGTCTCCACCGGCTACTCGGCGCGACTGGCCGAGTTCCAGGAAGTGGTCACCGTCCACGGGCACGCACCGTTGGTCTGCGGCTGCACCGGGTCGGGACTGATCGGGACCGGACGCGAGGCCGAGACGACGGAGGGGTTTTCCCTGCTTTTCCTGCACCTGCCCGAGGCCCGGGTGCGTGCGGTGCCGATCGCACAGGAGCAAGTCGAGGCGTCCTCGGGGGCCGCCTATTGGCGGGATGCTGCGGGCGGCGGCGCCCAGACGTGGCTGGCTTTGGCCAATCCGTTCCGATTCGACGCGGACACCTGGCTGCGCGAATGGAACGCCGCTTTTCCGGGCACCCCTTGCCTCGGCGGCCTTGCCTCAGGGATGCAGGGCGACGACGATGTCACGGTCTTCGGTCCGCAGATCGGCCTGACGCCGGAGGCTCTGGTCGTGGCCCTCGACGGCGTGCGCGTCGGGTCGGTCATCAGCCAAGGCTGCCGTCCGATCGGCGAGGCATTGCCGGTCACGCGTGTCGAGGAACACCTCCTCTTGGAGCTTGGCTCCCGCCCCGCTTACCAAGTGCTCGAGCAGGCCTACCAGACATTGGCCGATGCGGAAAAGGAACGTGCCCGCGGGAACCTCTTCGCCGGCCTCGCGGTGGACGAATACAAGGAACGGTTCGGCCGTGGCGACTTCCTCGTGCGCAACATCCTCGGCGCCGACCCGTCCACCGGCGCGGTCGTCGTCGGCGCGCACCCGCGCGCGGGCCAGACCCTGCAATACCAGTTGCGCGATGCCGCCAGTGCCGACGAGGACCTTGCCGCGCTGCTCTCGCCGCTCCAAAGGGAATCCGCCAAACCCGTGGCGAGCCTGCTCTTCTGCTGCAACGGCCGGGGGCGCAATCTTTTCGGCGCACCCGACCACGATGCGAAACTGGTGGGTGCCGCGACGAACGGCGCGCCCTCGGCGGGCTTCTTCTGCAATGGCGAGATCGGCCCGATCGGCCCGACCAATTTTCTCCACGGCTACACCGCGTCCATAGGCCTGATCTACTGACGCCCGTCACTGACTCGCTGCGCCCGCCGGCATCTTGACCTTGCCCGGGCGGGCGCGCCAGATTGCGCGCCATGCAAAGAACCGCGCCATTCCTCGCCCTTGCCGCCGTCGCCCTCGCCGGGTGCAGCTCGGCTGGCATCTACAACCTGCAGAGCCGCGGGACCGGCGTCTCCACGGCGCCCCGCACGATCTTCATCTCCCCCTTCACCGTGCGCACCGAGAACCTGCGCCTCGGCGAACGAACCCGGGCGGAGAAATCCGCGCTCGGACGGGAGATCTCCTCCACCCTGGCCCGCCGCACCGCCTCCGAGGTCCGACGCTACGCCGCGGCGTCGTCCGTCATCGCCCCCGGACGCACCCCGGCCGCGGGCAACTGGCTCGTGCGCGGTGAGATTACGAAGGTGGATCAAGGCAGCCGCGCCCTGCGAGCCGGGGTCGGCCTCGGGGTGGGACGAACCGAATTCCGCACCCGCGTGACCGTCTCAGAAATCCGACCCGACGGTCCGCGCACCATCCTGACCTTCCGCACGACTGGCGTCTCCGGACTCGAACCCGGTGCCGCCCTCGGCGTGGTCGGAGGCGCGGGTGCCGCGCAGGTCGCCGCCGGCGGGTTGTTGGGCAGCATGTCCGGCGTCAGCACCGACATCGACCGCACCGCCTACGAGATCGCCGCCGTGCTATCCGCATACCTCTCGCGCAACGGCCTGCGCTCCCGCTCCACCCTCAGCCCCAACATCGCCGGCCAGCTCCCCTCCACCTTCAACACCCGCCGTATCCTCCCCGCCCCCGTCCGCGACACCATCAATCCCTGAGCGGAGCGCGTCACCGGGGCAAGCCACCCCCGGCATCACTGCCATTAGGCCTTGCCGCGGACGGTAGCGTGAGCCTATTCAGCCGCCATGTCCGCCACCCCATCAGGTCTGCTCGCCGCATTCCTCATCAGCCTCGCCGCCCTCCCCGCCTTGCAAGCGCAGACGACGAATTGGCAACCGTTCGTCCCCTTCACCACCAGCGCGCCCTTGCATGACGCGGCCGCAGTCGCGCAGGCCATCTCGAACGTGCCCCTGACCGCCGGGATCGTGTTCGACGGCAATGGCGAGATCACCAACACGCAGATCTGGAGCTTCGGGACCAACGTCTTCACCGGCATCGTCAATGTCGGACCGACCCTCGAGCGAATCCGTCGCGGCTTCAGCGTCTACAACAACGAGCAGGACGACGGCGGGTTCTTCAACTTCACCGACCCCAACCAGCTCACGAACATCCCCCGCGTGAGCAACAACTACTACATGGAGTTCATGGTCTGGCCCGGCGAGGACATGGATTTCGACAACACGAACTACAACATCGGCGCCCTCCCCTACGGCCAGCTCTCCTGGCCGGGTTCCATGCGCCTGATCGTCGGCCTCGGCGGCGAGGTCTATTTCAGCGGCGACCACTACGGCGAATCGGGCCCGCAGCAGTTCGCCTACTACGTCAACCCGGTGCCGGAGCCCTCCACGATCTGGCTCCTCGGACTCGGCGCGTGCGCGGCAGTCGCCGTCGTGCGGCGCTCCCAGAGGCGCTGAAGCGGAGGCGGACGCCCACACGTCTCAAGCATGAAACCCGGCCCGCGCAGCCTTCTCGCCCTGATCCTCGTGCATTCGCTGTGGACCGGGACGACCTCGGCGGCCGACGCTTTGCGCGTCGGTGTGGATGCCAACTACTCGCTCGGCATGGAGGAAGAGGGAGCCCGCTGGAAGTGGCAGGGGAAGGAGGAGGAGCTTTTCGCCGGCATGGCCGCCCGCGGTGTGCGGGATTTCCGCGTGCGGCTCTGGACCAAGGACGAGGGCCCGCACGGCAAGGAGTATGCCACGAGAGTCGTGCAGCGCGCCCTCGCCGCAGGGCTCGATCCTTACCTGGTCATTTTCCTGAGCGAAGATTGGGCCGACATGATGAAGCAGCCGCTGCCGGTGGCGTGGCAGGGGCTCAGCTTCGAGGAACGGTTGACGGCCGTGCGCGACTACTCCCGCGACATCGTGGCCCACTTCCGCGCTGAAGGACTCCGCAACCACCTCTACGAAATCGGCAACGAGATCGACTTCGGCATCTGCGGCGAATACCCGGGCAAGGGCACCAAGAAAAATCCGGAAACTCTCAGCCGCAACCTCTGGCCCCGCTCGGCTCAAATCATCAAGGCCAGCCAGGAGGGCGTGCTCGCGTCGGACCCGGACGCCAAGTTCATGCTGCACATCGCCCATTGGTGGGATGCCAGGTTCTGCGAGGAATTCTTCAAGTTCATGAAGGGAGCCGGTGTCCGCATCGACTATGCCGGGCTGTCCTACTTTCCCTCCTCGAACATCGGCGGTTCGCTCGAGATGGAGCAGTTCGGCGCGACCGTCTCACGCGTCGCGGAGGCGGCCGGCTGCCCGGTCATGGTCCCCGAGACCGCCTACCCCTCGACCGGCAACTTCAAAGGCCAATTCTCCCGCTGGAAATACGAAGTGCCCGGCTACCCGCTCTCGCCCGAGGGTCAGCAGCGCTGGCTGGCCGACTTCCTGGCGTTCTGCCGCGGCCACGAAGACATCGCCGCCGTCTACTACTGGAGTCCCGAATGGTTCGGCGAAGGAATGTGGAAAGGCTTCGCCCTCTTCGACCCGCAGGGCGAGGGCAAACCCGCGTGGAGTTCCTTCCCGAGCGAGGCCTGGCCGAAGCAGGCACCCCGCGAACAAGCCTTCCTCGAAGTGCGCGGAGGCGAGGTCTTCAACGTGCCCGCCCGCGAGGCCCGGGACAAGATGGTCCCGCTCGTGCTCGACCTGCGCCGCGAGACCGGCGGGGTTGACATCAACCACATCAACAAGCTCAAGCAAACCGAACTCGTAGTCGGCGGTCATCGTGTGGACCTCAAGGGCTCCCTGACCCAGAACCTTCTCCTCTACCCGCAACCGGGATCACACGGCACACCATTGGCCGACGCGGGGAAACCGGACGGCAAGGCGCTCGCGGCCTTGACCCGCGGGCTCGATCCGCACGCGCACCGCATCGTGATCTTCGCGCGCGAACCACAGGACCAAGGCCTGGCCTCCTTGGTCGGAGGCCTGGAAAACCGGGGCTTCGAAGTGGTGACCCAGCCGGTCCGGGAGGACGCTCCCCTGCGCTTCGGGCTGTGCGGCGCGTTCGAGGGTTGAGCACCGCCCGCCTGCCGATGGGACAATCACTCGCCTTCCGCAAGATCCGGTCCGACGTCTTGGGCGCCGCGCAATCCGTGCCGCCAGGCTGCCTCACGACTTACGGGCACATCGGAGACCACCTCGAGGTGCAACCCCGGCATGTGTCCTACATCCTCGCCACGCTGACCAACGAGGAACGCCGCTCCGTGCCATGGCACCGGGTGACGGGGAAGGACGGCCTGCTTTCAGCCGCGAATGGTGAACGTCTGGCCGCACAATCCGCCGCCCTGCACGCCGAGGGACACCTCATCCATGACAACAAGGTGGCGGACTTCGCTTCCAAACTTCACACCTGGCCGCCGCGCAAACTGCGACCCGGAGGTCCGGAGCGCGGACCGTATTCCGACCCGCAGACGCCGCCGCTTTTTCCTCCACGAGGCGCTGACGTGACGGATTGACTACCGACCACACCCGGTCAGTCGCGTCCTACCCTCACCCGGCGCCGGCCGACCATCCAGAGCAGCCCCGCCCCGGCGGCCAGCAGACCGACGGTCGAAGGCTCCGGCACAGGCGAGAACTGGATCAGCGTCGCGTCCGCAAAGAATTCCTCGCCGTTGTCGCCCACCAGCACCGTGATGTCGTCCACTCCGTTAAGGAACGCCGCATCGTAGCCAGGCAGGGAGCGGACATCGAAGAAGACCGAGTAGCCGTTGGTCGTTGGCGTCAGTTCCACTCCGCTGGTGAGCGTGATGCTCTGCCCCGTGTTCTGCAGGATGACGCCGAGAACCGGCGATCCGGCCACGCGGTCCACCGCAACCTCGAAGAAGTAGTTGGTGCCGAGGGTCAGCGGTGAACTGAGATATTCCATCTGCGCATTGGCAGAACCTGGCACCGTGCCGCCTCCGTCCACGATCCAGGAAATGCCGTCCACTTCGGTATCGAGGTTGAATCCACCCGCAGCCGACGCACTGAGGCGGCGGCTGGCCGGGAAACCCGCGATGCTCAGGATGGAATCCTCATCCACCGGGTTGCCCGGCGTGGCCTGGAGCAGGCTCGTGGTGACGAAGAAGTTATCGATCGTGATCTGGCTGTAAGCGGAAGGCAGCCCGAGGAACGAACCGGCCATCGCCAAGAGGAGAATCCGCGAAGGTGTGGAGCGCATGCTTTCCAAATAGCCGGAAGGAGGCTCTGCGCAAGCGAAAGGAGGCGCAGACCTCATGGCGGCTGCAAAATGACCCGGCCTCCTGTAAGGTTTCTGCCCCATGCCCCCACCCCCGCCGCCCCCCATCCAGCAACTACCGACCTCGCCATCCATCGCTTTCGTCGGGGTCGGACGCATGGGCGCGAACATGGCGCGGCGGCTGCAAGGCAAAGGGTTCCGCATCGCCGCGGTTCACGACGTGCACCGCCCCGGCGCCGAGGCACTGGCGGCCGAGTTGGGCTGCGATGCGCGAGACACTCTGGCCGCCGTGACCGCATCCGCGGACATCGTCTTCACGGTTGTCACGGATGACGCGGCCCAACTCGCGCTCTTCGCCGGGAACGGGGATTCGCTGCTCCAAGGCTCGGCAGGAAAGTTCTTCATCAACTGCGCCACCGTCTCTCCCTCGGTCCACCGCGAGATCGAAGCACGCTGCGACCGCACCGG
>CAZSUJ010000002.1:1390-100782 GCA_964609925.1 uncultured Chthoniobacter sp. | reverse complement strand
CCGTGACTTTGCAGAGCGGTGCGAACCTCCTTCTGCGTGCAGGCACTTACCAGACCAATTCGAGCGGCGGCACCTTCGGGCTCACGGTTGGCTCGGGCGGGGGGCGTCTCAACATCGGGGGCAACTCTACCGTGGTGCTGGCCAACAAGCTCAGCGGAGCAGCGGGAAACACGCTGACTCTCGGAGTGGAAAACGGCAGTATCCTCGTGCTGAGCAACACTGCGAACAGCTATCTCGGCGACACAGCCATCATCGCCAACTCCTTGGGAACCACCGGCATCGTCCGTCTTGGTGCCTCGGAGGTGATTCCCGATGCCACCAATTCCGGAACGGTTTCCGTGGGGACTTCGACCACGTTCGACGTGAATGGCTTCAACGAGACGATCGGTGGACTGTCCGGTGCGGGCACGGTGGACAATCGCGCGGCTTCCAACAGCGCCACCCTAACCTTCGGAGGCAACAACGCATCGGGCACTTTCTCCGGCCAGATCCTCAATACCGGCAGCGCAGCCAGCCTCGCCTTGGTCAAAATCGGCACGGGGACAACGTTGCTTTCCGGCGCTTCGAATGCCTTCACCGGCGGCACGACCGTGCGGGCCGGACGTTTGGTGGCGTCGCATGCGAACGCTCTGGGCGCAGGCAACGTCCTCCTGCAGGCGGACACCGCCGGCGGTTCCAACCGGGCCACTTTGGTCCTGAGCAACGCGACTGTGACGGGCAAGACGCTGACCATGGACTCGACGACGAACCGCGCGATTCTCCTTTCCGCAAGCACGGCCGGCGCAACGTGGAGCGGGGACATCGTTCTGACGGGCGGAACGAGCACCAACGGGAACACGGAACTCGCGAACGACACAGGAAACGGTCCGCTCACGGTGGCCGGCACGATCTCTGGGGCGATCACCAACAGCGGGGTCTTGAACCTGCGCGGAACGGGCACCACCAACACATTGTCCGCCTCGGTCAACATCGGCACCACCCCCTTGAACAAGATCGACACGGGCGCATGGATCGTGACGGCATCCGGAAACCAAACCGGGACCGTCAGCGTCGGCGGCGGACGCATGGAAGTGCAGGGGTTGAACTTGGTCGACGGCAGCGTCCGCACCGAGACAACCAATCCCGTCACGCTCACCTTCGGCGTGGCCAGCAGCATCGCCTACGGCCGCTTCAACCAGACCGGCGCAGCCACGCTTACCAACAGCAACACGACGGTTGCCGTGCGGTTTCTCGGCGGCTACGAGCCGACCAACAACGAAACCTACCAACTCTTCGCCGGCTCCATCGGCGGGACGCCAGCCTTGGATCTTCCCGCCCTGTCCGCCACGAACCTCGCGTGGGTGACCAACAGCTTCCTCTCGTCCGGCCAGGTGTCCGTGACCAACGCCGCGCCGCCGTCCGGTCCGTATTCGCAATGGCTGACCAACTACCCGGGCCTGACCGGAACCAACACGAATGGTGCCGCCGATCCCGATGGCGACGGTTTTGCCAACACGATGGAGTTCGTCTTCGACGGCGACCCGACCATCGGCAGCCCGGCTCTCCTGCAGGTCGTGAAGTCCGGAACGAATGCCGTGTTCACCTTCGTGGCGCGGACGAGTGCCGTCACCTACGCGGTTCTCTCGACCACGAACCTGAAGACCGGGCCGTTCTCGACCAACTCCACCGTCACGGCATCCATCGTCACCGCATCGAACCAAAGCGGGGTCCTGTTGCCCGCCCAGTATGAGCGGCGGCAATTCACGGTCCCGGCCGCGGCGGCCGATTTCTTCCGCGTGCGGGGCACCTTCACGGAGTAGTCGGGGGCGAACTCGCACCGGTTCTTTCACCATGCTTGCAAACCCGACGATGCGCGCCTTTCCGGCGGCACTCATCCTCATTCTCGCGGCCTGCCGTCCTGCACCGGATTCAGCGCCTGCACCCACGCCGACGCCATCGCCGGCGCCTTCGGCAGCGGCGACTCCCGAACCGTCCCCGCCGGCCGAAGCCTTGCTGGTGGACATCGAGCCCCTCACGCCCGAGGAGCGGTTGGCCGTGCTGGCCCTGCAGGGAATTGCCAACCGTGGCGGACCGCGGGTTTTCCTGCAGACGGGGCAGGCCATCCGTTGGAACCAGATCGATTACGACCGGGACGACGGTGACAAAGGCGGTCGTCAATGGGCGGAGGCGGACGCAGCGACTTTGCGGAAGCGCTATGCGAACACCTGCGACTATTGGATCGAGTATTTCCAGAGCATCGGCATGGCGACCTTCAAGCCGGCGAAGGTGGAAGACTTGCTGAAGGCGCTCGAGAAGGAGGTCAAGGGGGTGATCCTCTACGAAAAGCTCGACCAAGACCTTGCGGTCGCGGGCACGATGGCGGGGTTGGAGGACGCCGTTCCCGTGACTCCGGCGCTGCGCGACCGGCTCGAGCTGGCTTCCGGACGTTCGCTTCCGGTGGTGTTCGATGTGCGCAAACTTCGCGCGGGGTATCCGAAGGGATCGGACCCGCGCATCGAGGCGCACCGCTGGGCCATTGCAAATCTTCTCCCGAAGTGCGACCGCTCCGCTGCGTTGTCGCGGGACAAGACCTACGGTCAGGACGCGCACGACATTCTCATCGATGCGGACCTCGCCATCCGCAACCGCTGGTTCATCTTCGACCTCACCTACATGAGCGAGGAGACGCGCCTCGGGAAGAACGACAAGCCGCACCCCGAGTGGGGCTTCGAGCCCCCGGACAAGGAGCTGCTCATCCAGATCCTCGAGTCGCTCGACCAGCCGTATCCGCCCATCTACGGCTGGGGGCGCCCCTACGAGAGCGCTTTGATCCGGAGGCTGGCGATCAACGGCGGCGTGAAGATTTGCACCGGCAACGGGAACGCCTCGTTCTTCCAGTCGATGCCGCGGCAGACGGAATCCTTCGACCAGCCCCAGCCCCATGCGGAGAACGTGGTGCTCGAGGACAAGATCTACGTGTCCTTCGCCGTGAACGAGGGCGACACGCTCAAATACCTCACCGGCCTGGCCAATGGTGGGGGGTGGCTGCAGCCGCAGCGAGGAACGATACCGATCAACTGGGGCATGGACCCGCTGCTCTACGTCAAGTTCCCGGGCTTGGTCAGCCACTACTACCGCACGGCGACGCCGAACGACTACTTCTTCTCCGCCCCGTCGGGCTGGGGCTATCTCGCGCCGCTCATGCTGCCGGCCAAACAGATCCCGGTTTACGGCGACCTCGTTCGCAAGGGCGGGGAGATTGCCGACACGCGCTACATCGATGTGTGGTGGATGTCCGGCTTGCGCGAGCGCGGGTTGTTCTTCCCGTTCCTCTCGCGCATGGGCATGCGCGGGCTGACCCAGTGGTCGGACCGTCAGGAAGTCGAGTTCGCCCCGGACGGAACGCCGATCATCCACAGCAATCTCTACTACGCGCGCTACCGGCCCGAGGTGCTGGCCGCGAAGATCCGCACCGTGGGCGAGCAGATGGGCGCCCCGTGGTTCGTGTGGGTTTACGGGGGCAATCCTCACTGGTTCGCGGAAATCGCCCGCAACCTGCCGCCGGACCGCTTCAAGGTGGTGAAGATGGATGAGTTTTTCGAGGCAGCCCGACTGGCGCGTCCGCAGCTTGAAGGACGCGTCTTCCGCGCCAAGCCCGACGAAATCACCGAAGCCCCATGAACATGACGAAAACCGCACTGCTGCCGGCCTGCCTCCTGCTGGCCTCGCTTGATCTGCTCGCCGCCTCGACCATTGCGTGGTGGCGCCTCGACGAAACTGCGCCCCCGATCGTGGCCGCCGAGGGCGGTCCGAACCTCAAGTGGTGGGTGCAGAAGGAGGGCGATTACGTGGCATCGTCCGAGGTTCCGCCGTCATCGCTCTACCGCCAAGGCGTCGGTGCGCCGTTGAACTCATTCGATGCCGGGCAGTCCTATGCTGACGATGTGCGTGGTTTGATCAGCGAACCGGGCGGAGATTTCTTCAACACGACCGGCGGACTCACCGTTGAAGGATTCTTCAAGACCACCAAAACCAAGCCGAACCTCGAGCGCCAGGCGTTGGTCAGTTGCGGCGAGGGCTTCGCCGACATGGCGTGGATCGTCCGGCTCATCGACGGCAAACCGACATTCGCCGTCTTCCAAGGCACGGGCAATGATCCGGTGGCCGCCGTGGAGGTGGCGGACGATGTGCGCGACGAACGCTGGTATTTCTTCGCGGCCCGCGTCGTGCCGGGGGAACCCGCCCGGCTGAAGTTGACGATCCGAGCCGAGGGTGAGGACCCGCAGTCTGAGGAAATCGAACTCCCCGCCGGTGTCTCCGTGCGCCCGAACCGCAAGCCGCTCATCATTGGACGCAGCAGCCTCTACATCGACAACAAGCCGGAATACGCCGGGACGTGGGACACGTTGGCCGGGCAGATCGCGGACGTGCGTATCAGCGCAGAGGCGTTGCCGGATGAGCAACTTCTCGGCGCGCTGCGCCGCTGAACACACTTCGGGAGGCCAGCATGGTGACGTCCCCGAAGATCGCGGCCAAGTGCGGCCGTCTCGTCACCACCTACACGCGGCTGATGTTCCGCGAATTGTCTGCGGTCCCGTCGCGGATCCTCAAGACGTCGGATCATCTGCGGGTTCCGCCGCCCATGGCGGATCCGAAGTGGAGGGATGCGCCTGTCGGCACGGCATGGGGGTGTCCTTGGGGCAGCGCATGGTTCGCCGCCCATTTCCGGGTGCCCGGGGAGGCGGCTGGCCGGCCGCTGTTCGTGCGGGCAGAGACGGACGGCATCGAAGCGTTGCTCTTCGTCAACGGGGAGACTCGCGGGATCTTCACCCATCCGCGCGATGGAGCGGACATCGGCAACCACCACACTTTGTTGGCGGTGGCGCAGGCGAAGGCTGGTGAAGTCCTGCACATTGCCGTCGAGGCCTACGCCGGTCATCCCTGCGTGGGATCCCAGCCTTTCGATTCCGAGGCGACCCAAGGCCGCTACCCGGCGAGGTATCCGCGGGTTTTCCGGGGCATCTCGATTCACCTGCGCCGCGATGAGGTCATGGATTTCGTGTTCGACCTGCAGGCCGTGGTGCAATTGGTCGAGTCGCTGCCGGACGGTTTTCGTCGGGGCAAATTGCTCCGGCTTTTGGAGGACGTCTTTACGATCGTGCCTCAGGACCCGGAGCTGATGAGCGAGGAAGCGTGGGGCCCCGCGTTGGTGGCAGCGCGCGAAATCATGGCGCCCCATCTGGCGCTTCCCGCCGAGCCGTCCGCAGGCCAGGCGGGCTTGGTCGGTCATTCCCACATGGACACAGCATGGATGTGGCCGCTGGAGGAGACGACGCGGAAGTGCGCCCGGACCTACTCGAACGTGCTCAACCTGCTGGGGCAGTATCCGGAGTTTATCTTTGTCCAGAGCACACCGTTCCACGCCGAGCTCATGCGTCGGCACTACCCTGCGATTTTCGAGGGAATCAAGGCGCGGGTGGCCGAAGGGCGCTGGGAGCCGAATGGCGGGATGTGGGTCGAGTGCGACTGCAACCTGACCGGCGGCGAGGCCATGGTCCGGCAATTCCTCAAGGGCATCGCCTTCACCCGCGAGCACTTCCGCTACACTCCCGATACATTCTGGCTTCCGGACACCTTCGGCTACAGCGCGGCCATCCCCCAGATCATGCGCGGATGCGGGCTGCGGTATTTCCTCACCACGAAACTCACGTGGAACGAGGTCAACACGTTCCCCTACGACACGTTCATCTGGCGGGGGCTCGACGGCTCCGAGGTGCTGACCCATTTCAACGACATCCAGTGCTGGCCCGACCCGCGCACGCTCCGGGCCAAGCTCCTCGGGGGAGGTCCGCGCGATTTCCGCACGGTGGAGAACCACGTGCGCCACAAGGATGTGAATGACCGCAGGTTGATTTCCTACGGCATGGGCGACGGGGGTGGGGGACCGCAGTTCGAGATGATCGAGATGGCGCGGCGATGCGCCGACCTTGAGGGCTGCCCGCGCGCCGGCCACACGACCGTGTCGGCGTTCATGAGAGGGCTCGAAGAGACAATGGTGCGCCCCCCAGTCTATTCCGGAGAGCTCTACCTCGAGGGGCATCGCGGGAGTCTCACCAGCCTGCACGGGATCAAGCGCGGCAGCCGTCGCGCCGAGTCGGCGCTGCGTGACGCCGAGATTCTCCTCGTGGCATCCGGTCGTTCTCAAGACGACGCCCTTCGCGAGGATTTGTCGCGGGCGTGGGAAACGCTGCTGGTAAACCAGTTCCACGACATTCTGCCCGGCACGTCGATTCCGGAGGTGCACGATCGTGCCATCGCCGAGTTGCGTGGCGTGGAGGACAGCGCCCGCGATGTCTGCCGGAGCCTGCTGGGAACTCCCGGGGCCAAAAGTCTCTCCGTCACCAACACGCTGTCGTGGGCTCGTCGCGGCGTGCTGGCGTTGTCTGGGACGGCTGCTGGATCACACGCCGCGGGGCTTGTGTCCCAGCGGGTGGTGGATCTCGAGGGACGTGAGGTCCTTTTGGTCCGCGGCCCAGAAGTGCCTGCTCTCAGCTCCGTCGAGTTGAAGCTCGGGCAATCGAAGGAGGAGGAGTCCCCGTTCGCGTGGGACGGGCGCCGCTTGGTTTCTCCGGAATTCGAGATCGCGTTTGACGCCGCGGGCGCGATCTCATCGTGCGTGGTCCGGGCCTCGCGCCGGGAGATCTGCCGCGAGGGAGCGCCATTGAACGCATTCTTGTGGGGTGAGGATGTCCCGGCGTCCTGGGACAACTGGGATATCGACGAAGACCAGCACTTGAAGCTGGCGCCGCAGACAAACCTGCTGTCCCGCGAGGTCGTGGCCGACGGGCCGCTTGAGTTCCGCCTGCGAAGTGTTTACGCGATCGGCCGCGGATCGCGCTTACGGCAAGACCTGATCTTGCGCGTTGGCAGCCCGGCATTGCTCTTCGAGACGGAAGTAGAATGGCGGGACAAGCACGCACTGTTGAAGGTTGCTTTCCCCACGCGGCTCAACGCGCCGAGAGCACGCCACGAAATCCAGTTCGGTCACATCGAGCGGCCGGTCCTGCGCAACGACAGCCATGAAGCTGTGAAGTTCGAGGTCTGTCAGCACAAGTGGACCGACCTCTCCGAGAACCGTCACGGGGTGGCGCTGTTGAACGACTGCAAATACGGCGTCTCGACGCACCCGGGGGAACTGAGGCTTACCCTGCTCAAGGGCGGCACGCATCCGGACCCGCGCGGCGACGAGGGGCTGCACTGGATGACGTATGCGCTTGTGCCCCATGAAGGCGGCTTTTCCGCCGAGACCGTGATCCACCCGGCATGGGAATTGAATCATCCGCTCCTTATTGGCGGGAACGTCATGGCCGGACCGCTGCTGAGCGTCAACGCGACCAACGTCGTGCTGGAGGCGATCAAGGCCGCCGAGGACGGCCGGGGGTTCATCGTGCGTCTCTACGAAGCGGAGCGATCCTCTTGCACCGCGTTGGTGAAGTTCGGCCGACCGGTCGAAAGCGTCCTTCTGTGCAACCTTCTTGAGGAGGACGGCGCGGAGGTTCCCGTGCGCGACAACGAGGTGTCGCTCGACTTCCGTGCTTTCGGCATCATCTCCCTGCGTGTCATTCCCGCCGACATGCGTCCATGACCAAACCCGTCTCACGCTCACGATCCGGCCGTCGTCGCGTCCTGCTTGCCCTGGGCTGGAACACTTTCGATTTCAACATCGGGGTGGCGGAGTATGCGAAGCAGGCTCGTTGGGTGCTCAACGACATTATGTGCCATTCGGGGCAGGCGCCTTCGGGGTGGGATGGCGATGGGATTATTGCGCACGTGAACAACCGCCACGAGAAGGCGCTGCTCGGCCTGCTGCGCCGAGCGCGTGTTCCGGTGGTCAATCTCGGTGCTCTGGCTGCGCCGTTCATCAAGGCGCGTGTGCTGCCCGACAACGCCGAGATCGGCCGGCTCGGTGCGGAGCACCTGCTCGGGCGGGGATTCTTCAACCTGGCATTCTACCGCCTCACCTCGAGTCCGGTGGTGATGGAACGCATGGAGGGTTTCCGGCGCGCCGTGCTGGCCGCTGGCAAGTCGTTCCACGAACTGGACTGCGAGCGCGCCGATCGACCCCCACGCTCCCGACCGGCCGCGAACAACCGTCTGCTGCCGTTCCTCGGAGCGAGCCTCCGCCGATTGCCCAAGCCGGTCGGCGTGATGGCGCAGTATGACGGTGAGGCGAACGATGTCTGCCGGGCGTGCGAGTCGGTGGGGTTGCGCGTGCCCGAGGATGTCGCCGTCGTCGGCGTGGACAACGACCCCATTTACAGCCAGCTCGGACCGGTTCCCCTGACCAGCGTCGAGAGCAACCGTCGGCTGGCGGCCTACCGTGCGGCCGAACTCCTCGACCGGGTGATGCAAGGCGAGCGTTGGCCCGAAAAGATCCTCCGGATCGCGCCGGAGGGCGTCGTTGTGAGGCAAAGCTCCGACATCCTGGCCGTCGAGGATCTCCATGTGTCGAAGGCGCTGCGTTTCATCCACGACCATTTCACGCGCGCGGTCACCGTGGACGACATCGTGCAGCACTCGGGCATCTCCCGCCGCGGGCTCTACAACCGCTTCGAGCGGATCGTGGGGCATCCGATCTACGAGGAGCTGATGAAACAGCGGCTGGACCTCGCCAAGCGCATGCTCCGCGAGACCGACCACAAGCTACAGCTCATCGCGGATGAGTGCGGTCTGGTGGACGCCGAGCGCTTGAGCAAGTCGTTCAAGCGTTTCTGCGGCCTCTCGCCGTTGGAGTATCGCCTGACCCACCGGCTCTGAGCGGTAGTGCCTCTCACCGCGGCATGGAGCGGCCTGATTCGGCGGCACGACGCTCCTCTAGAAAGGCCGGAGTTTGTGACGGAAACGTCACACATGCGCCAGTGTCGTCGCCGATGCTTCCCGCGATAGTTCTGGTCCCTCGCGTCCGAGCATGCCCAACCGCCGAAAGGATTTCTCTTCAAGCATGGCTCCAAGATGGCCGGAGAGGCTGCGTCGCCGCATCCCCTTCCGGGCTCTGGTCCTTGGAGTATGCCTGTTTTTCGGCTGCGGGCTGAGATCTGGCTGGGCCGCGTTGCCTGAGGTTGCAGCGCCAGCACCCACTCCGGCGGGGCAGGGGACGGAGGCTGCTCCGCCACCCGGGTTCTTCATCCGTGAATACCGGATCATCGGGGCGCGGCAGTTGTCGCGGGACGACGTGGACATGGCCGTTTATCCCTACATGGGGCCGGGCCGGACGGAGGAGGACGTGGAGTTGGCACGGGCGGCGCTGGAGCAACGCTACCACCGCGCGGGCTACCAGACCGTCGTGGTCGAGGTGCCGCCGCAGGATGCGAGCCGCGGCGTGGTGGTGCTCTCGGTGCAGGAGATGCCGGTCGGACGGCTGACGGTGAAGGGCTCGCGCTTCCACGACATCGAGCGGATCAAGCGCCGCGCGCGTTCGCTGCAGGAGGGTGAGGTGCCGAATTTCGAGGAGGTGCAGCGCGATGTGATCGCACTCAACAAGCGCGCGGATCTGCGGGTCACCCCGGAGTTCAAGCCGGGGGCGCTCCCGGGGACGGTGGATGTCGAGCTGGTTGTCGAGGACTCGTTCCCGCTGCACGGCAGCGCGGAGTTGAACAACCGCTACAGCGCGAACACCACGCCGCTGCGCATCGACGCCTCGCTCCGCTACGACAACCTTTGGCAGGCGGGGCACACCATCGGCGCGGCCTTCCAGATTGCGCCGCAGGATGCTGACGATGCACTGGTTTATTCCGGCTACTACCTCGCGCCGGTGCCGCGGGTGGAGTGGCTTTCGATCATGGCCCAGGCCATCCGGCAGAACAGCGACGTGTCCACGTTGGGCGGCACGGCGTCGGCGGGAAATGGCGAGATCTACGGCGGACGGCTCATTGCCGAGTTGCCGCCGAAGCCGGGCTTGTTCCATAACCTGACCTTCGGACTCGACTACAAGGACTTCGAGCAGTCGCTGTCGTTCAACAACGCGCTCATCAGCTCCTCGCCCGTGACCTACTGGCCGTTCATCGCGAGCTACACGGGGTTCTGGATGGGCAAGGACTACCGCTTCCAACTCGACGGCTCGCTTAACTGGCACTTCCGCGGCATGGGCAGCGGCGAGGTCGAGTTCGACAACCGCCGCTACGAAGCCAATGGCAACTACATGTATTTCCGCGGTCTCGCATCCTACGAGCACGACATCTGGCACGACTTCCGTGTGCGCGCGGTCGTGCAGGGGCAGGCGACGCCGAACGCGCTGGTGGACAGCGAGCAGTTCTCGCTCGGCGGGTTGAACACCGTCCGCGGCTACCTCGAATCCGAAGTGGTCGGCGACAGCGCCATCGCCGGGTCCCTCGAGCTCTACTCGCCCTCGCTGCTCAAATGGACGAAGAAGGACAACCACGAGTTGCGTCTCATGGCGTTTCTCGACGCGGGCGCGGCATTCATCAACGACCCGTTGCCGGAGCAGACCACCGAGTTCTCCCTCGCCAGCTGGGGCGTGGGCGGGACGGTCAAGATCATGGGCTGGCTGAATGGTTCGCTCGTGCTCGGTTTCCCGCTGATCGCCGAGGGGACCCGCTCGGTCGGCGATCCGCTCCTTGTTTTCCGCGTTTGGGCTGAACTATGAAGACTCGCATCAACACACTCCCGGGCCTCATGGCCTGCCTCGTGCTGGCCTTGCTCCTCGCCGGCGTGACCTCGTCGCTCGCATGGTGGGACGAAGCGTGGGGTGGACGCACCAAGTTCATCCTCAACCCGGCGGCGGAGGGCGCGGCGGTCGAGGCCGGCGAGCCCGGCGAAGCCGTCGTGCTGGTCCGGTTGCACACCGGCATCCTGCCGTTCGATTCGCTGCAACCCGACGGCTCGGATTTGCGCTTTGTCGCGGAGGACGACAAGACGCCGCTGTCCTTCCATCTGGAAAGGTTCGACCCGCTTTTGGGCGAGGCGCTTGCGTGGGTGCGGCTGCCGGCGGTGGCGGGCGGGAAGACGACCGAGTTCTGGCTCTACTACGGCAACGCGGAGCCCGGTCCGGAGGGCGCGCCGGACAAGGCGAAGACCTATCCGGATTCGGCCCGCATCGTTTACCACCTCGGCGAGCAGGGCACGCCGCCGCAGGACGCGACGGCCAACGCGGTCAATGCCGAGACCGCAGGCAACGCGTCCCAAGGCACGATTGTCGCCGATGGTTTGCGCTTGGTCGGACGCGAGCCGATCAGAATTCCTGCCGTCGCGGCGAACGAGTGGCTGCCCGGCGCGAGCACGTCCCTGGTTATGTGGGTCAAGCCGATCAGCACCGCGAACGCCGCCGTGCTCTTCAGCCGCCCGGAGGCTGGCGGCCTCACCGTCGGTCTCGAGGCCGGCGGCGCTCCCTACGTCGAGATCAGCGGGGTGCCGAGGGCTGTGGCGACCGAGAAGGTGGCCGACGGCGTGTGGCGGCAGTTGGCCGTGGTGGGCGCCGACGGCAAGCTCACGCTCTACGTTGACGGCGTGGCCGCGGCCTCCCTCGGTGCGGGCCTGCCGGCGGGGCGGGGACCCATGTTCCTCGGTGGACCAGATCCCGCGGCCGGGGAGGCGGGGCGCTTCCTCGGGGAGATCGACGAATTCCAACTTCACGCCGCCGCACTGCCCGCCGCCCTCGTGCGTCTGCTTTACCTCACGCAGGCCGGTTCGGAACTCTCGGCCAAGGTGCTTGCGCCCGGCGAGGCCGAGCAGGGCCATGGTGGAGGAGGCGGACACGGCGGAATGCTCGAGCACGTCATGCTGTTCGGCGATATCGCCAACAACATGATGTTCGACGGCTGGATCGCCGTGGTCGTCTGCGTGATCATGATGATTATCGGCTGGTCCGTGGCCGTCGCGAAATTCATCCGCCTCGGAGCCTTGGTGAAGGGCGACGACGAGTTCCTGCGGCAGTGGGGCGAAGTCTCGGCCGACCTGACCGTCCTTGACGCCGACAACCCCGACTCGCTCACCGCCCTCCGGATGGAGGCGCTGGAAGCCAAAGGCGCGACCAAACAGAGCGCGGGCATCCGCCGCATGTTGGACTCGCCCCTCTACCATCTCTACCACCTCGGGATTAAGGAAATCCGCCACCGCATCACCAACGCCGAGCGCCATCAGGGGCTCTCTGTGCGTTCCATTCAGGCCATCCGCGCCGCGCTCGATGGAGGTATGGTGCGCGAGCGGCAACGGCTCAACAAGGGGCTGGTTTACCTCACGGTGAGCATCGCCGGCGGACCTTACGTCGGCCTGCTCGGCACCGTGGTCGGCGTCATGATCACGTTCGCCATCATCGCGAAATCGGGCGAGGTGGACGTCAACTCCATCGCCCCCGGCATCGCCAGCGCGCTGCTCGCCACCACGGTCGGCCTGCTCGTGGCCATCCCCGCGCTGTTCATGTATAGCTTCCTCGCCACCCGCATCAAAGACGTCTGCGGGACGATGCAGCTCTTCATTGACGAGTTCGTGACGAAAATTGCGGAGGCCTACCCGCCTCCGGGGGAGTCCTTGCCTCCGCGTTACGCGAAGAGCCAATCACCACAGACGCCACCGCAGATGGTGGACTTCAACTGACCATGGACGCCGGAGGAGACGACAAGTCATACGACGACATCAACGTCACGCCGATGGTGGACCTCTACCTCGTGCTGCTGTTGATCTTCATCATCATGACCACCGCCGGGGTGCAGGGCATGAAGGTGGATCTGCCGAAGTCCTCCTCGAAGCCGGCTGATCTCAGCGCGCCGAAGAGCCGGGCCATCACGGTGAACAATCAGGGCAAGATCGCGTTGGACACCGTGCCGGTGACCCTGCAGGAGCTCGAGCAGAGGCTCAAGGAGCACAAAGCCCAGAACCCCGACTTTCCTGTCGTGGTTCGCGGAGACCGCCAGACGCAATACGAGGGCATCATGAATGTGCTCGATGTGTGCGGGCGGCTCGGAATTTCCAAGATCGGGCTCGCCACCGTGGGCCCCGAAAACTGACCTCATGGCCGTCGCTTCACCACCTCCGCGCGAACAGCGCGCGGAACGAAAGCCGCTCCCGATCCTGTGGATCTCCCTCGGGGTCGTGCTGCTCGTCGGCTTTGGTGTCGGCGGCTACTTTCTGTTCGGCGGCAAGTCGAAGCCGAAGAAGCGCCCCGTTCAGGTCATCAACGTGATGCCGGTGCTTCCGCCACCCACGCCAGCTCCCACGCCTCCGCCGACACCACCGCCGGCCGAGCCCGAGCCCGTCGAGCAGCCGAAGAACCAGCCCGAGTTCGTCGAGGAGACGCAACCGGATTCACCGCCGGAGCCCGAACCCGAGGCCCCGGCGCCGATGGGTTCGAACATCCAGGGTGACGGGCCGAACGATTTCGGACTGCAAGGCCGCGGCGGCGGAGGGATGATTGGGGGCACCGGACGCGGCACCGGCGGCAACGCCTCCCGCTTCGGCTGGTATGCCGGAAGGGTGCAGTCCGGCGTGGCCAGCGCCATCCGCAGCCACAAGATGACTCGCTCGGCGCGCATGAGCGTGAAGATGCGCATCTGGGTCGATCCCACCGGCCGCGTCACCCGCGCCACCCTCGAGGGCTCATCCGGTGATCCCGAAGTCGATCGCGCTTTGCAAAACGAAATCCTGCCCGGCGTCCGCTTCCCGGATCCGCCGCCCGAGGGCATGCCCATGCCCATCGTGATGCGCATCAACGCCACCCGTTCATGATGAAACTTTCCGCCACGATCACAGCGATCGGCATCCTCGGTTTGGCCGGCGTCGTCCGGGCCCAGTCGGACGCCGCCGCGGCCCCCGATCCTGCCCCCGCTCCGGGTGCCGTTGCCGAGGTGACTGCACCGGCTCCGACCGCGGCCGCCGAGCCGGTCACCGGACACCTCCTCAAGCCGCAACTGGTCGTGCGCGACGCGCAGCCGACGCCCGCCCCCGCGCCCGAGCCGCAGCCAGCCGCAGCCGCCAAGCCGGAGGCAGAGGCTTCTCCGGCCGCGGCGGAACCCGCCGACACCGCAGGCATCGCCGCCACGCCCACGGGCAACGTCGTCGTCAACCTGATCAACAAGCTCGTCGAACGCGGTGTTCTCACGGCGGACGACGCCAAGGGCATGGTCACACAGGCGCAGGCCGAGGCGGAGGCGCAGAAAGCGCAGAGCGAATCGGACATGTTCGCGATCGCGCAGATCGCCGCCGTGCAGACGATGACCGATCAGGCCGTCTCACAGACGGCGGCCCTCGGCCCGCTCGAGGCCTCGAAGCAGGAGATGACGCAGAGCGTGACCTACATCCCGGCTCCGGTGCGGGCGCAGATCACCGAGGACATCAAGCGCGAGTTGGGCCTGAGCGTTGGCGGGTCCGGCGAGACCAAGCCGCCGCCGGGCTTGCCCACGTTGCTGGCCGGCCTGAGGCCCGAGGGTGAGATCCGGTTCCGCTACGAGGCCGACCTTTATCCGTCGAACAACAACTCCGAGGGCGCATTCCCGAACTTCAACGCCATCAATACCGGCGCGCCATTCGACGTCACCGGCTTCGACTTCGCGCCGCAGTGGAACACGGACCAGAACCGCAACCGCTACCGTCTTCTCGCGCGCTTCGGCCTCGGGATTGACCTGGGTGACAACTTCAGCGCCGGGTTCCGCATCGGCACGGGCGACAGCAATTCACCCGTCTCGGCCAACCAGTCGATGGGACTGGCCAACCAGGAGCAGGGCGGCCAGTTCAGCGATTACGCCATCTGGCTCGAGCGCGTCTTCATCCGCTACGACCTCGGCGGCGGGGAGAACGAGATGGGCCTCGCCTTCATGGTGGGACGCTTCGACAACCCGTTCTTCTCGACTCCGCTCATCTTCGATAATGACCTCGGCTTCGACGGCGCCGCCCTGCGCCTCAGTTACAACTACGAGAACATTGTGATTCCCTCGGTCGTGGCCGGTGCCTTCCCGGTTTTCAACACCGACCTGAACTTCGCGTCCAACGCCCCGCAGAAGTTCCAGAGCTACGACAAATACCTGCTGGCCATCCAGGGCGGGACGCAGGTCAACATCACGCGCAACTGGAGCGCGCAGGCCGCCGCGGCCTACTACTACTTCTACAACATCGAGGGCAAACTCTCCTCGCCGTTCTACGCCTACACCGAGAACGACCAGGGCGACACCGACAACAGCCGTCCGTCCTTCGCCCAGAAGGGCAACACGTATTTCCCGATCCGCGACATCATTGCGGACGCCTACAATGACTTCGGCGCCATCAACCAGTGGCAGTATTACGGGCTGGCCACTCCGTTCCAGAATCTCGCCTTCACCGGCAAGCTCAACTACGACGGCTTCGAGCCCGTGCGCGTCTCGCTCATCGGCGAAGTCATCCAGAACCTCGCCTTCGACAGCGGCGCGATCAACAAGGTTGCGGTCAACAACCGCGGCGAGGTGCAGGCCAACGACACCGATCTCGACACGCAGGAGATCGGCGCTTTCGAGGGCAGCGGTCTGGCGTGGCTCGTGGACCTCGAAGTCGGCCACGCGGAACTCGACAAGCTCGGCGCTTGGCAGGTCGCCTTCGGTTACCGCTGGATCGGGTCGGATGCCGTGGTGGACGGATTCAACGACTCCGAGTTCGGTCTCGGCGGCACGAACATGAAGGGTTTCACCGTGGCCGGCCGTCTCGCCCTCTCGCCGCACGTCTATGTCGCGCTGCGCTGGTTCGGTTCGGAAAGCATCGCCGGCCCGCAATTCGACATGAACATCTTCCAGCTCGATCTGGGCGCGCAGTTCTAAGCCTCATGAAAACCCCGCTTCCCGCCATTGCCGTCCTCTTCGCCCTCGCGCTCGCCCCGGCCCGCGCGCAGGAGGTGAACGAGGTCGAGGCCAAGCTCCGCGAGGCCCTGCGCAACACCATGCTCCAACTGCGCGAGGCGCAGGCGAAGACCGCCGAAATGGAGGCCTCGGTCGTGCAAAGCCAGCAGGAGACCGCGAAGGTGAAGAAGGAGGTCGCCACGTTGCAGACGCAGCTCACGGACGAGCGCAACGCCGCCGCCAACCAAGCCTCCGAATTGCGCACGGCCCTCGAGCAAGCGCGCGACCAGGGCCTCGGACTCCAGGCTCAGGTGGCCAAGTGGGAGAAGGATTACGCCGCGCTCATCGCCCGCGCCCGCCAGTCCGAGCACGACCTCGCCAAGGCCAAGGGCCGCATTTCCACGCTGGAGCGCACGGTGGCCGAGCAGCAGGTCAAGAACGTCGAGATGAAGACCATCGCCGACGAGATCCTCGACCGCTACACCAAGCACAGCCTCGGCCAGACCGTGCTGGCCCGCGAACCCTTCATCAGCGTGAATCGCGCCAAGCTCCAGACCATCATGCAGGATCTCGAGACTCGCATCCGAGCCGCCGCCATTGTCCCATGAAAAACATCCCAATGATTCCAGCCCTCACCATCGCCATGGCCATGCTCGGCCAGAACGCCGCGTCCGCGGCTGACGACGCGGTTGTCGCCAAAGTCGGCTCGCGCGAGGTCAAGGCCTCCGAAGTGCGCCCTTACCTCGCCGACCTGCGCCCGGCTGAGCGCGACGCCCTGCTCCAGGACAAGGCCGAACTCGCCCGCTTCGTCCGCCTCGTCCTTCTCCGCGAAGCCGTCCTGCAGGACGCCTCCGCTGCCGGATGGCAGAAGAAGCCCGAGGTCATCGCCGCCCTTGCTCGTGTCCGTGACCAATACCTCGTCGAGAGCTACCTTGCCGAGGTCTCGAAGGTGCCGGACGGCTTTCCGTCCGAAGACGAGTTGCGCAAAGCCTACGACGCGGGCAAGGAGCAACTGCAGGTTCCCAAGCGTTTCGAACTCTCGCAGATCTTCATCGCCGCCGACGCGGGCGACAAAGCCGCGGCGAAGAAACGCGCGGACGAGATTGCGGCGCAGTTGAAAGCCTCGCCGGGCGACTTCGGCAAGCTGGCCAAGGCCAACAGCAACGAGGCGGCCTCGGCCCCGCGCGAGGGCAAGATCGGCTGGCTCACCGAGGAACAGATCACCCCGGAGATCCGCAAGGCCGTCGCCGGATTGTCCAAGGGCCAGACCACGCCGGTCGTCGAAGGTGCCGCAGGCTACCACATCGTGCGGGTGGACGACGTGCGCGAGGCGGGCACGGCCACGTTCGACGAGGTGCGCCAAACGCTCACCAACCTCCTGCGCCAGCAGCGCGCCGCGCAGAACCGCGACGCCCACATTGCGAGCCTGGTTCAGCGCCAGCCGGTGTCCGTCAACGAACTCGCCCTTGAATCCCTCAAGCCCGGGGCCGAATAGTAACGCCATGATCGCCCGCTCCCTTCTCGTGCTCGTGGCTGCCGTTGTCGCGTCGGGTTGCCAGACCGGTCCGCAGCCGTCCTACCCCCAGAACCCGACCGACAGCGGTTCCCGCTACGACAACTTCACCGTGCCCAGCAGCCGCATGGGCATGCAAAACACCGACCTGGAGGATTGATCGGGGGCGGTGCCGTCATCCGCCCGGCAATTGTGGCGGAACTGTAACCTGCCGTCGCTGGAAACAGCGGTCCGGCTGTTTACCTTGGACGCTATTCTGGCGCCGCATCGCGGCCCATTGGCTCCATGGGCAATTTCCACAAGGCAAAAACCCCTTTCCGCGGATCGGAGGCTGTTCGGTCGGTCGGGTCGGTCCTGCTTGCCGGCGTGCTGTCGGCCGCCTTGTCTACACCGGCATTTGCGGGGGATGTGCTGCGCGGCGGGGCCACGCGCGCCAATGATGCCAGCCGAGCCGCGATCTATGGCGGATCCAGTGCGGCTGCGGCCGCCCGCATGCGGGCTTCGTCGCAGGGGCGCCTCGACCGGACAGCGGACATGCTCAAGACGGTGCAGTCGGCCCAGATGGCGGCGCGGGCGGCGGCCCGGCGAGGTCCGGCCTCGCTCGGCATCAACCCGCTGACCGGCGCGCGACTGCCGGTTGTGCCGGAGGGATTGGGCCCCGGGGGCCTCGACCTCGACCACGTCGCCTACGGCGCCAACGCCCCCACGCAGTCAGGCACCACGGTCAACATCACCCAGACGGCCCAGCAGGCCCTGCTGAACTGGAAGACGTTCAACGTCGGCAAGCGCACGGCGGTCAACTTCGACCAGAGCGCGGGCGGCGCGGATGCCGGCGAGTGGGTTGCGATCAACAAGGTGACCGGGGCGGAAATCGCGCCGTCCCAGATCCTCGGGCGCATCAACGCCCAGGGTCAGGTCTATGTGATCAACCAGAACGGGATCATCTTCGGCGGCTCGAGCCAGGTGCGGGCGCAGACGTTCGTGGCGTCGAGCCTGCCCATCAATGACAACCTTCTTCAGTCCGGCCTGCTCAACAACAACGACGCGCAGTTCCTTTTCACCGGCCTTCCGGTCTCCGCAACAAGCAGCGGTTCCCCGGCGTTCACCCCGCCCACGCCGCCGGCCGGCCGCTTCGGCGATGTCACCGTGCAACCCGGCGCCATGATCCGCGGCACCGGGACGCAGAATGGCGACGGCGGCCGCGTCATGCTCGTGGGGCCGAACGTGAACAATGAGGGCGCGATCCAGACGGTGGCCGGCCAGACGATTCTTGCTGCGGGCCTGCAGGTGGGCGTGGCCGCGCACAACCAAAACGACCCGAGCTTGCGCGGTCTCGACGTCTGGGTCGGGCAGGTCGGCAGCTACGCCGGCGGCGTGGTCAACCGCGGCCTGGTCAGCGCACCCACCGGGAGCATTCTTCTTGCCGGGCGCACGATCGCCCAATCCGGCGTGCTGGACAGCTCCACCAGCGTGGACCTCAACGGCCGCATCGACATCCTCGCGAGCTTCGGCGCGGTGTCGAATCCCGGCTTCAATGCGATCTCCGGTGCCGAACAGCCGGCCTTCCTCTCGCAGTTCGTGGGCAGCGTCAATTTCGGTCCCTCCAGCGTGACGCGTGTCGTGACCGACAACGCGGGCGGTCGCACGATTCCCGGCAACGAGCTGGCCCAGAATTCGCAGATCAATGTCGAGGGAAGGGGAATCTACTTCGCGCCGGGATCGATCATGCTCGCGACCTCGGGTGATGTGTCCGTGCGCGCTGGCCTGTGGCCGTTCAAGGACGCGGATGGCGATGGAACGACGCTCGACGGGCAGGGGCGCTACCAAGCCGGGCTTTCGCAGCAGTTCGAGGGCGGGCGGCAGAAGTTCCTTTTCAGCGGCGGCCAGATCTTCCTCGATGCGGGGGCCATCATCGACGTGAGCGGATCGACCGACGCTTATGTCGAGCAGGACGAGTATCTGCTCACGGTCCAGATGCGCGGATCGGAATTCGCCGATTCGCCGTTGCAGCGCGACGGCGACCTGCGCGCGATAGACCTCGTTGTCGATCTGCGTCAGTCGGGAACCTATGGCGGACGTCCATGGGTCGGCACGCCGCTGGGCGACCTGACAGGCTATGCCGCGATCATCGAGAAGGACGTGGCGCAGTTGACTGCGCGCGGCGGCACGGTCTCGCTCTCGGCCGGCGACTCCGTGGTGCTCAACAGCGGTTCGATCGTTGACGTGTCCGGCGGCCTCTACACCTACGAGGCCGGCGACGTGCGCACATCGCGACTAGTCACGGGTGGAACAATCGTGGACATCCGCAGCGCGACGCCGGACCAGATTTACAACGGCGTCTTCACCGGAGTCTCCTCCGCCGTCTCCTCCGGCAAGTGGGGGACGAGCAAATCGTATTCCCTGCCTCTGGCCCCGCTCGGCGGATACTATCAGGAGAGCTATCAGGAAGGCGCCGCCGCGGGCACCGTTAGCGTGACCGCACCCTCGATCGCCCTCGACGGCGAGTTGCGCGGGGCGACCTTGCAGGGAGCCAGGCAACAGGACGCGCCCCCGGCGGCGGGCATCCTGCAACTTGCGTTCGAGGGGGAGAAGGATGTGGGCACCGCGATCAACCCGATCTTCATCAAGCACGCGCCATTCCCGGTGGACTTTCAGGTTGCCGCCGCGGCTGCCGGGACGACGGGCGGACTCGCCTACGCGTCATCCGAGCTTGAGCCCGCACCGCTCCCCGCGGCGCGCCGTGGCGACTTCCGCCTCGATCCCGCGACGTTCGATCCCGACCGCGGCGGCTTCGCCGACCTTGTCGTCAAGAACGCGGACGGTGACTTCACCGTGCCTGCGGGCACCCCGCTCAACCTGCCCCCGGGCGGCCGCCTCTCGGTCGAGGCGCGCAACATCAACATCGCGGCGGACATCACCGCGCCGGCCGGGTCGGTGGAACTCACGGCCTATAATTTCTCGCCCTACCTTTACAACGAGCTTTCGCAGACCGGAGCGCTGGCCGAGCCGCCCACGCCAAGCGTCCAGCCCGGGCGGGGCACGATCCTGTTAGCGGCGGACACGACGATCGACGTCGCGGGCATGCTGGTGGACGAGCGCACGGTAACCGCCGGCGCGCCCCGCTCGCCGCGCTTGCTGCACGCTGGTTCCGTGGACCTCACCGGCTACAGCATCCTCCTGCAGGAGGGATCGCGGATCGACGCCTCGGGCGGCATCTGGGCCGGCCCCGGCGGGTCATTCGAATTCGGCGACGGAGGCTCGATTGCGCTGCGCTCCGGACGGGACCCCGACCTCGAGACCTCGGTTGGCGGAACCCTCCAGATGGACGGCATCTTGCAGGCCTACTCCGCAAGGAAGGGCGGCTCGCTCTTGATCCAGTCGAACTTCATCCGCATCGGCGGCACCGAGGTTCCCGAGGGCGGAGTCCTGCTCGCGCCCGAGTTCTTCACGCAGGGTGGGTTCACGAGCTACGAGCTGACTGGTATCGGCGGGCGCGATGCGCAGGGCGGTTATCTCCCTGCGGTCAGCGTGGCCGCGGGCACGACCGTGGCGCCCGTGGCCGAGGCGTGGCTGCAGTCGCCGGATCTGACAGGCGATCCCGCGACGCGGGCTTCCGTGGCCGCACGTTTCCTCTCGCGGGGCGGGGTTGACCCATCGCGTTTCCGGTCAGGCGAGCAACTCGAGCGCATGGGCGGTCGAACGTTGGCCGGCAGCATCTTCCAGCCGGTGCTGCCCGACCAGGGATTGCGCGCGCCGGCATCCATCAGTTTCGTCGGTCTGGGCTACAACGACCGGTTCACGGGAACCTCCATCATCGACGAATACATCGACGGCCTCGGGTTCGTCGTGCTCGAGCCCGGTTCGCGGATCGTGACCGATCCCGGAGCCTCGGTCTCCGCCGCGGGTGACTTCGTGGCCTTGCATGGCGAGATCATCGCGCCGGGTGGCGACATCACGATCAAGGGGCGCAGTTCATTCCGCCTGCCGTCTCTTGCCGCGGAGACCGCTGTCGCAGCGTTGCCGACGGTTTACATCGGGCCGACCGCCCGCCTCTCCGCGGCGGGCACCACGGTCTCTCTGCCGGACGACTTCGGCCGCCGCTCGGGTATCCTCATGCCGGGCGGCGACATCACGGTCTCCGGCAACATCCTCGCCGATGCAGGTTCCGTGCTTGATGTCTCCGGTGCGCGGACGGTGCTCGACTTCCATCCGTCGCGGCTGTCTGGGGTCAACTCGGTGCCGGGCAGCGCCGGCGTGACGACGACCCCGTGGGGGCGCCGGTCCGTCGCGGTGCCGCTGGCGAGCGATGGCGGGACGATCACGCTGGCCGGATCGCAGATGCTCTACTCGGATGCGACCCTGAGCGGGGCGGCGGGCGGGCCGTCCGCGCTGGGCGGAACCCTCGCGGTTTCCTCGGGACGCTTTTATGCGGCGGGTCTTTCGCGCTCGGGGTCAGACATCAACCTCGTGGTCGAGCAGACGGGTTCGGCGGCCGCGTTCGGAAAAGTCGAGGGGGCAGGCGCCGCGGTCCAGCGCGCGCTGGCCGGAGGTGAGAACCCGCTGACAGTGGGGGGCGGCGATGCTTCTACGCCCGGGATGGGGTATTTCGCCGTGGACGCTTTCTCCGCAGGCGGGTTTGACAATCTCGACCTCGGGTTCGTTTACAACTCCGCCGCGAGTCCGATTCCATTCGGTGGCAATGTCGAGTTCGTCGGCCCGGTGGACATCCGCGCCGCGGGCGTGGTGCGCGTGGCCGGCGGCGGCGTCATCAAGGCGGATTCGCCGGTCACGGTCAACGCCTCGTGGGTGGTGGTGGGGCAGGAGTTCCAAGCGCCTTTGAATCCGGCCGATCCCTTCGTGCCGTTCCGCGATTTCAACGCAGCGACGGGCGGAACGCCGCAGGCTTTCGTCGTTCCCACGGCGGGCAGCGGGTCGCTCTCATTCTCGGCCCCGCTCATCGACGTCGGCTACCTTTCGTTGCAAGGGGTCAGCCAGGCCTCATTCACTGCCGAGCAGGGTGATATCCGCGGCAACGGCAGCATCAACATCGTGGGACAACTCGATTTCCGCGCCGGCCAAATCTATCCCACGACCCTCGCGCCGTTCGACATCTTCGCATTCGACAACCCGCTCACCGGCCAGCCCGGCACGGTCAACTTTTTCGCCGCGGGTCTGCCCGCATTGCCGTATTCCGCGGGCGGCCAGATGCGCGTGATGGCCTCGGTCATCAACCAAGCGGGCAACCTGCGAGCACCCTTGGGATCGATCACGCTCGGATGGGACGGAACGGACACCGACCCCTCCAATGCGGCTCTCGATGCGCCGGTGAATTCCGTCGTCGGCACCGCGCTGGCCACACCGGTCGCGCAGCGCGTCAGCCTCATCGGCGGCAGCGTCACTTCGGTCTCCGCCGTCGACCCGGCCACGGGCGAGGGACTCGTTCTTCCATTCGGCCTCAGCCCGGACGGCCTTGCGTGGATCGATCCGCGCGGCGTGGATGTCACTGTCGGCGGCCTGCCCTCACGCGGCGTGGCCATTGCGGGTGAGTCGGTGGTCATGGAACCCGGATCAACGGTTGATCTCCGTGGCGGCGGCGACCTTCTGGCCTATCGCTGGGTTTCCGGCAACGGGGGCAGCGCGGACCTCCTCGGCACGGCGCGCGCCGGATGGGCCACGACCGCACGATATTCCGCGGGCGACTTGGTTCTCTACGAGGGCAAGACGTTCTCGGCCCGCGGCGACATCAACCCCGCCGATTACGCGGTCACGCCGGAGCCGTCCAAGAGCGCGCTGTGGATCGAGGTGCCGGTCTCCTACGCGGTCATCCCCGGATTTTCCTCGCCCTTCGCGCCGCTCAACGATTTCAACACGGGCCCGAACTCCGGTGTGCTGGCCGGAGACCCCGGTTACGCGAGCGACGGGTTGCGGATGGGTGAGCAGGTCCAACTGGCAGGCATCCAGGGTTTGCCGACGGGGTCCTACACTTTGCTGCCGCGGCGCTACGCGGTGATGCCGGGAGCCCTCCTCGTCACACCGGAGGAAGGCTCGCTCACCGGCAGCGCCTCGGCGCGTTCAAGCGCTGCACCCGAGTCGCGGAGCGGTTTCTCCGGCGGCGCGACCGTGCGACGCGAGGAGGGATCGTTCCTGGTCGGCGGATTCAGCTACAACTCGTTCAACCGCGCCGCCCGCGAGGGAGCGGTCAAGACACGCTATGAGGTTCTTCCGCCCGCGGTCTTGGCCGGACGAGTCGAATACGACATCCTGACCGGCAACGCGTTTTTCGCCGAAGCCGCCGCACGCCTCGACGTGGCCGATGTGCAGCAATTGCCCGCGGATGCAGCCAAGCTCGCGGTGCATGGCAACACGGGGCTGTCGATCGCGGGGACCGTGCTCGGATCCGGTTCCGCTGCGGGACGCGGCGCGGATATCGACCTCAGCAGTTTCGCGCCCATCTACCTGACCGATGGAACTGCCGGCGTCCCGGCAGGCACAACGGCGGTGCTGGATGTGCGCAACCTCGATTCGTGGACGGCAGGGAGCCTGCTGGTCGGCGGGCTGCGGCGCGCCACGGAGACGGGGGTGGTTGTTGACGTGCGAACTCCAGTCATCGAGGCGAACCACCCGGCCACGCCCCTCACGGGTGCGGATGTCACCTTGGCGGCCAAGCAACGTGTCGCTCTTGGAGCCGGCTCGGCCCTGCAGTCCGACGACTCCGCCGGCGTCGGGGCGGGAATGCTGCAGATCGCCGGCGACGGTGCGCTTCTGCGCGTGAGCCGCGATGCCGCCTCGAGCGTGCTGCGGACCGGCGTGGGAACGTCGGATGCCGAGCTTGTGGTCGGAGCCGGTGCCCGCCTCTCCGGGGCGGGGGTCATCATGGATTCCTCGTCGGCCTTCGGCCTCGACCCGTCAGCTGTGCTCGACGCCTCTTCGCTCACGATGGCCAGCGGCCAGATCAGCGTGCTTCTTGAAGCGCCTTCCGGGGGACTGGCGGGCAGCGTGGTGAGCCGTCACCTCGTCCTCGACGGCCCTGCTCTCTTGCAAGCGGGGAGTGCCGATGTCCTCCGCCTGCAGAGTTACCGCACCGTGGACATCTACGGCGATGGAGTGCTGGGCGGCGCGGATCTTGATTTCCTGGAGGTGCAGGCGTCGGGCTTGCGCGGATTCGGCGTGGACACCGGAGCCAGCGTCGTGGCCGGTTCGATCTTGCTGGGGAATCCGGTGGGGGCGATCGCTCTCCCTGAGCCCGCGGGCGCGTCCGGGCAGTTGAACTTCATCACCGGGGATTTCCTGCTTGGTTCCGGCGATTTGTCCCTCGACGGCTTCACGCGCACGGTAGTCTGGGCGCAGCGCGGCGTGCGATCCCTGTCCGATGGCAGTCTCACCGCGGCGGGGAGCCTCGCCATGACCACGCCTTTCGTCGATGTCGCCCAAGGAACGAGCTACAGGCTGGCCTCCGCTGGCGTCATGGATCTCCTCCCGTCCGGCTCGACGGGCACAGTCACGCCGGGGCTTGGCGCCCGCCTTGCGCTGGAAGCCTCCGCGATCAATCTCGGCACATCCATCAGCCTGCCCTCCGGTGTCTTCACGGCCCGGGCTCTGTCCGGCGACATTGTCGTGACGGGGAATTTGAGCGTGGAAGGCACGACGCGGACGTTCTACGACCAGATCGTGGCTGCCGACGCGGGCCGTATCGAACTCGCAGCCTCGACGGGCAAGGTCGCCGTCGGCGCGGGCGGTCGGGTGTCCGTCGGGGCGTCCGGCGGCGGGGATGCCGGCACGCTCGTGATCGAGTCGCCCGGTGGCCCGGTCGCCCTCGACGGCATCCTCGAGGGGCACTCCACGGGAGGGGGCACGGCGGGCAGCTTCTTGCTTGATGCCGGCTCGGTGCCAGATTTCGCCGCGTTCTCGGCCCGCCTCGATGCCGCTGGCTTTGCCGAGCAGCGCGTCCTCCGCGTGAGATCGGGGCAGGTGGTCTTGGGCGGCCTGACCAAGGTGCGGAACTTCGCGCTTTCGACCGATGCCGGCGACATCACCGTGACCGGAACGATCGACGCCTCGGGCGCGACAGGCGGAAGCATCTGGTTGGCCAGCGCGCGTGATCTCACTGTCGCTGCGGGTGCGCGGCTCAGCGTGGCGGGGGCCTTGTTCAACAATGCCGGCAAGGGCGGTGAGATCACCCTCGAGGCGGGCAGCGCGGTCAACGGTGTTTCCGACCCGACGGCATGGCTCGACCTCCAATCCGGATCGCAGATCGACCTCTCCGTGGCTTCGCTTGTCCCCGGCTCCGTCGCCACGCCGGGAACCAGTGCGTTCCTCGGGCAATTCCAGGGCACGCTCCATCTGCGGGCGCCACGTGCCGGGAATGACGCGCTCATCGGCGCCATCGGCTCCACGATCACCGGTGGTTCGTCAATCATGGCCGAGGCATTCCGCGTTTACCGGCCGACCGGCGGGATCATGAACATCGCGCTGCGCAACGCGGTCAACAATGACAACAGGTCGTTCATCAACGCCTCCGAATCCACCATCCGATCCCGCCTGCTCGGCGCCGGCAATGCCGCCTTGGAACCTCTGCTCGTCGTCGCCCCCGGCGTGGAGATCGTGAACCCGACGGGCGACCTCGTCCTCGGCCTCGCCAATGTCGCGGGCACCACGAACATCGAGGGTTTGTCGGACGCCGATTGGGATCTCTCCGGGTGGCGCTACGGCACGCGCGGCGCACCCGGCCAACTGACGCTGCGCGCCCAGGGCGACATCGTGTTCAACAACGCCTTGAGCGACGGATTCACGCCGATCACCAAGGGCGCCGCCGCGAACTACGCCTCCAGCGGGAACTCGCTGCTCTGGCTGGCCCCGTTGCAGTCGCTCTCGGCCAACCTTCCCGCGAACACCCAGTCGTGGAGCTACCGCCTCGCGGCCGGTGCCGACGTCGGGGCGGCCGCGTTCGATCAGGTGCTCGATCCCTTGGTTCTCGGCGCGCTGCAACCCGGCAAGGGCTCGGTGCTGGTCGGAGAGTTCTTTTCCACGCCCGTGCCGAACAGCACGACATCGGGACAGGGGGCGGGGATCGGCCGTGACGGCCAGACGGCCGACACGATCCGCATCAACATCGCGAACAACAACGCCGACCGTGGGACGCGCTACGAGGTCGTGCGCACTGGCACCGGGGACATCGCCATCAGTGCCGGACGTGACGTGCGCCTGCGCAATCCGTTTGCCACGATCTATACGGCCGGGGTCGGGTTGCCGGACCGCACCGCGGTGTTCGGCCCCGGCGACTTCGCCCTCCCGGTGACCGCGCCTTCGAGGCATCCCGACCAAGGCGGGGCGCTCGGCGCGGTGCAGCAGCCTTTCGCCGCCTACTACGGCATGGCCGGAGGGGATCTCAACATCGCGGCGCAGGCTGACATCGGCCGCTTCGCCCGTCTGGCCGACGGCACGGTTGTCGCCGACACGAGCTTCCAACTGCCGACGCACTGGCTCTACCGCCGCGGTCTGCTCGATCCCGCGACGGGATCATTCGCGAAGCTTCCCGTGGTCACGGGACTTGGCGCTGTCAGCGATCCCTCCGCCTCCACCACGTGGTGGGTTGACTACAGCAACTTCTTCCAAGGCTTCGGCGCCCTTGGCGGTGGCAACCTAAACATCGCGGCAGGCGACGATCTCATCAATGTCGAGGCAGCGATTCCGACCAGTGCGCGCATGGCGGGAATCGATCCGGCTACCGGACGCAACCTCGCCGCCGCGGCCGACCGTCTGGTCGAGTTGGGTGGCGGCGACCTCGTCATCCGCGCGGGCTCGGACCTCGATGGTGGCAGCTTCTACGTCGAACGGGGAACGGCCCGCCTAAGCGCGGGCGATGACATCACGACGAACGAGGCCCGCAGCCCTTCCGCAGGTCGCTTGTCCGGTCGGGATGCGCTCGATCCGCTGACTTGGCTCGCGGTGACGCTCTACGGCGGCCGCACGCAGTTCGATGTGGCGGCGCGCGGTGATGTGCTGCTGGGTCCGGCCACTTCGGCGTTCTTCCTGCCGCAGGGACTGAATAACAAGTTCTGGTATAAGACGCAGTTCCAGACAGTCGGCCGGGACGCAGGGGTCGTGGTCTCTTCTTATGGTGGAGGCATCACGCACCGCCTGGGGGTGACGTTGCCCGGGGACACGATCGCGCTTCCCTCCCTGAGCGCAGCCTACGGCCAGGCGTCGGCGATCTCACCGGGGTCGGCGGGGTTCTATCGTCCGTGGGTGCGGCTTGCTGAAACCTCATTGGGCAACTTCCGGACCGTGGCCAGCGTGGCGCTGCCCAGCCTCGAAAGCACGGCCTTCAGCGGCGACATCAGCGTCACTGGCGCAATCAACCTTTTCCCGTCGCCGGCTGGTGGACTCTCCTTGCTCGCGGCAGGCGGCATCGTCGGTCTCAATCCCTCGGGCAAGACAACCATCATCTCGGATGGCGTTGAAACGCCGGTCACTGCCTGGACGGCGGCTGTCATCAACGTTTCGGACGCCGATTCCACGCGCATGCCCGGGGTGCTCGCGCCAGCGGGGTTCCAGCAGACGGTTGGAAGCACCACGTCGCTGACGGTCCGGGACAGCTCGGTCAACCCGTTTGCCGCCGTGGACCGGCTGTTCTCGGAGACCGGATCCTTCACCGGTCCCTTCGCCGCGCTGGATGTCCAAACGTCGCTGCACGCGCCCGTGCCGGTCCATGCGGCGGGAGGTGATCCGGTGCGTGTCTATGCGGGCGGTGGCGACATCGTCGGGCTGACGCTGTTCTCGCCGAAGGAACTGAGGGCCTTCGCCGCACGCGACATCACCGACATCGCGTTCTACATGCAACACGTGGCCGATGATGACATCTCGATCATCTCGGCCGGGCGCGACATCGTGCCGTTCAACGCCAATGCGCCGCTCCGGTCGCTTGCCGACGACGTCTCAGCGGGCAACTACATTGTCGATGCGGCCGCACAGACCGTGGTCACCGACGCTTCGGGATTCCCGGTGGCCACCAAGGCTTTGTCGGGTGACATCCAAATCTCCGGCCAAGGTCTCCTCGAAGTTCTGGCCGTCCGCAACCTCGATCTCGGAACCGGAGCCAATTTCGTGGACGGCACCGGCCTCGGAGTCACGAGCATCGGTCAGGCGCGCAACCCGTTCCTCCCGTTCGAGGGCGCGCACATCGTGCTGATGGCCGGACTCCGGTCCCCCACGGGCGGGCCGGCCCTCGGCTTGGCCGGAAGCACGCTTACGTTCCCGGTCATGCCGTCGCAAGGATTCCTCGGAAGCACGCCGGAGCATTTCGCCGTGGCGGCGGTGCGGCAGATGTTCGAGGACCTCCAAGTGCTCGGCCTCGAAGCCTCCGAGTCCGGCGACTACACCGCCGCCTATGCCGCGGTTGAGTCCATCTTCGGCTCCACCTCCGGCAGCGGAAACATCTTCACCCGCGCTCGTGATGTGCGCACGGCGAGCGGCGGGTCGATCATCGTGGCCGCACCCGGCGGCGGCCTGACCATGGCCTCGGACATCTTCGGCAACCCGCTCACGCCACCCGGGATCGTTACCGAATACGGCGGGGAGGTTTCCGTCCTCACCGAGGGCGATGTGGATATCGGTCGGGCTCGCATCTTCACCCTGCGGGGCGGCGACCTCACCATCTGGTCGTCCTCCGGCGACATCGCCGCTGGCACGGCGCCGAAGACGGTGGTCACAGCGCCGCCCACGCGGGTCATCATCGACCCAACCAGCGCGGACGTGAAGACCGACCTTGGCGGCTTGGCCACGGGTGGGGGTATCGGCGTGCTCGCGTCGGTCGAGGGCGTCGAACCCGGCAGTGTTTCGCTGCTGGCACCGCAGGGCACCGTGGATGCGGGGGACGCGGGGATCCGGGCGACCGGGGATATCAACATTGCCGCGGCGGAAGTCCTCAATGCGGACAACATCGCCGCGGGTGGAACCTCGGTGGGCGTGCCGGCGGCCCCGCCTGCGGTGGCGCCGAACATCGCCGGGTTGACCGCCGGCGCTTCCACCACGGCCGCGACCTCGACGGCTGCAGGCAACATGGCGCGTCAGTCGCAGAACTCCGCAGAAACAGCCGCGCAGGAGGAGCCACCGTCGGTCATCACCGTGGAAGTGCTGGGCTACGGCGGCGGAGAGAGTGCGGGCTTGCCCGAGGGCTCAGCAGAGGAGCGAAACGAGGCTTGAGCGCCGTGTCCCAAAGGCGAACGCCGGCCAGGATCCAGCCGAGAGCGAGTTTCTCCCGTGCCGCGTGGTGGAGTCTTCTCGGCTGCCTCACGGCCGCAGTTGCCGCCTACGCCGCCAATGCCGCCACGAGCCTCTACTTCATGGATCGCGTGTCCGCGGTGTCTTTCACCGACGTCGCCCCCCACACCCTGCGGGTTCCGCCCGGCACGAGGGAGGAACATCTCGTCCTGCCCTATTACGCGATGGATGCGCGTTGGTGGGTTGTCCACACGAAGCAGATGCTCCGCGACGGAACTTGGCGGGTTCGTGAAACGCGGATGGATAATGCTCCCGACGGACGTGAGGTGCATTGGAGTTCGCCGCTTATGTGGATTCTCGCCGTGCTGGCGTGGATACGGTCTTGGGGCACGGGGATGCCGGCTGAGCACTTCGTGGCCGATGCAGCCATGGCGGCTGGTCCCGTGCTGTTGCTCGTCTTGCTGGGCGGGCTGACGTGGATTGCCGCCCGGCGTTTCGGCTGGTTTGCCGCTGCCTTCTTCGCCGTCGTCAACCTCACTTCCTATCCTGTGATCCGCACATGCCTGACTGGCGAGGCCGATCACCACGTGATCGTCATTTTCTTCGCGGCTGGCACCGTGATCTGCCTGGTCTGCGGCGGCTCCGGTTTCGTGCGCGCGAAGGGAAAGGGCTCTGTGCCAGACGAACGTCTGCCAACCGCCGACGCAGCAAGGCGGTGGTTTGCGGGAGCGGGCATCCTCGGGGCCGCGGCCCTTTGGGTCAGCGCCGCTACGGCCATCCCCGTGCTGGCTGCAACATTGCTGGGCGGCGTTGCGTGCGGCTGGGTGTTCGGTCGCGGGACACTCCGCCGCTCGCTGGACCCCGCGTTGTGGATCACGTGGGGAGGTTGGGGATGCCTTGCCTCGTGCGCGTTCTACCTTCTCGAATACTTTCCCCGCCACATGGGGTGGCGGCTGGAAGTCAACCATCCGCTCCACGCGTTCGCGTGGCTGGCGGGATGCTTCCTCGCCGCGCGCTTCCTCGCCTGGAGCATTCGCGGTGAGCGAGTCCTTCGGAATGCGTTCGACCTCGTTCTCGCGGCCCTCGCGTTGGCGGCGCTCGCGGCACCGGTGATCATGGTGGCGTTGGACAGCGGACGGTTCTTCTGGGTGGGTGACAAGTTTCTGCTCTCCCTGCACCAGGAGTTCATCAACGAGTTCCAGAGCCTTCCGACACTCGTGCTGGCGGCCGGCGGGAATCCCGCGTGGCTGCTCTACTACCCGTGGCCGATCGCTGTGGTTGTGTGCTCGTCCGTCCTCGCGGCCCGCGGCGCGCTGCCGGAGGAGACGCGCCGCTCGCTCCTCCTCCTCGCACCGCCGACCCTGCTGATGCAGGCGCTGGCCATCTGGCAGGTCCGCTGGACTTCCGCGGCGTTCTCACTCTGGGCGGTGTGCGCGCTCGTCGTCTTTGCCGGAGTCGTGTCCGCGCCGAACCGCTCGACGTTGCAGAAACGCGTCTTCACCGGCCTGCTGGCCTGCGGTTGGCTGAGTTTGATTCTCTCCATCGTGCCGCAGTTCGTCGTCCGTTCGGTCGAGGCACGGACCTGTCTTGAAACCCCGATTCCCCAGGAAATCGCCGGCAACCTTCTCCTCCGCGACGTGGCCCACCGGCTCATCCAGTCGAGCCCGTCCAGAGTGCCGGTCGTGCTGACGGGGCCCAACGCCTCGACCGAGATGACCTATCACGCCGGGCTGCGGACGGTCGGAACGCTTTACTGGGAGAACATGCCCGGTCTCAAGCGTGCCGCACGCATCTTCGCCGCACCCGACGCCGAGGAGGCGAAGCGCGAGCTCACCGCGGCGGGGATCACCCACATCGTCATCCCGTCGTGGGACAATTTCGGCGAGGCCTATACGCGTCTGCTGGCCAAGAGCGGCGAGACAGATGTCAGCGAGAGCAGATTTCTCAAGAGCCTGCTCGACGACGCGGAGATTCCGGACTGGCTGCGACCTTTCGCCTATCCGATCCCCTCGGGATCGGGGCTCGACACGAGGTCCGTGAGGATATTCGCGGTGATTCCGGAGCAGTCGAAGTTCGAGACGCTCTACTTCCGCGGCGTGTATCATTTCGAGATCGGGGAGATGGAGAAAGCGGGTGCGCTCTTCCGGCAGGCGCAGGCGCTGCGTGCGTCCGACCCGCGGCCCGCGGATTTCCTGCGCCGGATCGAAGCAAACGGCAAGCCGGGCACCCTTGAGAATTAAGACCGGCAGCATCGCGGAGGTTGCCGTCATCGGCGCGCTCGCGGCCGCCATCCTCTCTGCTCCCGTCTCGGGGACGCATTGGATTCTTTACCGCCGTGAGGGCCGGGCAAGGTGACGAAAATGTCACAACCCACGGGCGCGGACGCCGGTATGATCGTGGCTGCCATGAGATTGTTGCTTGTCCTCCTGTTGACCGCCTTCGTTACCAAGGGAGCCCCGGCCGCTTCCGATCCGGAAAGTTCACCTGATATCCCGGCTTGGCAGAAAGCGGCCAAAGAAGGTGATGCGGCCGCGCAGTTCCAACTCGGGCGCGCCTACTATCGCGGCATCGGAGTCGAGAGGGACGCGCAGAAGGCGCTGGAACTCATCCGCACGTCGGCTGAGGCCGGCAACCTCGATGCGATCGACAGCATCGGGTTCCTTTACGCGAACGGGGAAATCGTCGAGATGGACGAGAACCGCGCGGTGGAGTGGTTCCGTCGTGGAGCGGAGGCGGGATCGGCCCGCTCGAAGCTGAACCTCGGCCTCCTTTTGCGGCAAGGGAAGCGCATCCAACCTTCTGCGTCGGAAAGCCTGCGCCTCATGGAGGAGGCGGCCGCTGCCGGCTTGCCCGAGGCCAAATCGTATCTCGGTCAGCTCTATTTCAATGGCGACAGGCACCTCAAACCCGACTTCGCCAAGTCCTACCCGCACGTCAAGCAAGCCGCCGAGGCCGGTGATGCGGCCTGCCAGAACCTTATGGGAGTCTTCTGCCGCGACGGCCTGGGTGTGCGCGAGGATTTCAACCAGCCCCATGCGCGCGAAGAGGCCGCCGAGTGGTTCCGCAAGGCGGCCCTCCAGAATGACGTGAAGGCACAATCCAACCTCGCCCACATCCTCGGCGTGGGCTCGCCCGCGTGCAAAGACCCGGAGGAAGCGTTCAAGTGGCTCATCATCGCGAAGGACCGCGGGGAGATCACGGCCGTGAAGACCTACGAGGAACTTTTCAAGACCGTTCCCTCATCCCTGCTGGTCGCCGCGCGGCTCGAAGCCAACCGCTTCTCGATGCTCAAGCAGGCCGAGGCGGATGCGCGGAAGAAGACGAGGCGCCAGGGCGGCGAGTCGGCGCAGACCGGTGAGGCCGGAGGAGAAGAATCCACGCCCGCCGTCCCGACTTCCTGATCCCTGCGGAAGGAGAACTGCCGCGTCCGCCTGCGAGGATGTTTGCGGGGAAGCCGCTCAAGGCGTGGCGGCTTGCGCGGATGCGGCTTTCTTTTCCTTAAGCGCCTCCTTGGCCGCGTGCATGCTCATCTGGTTGAAGGCGTCGAACCCGTAGAGCACGGCGTAGCGCTCATCCGCGATCTTGCGCGCGGCCTCCCAGACCTCTTGCTGCGTGTAGCCGGCGGGCGGGTTGCTGATCGTGTCGCTGAACTCGGCGGCGATCCGATCCAGCGCTTGCTGCTGGGGCAGGGGACGCGTTTGGTTGTCGTAAAACACGACCGGCACTTTTGCGCCGGTGGGCACGGGAATGGTCAGGTCGCGTGTCGTGCGGACGGTCGGCGGAGCGGTCTCCCCGGTTGCCGCCTCGGGTGTCTCGGGCGCGGTGGCGGCAGCGGGCGCGGCCCCCAGCGTTGCGATCTGGATGTCCGCGGTGGAAAGTCCGGCGGCAGCCAAAGCCTGAGCCACGGCCATCTCGGCCTTGACGTTCCCGGGCGCCTCCGCCGGCTCGCCGGCTTTTGCCGGGCGAGGTTCGCGACCCGGGTCAGCGGCGATCGAGGTGGTGACTCCGGACGTCGCGGGAGTGGCGACGGTTGCTGTTGCGTAGGAAGGCGCCGGTTGCGGCAGCATCGCCTGGGCAGGATGGTCTGGCGATGCGGAGTCGGACGCGAACCCGCTCGCGTCCGCCCGCGTTTCCGCGGCCACCGGTGCCGCGTCCTGCTCGCCAGTGATTGGCGGTTCGGCGGACGGTGTCGTGAGGATGACCGCCGCCACGATGGCCAGGGCCGCGGCAACGAGCAGGATGGGGGCGGCTTTGCGGTTCATCAGTCGCACGGTTGGACTGCTGCGAGCTTGTCAGGGTGTGGTCGCGAGAAGTTGGAAGAACTGTGCGCCGGTGCCGGGGACGGTGAAGGAGACCTTCTCGTAGCCGGGCGGCACCGAACCCTGCGGACTCACCAGCGTGGGGACGATTCCCGGGTCGGTGACGAAGGTGCCGGAGGTGAGATTTGCCCGTTTCTGCACCGCGTAGGTCACGTCGGAGCGCCGCAGAAACGTCACGGTGACCTGGCTGCCGGTGCGGGTGGTGGTGGCCAGGGCGGCGCTGCCGACCGTCGGGTTGGAGCCGAAGGCAAACTCGCGGCTGTTCGGGAGCAGGTCCTTGTCCGGATCGCTCGTCCCCAGCGCATCGCTGCCAGAGAGGCCGAAGCCGGACGCCCAGGCATCATAGGCGTTCACACCGCTGCCCTTGGCCACGAAGTTCACATCACCGTTGGCGCTCAGCGTGATGGTGCCGAGGAAGTAGGCCGATCCGTTGCCGCCGGTGCCTCCGTAGTCGGCGGTGATGCTGTTGACGTTCTGCCATGCCGAGGCCCCGCTCGTGTTCGGCGTGATGCGGAAGAGGTCGAGACCGACGACGACATTGCTGGCACTCCCGTAGTTGTAGGTGCTCGCGGAGACAGCGCCGATGATGCCGCCGTTGATCGACGTGTAGGCGGTGCCTGGCGTGCCGCCCGGGGTCAGCGGGTTGTTGTTGTCGATGATCGTGGTGTCCACGGGCAGAGTGAGCGGGTTGGGCTGGCCGTCGGCGACCGAGTTCACTCCCTGGATTGCGCTCACTGTGCCTGATGAATTCGCCGTGGGAATGTTGCGGGGCGTGGAATTCGGCTGTCCGACCGTCCCCGCGCCCGCACGCGGCGAGGTGATGTAGGCCGTGCGGGCGTAGTCGCCGTCCTCGACCGCGCTGCTCAAGCTCGACAAGCTGCCCTTCTGCCCGGCGGCGCCGAAGTAGAGGGTGTCCGCGGTGAGTCCTGTCCAGTCGGTCCCAAACGCCGAGGTGAGCGTGGTGTTGATGTTGCCGAGGTAAATGACTGTCCCGTAGGTAGGGTCGCCGGGCGTGGCGGCGCGACGGAAGACGTCCCATGTGCTGCCGACGCTGAAGGCCACGACGTTGTCGATCCATGCGGCCCCCGACCGTTCCAGTCCGAAAAGAAGAACGTCGTTGGTGTTGTAGACCGGATCCGGAGCGGCTTGTCCGGTCAGGGTGAGTGAGCCGTGGCTGGCCAGAATTATGGACAGCGTGGCGAGGCGTCGGCGGGTGTTCGTCATGGGATCGTGGGTGTTTGGTTGTTTCCGGTCGGGAGTCGGGTGGATGCCTTCGAAATCTAGACATGAGGCATCGAGGGCAAAGACGGGGGATGGAACGTTTTCGTAACAATCCGCCCGCGGTTGGCCGAACGAAGGCAAGAGAAAGGCCGGCACCGTTTCCGGCGCCGGCCCGTCTGTGGTTCGCGTGTGGCGAAGAACTCCGGCTCAGAGCGGAGCGACGATCGGGAATCCGTCGTCGGGGCGGCTGACCGTCATGTCATTGAGGGTGAGGCCGTTCGCCGTCTGCTGGAGGCCTGTGACCAGGTAATTCGTCTTCATGGCATTATACCAGATGGTCTCGTTGCCGGAGAGACTGCCGTGGTAGTAGAGGTGCTGGTAATTCCAGGCGGCGTAGGCACCCGAGGCGATCTTGTTGAAGTCCGCCTCGCTGAATCCCTTGTTGTTGAAGTTGTTCGTGTTGGTCGCGGCCAGCGGGGTCACCATGACGCCGTTGTAGCCGAGGACCTTGGCCCCGGCGGCGGCAGCGTTCTGCGAGTCGGCTGTGGAGAGCCATGTGAGCAGGAACAACGGGAGGCCGGTGGCGACGGGGTTGGTGCTGACACCGTCATAAACGGTCACGCTGGTCGAAGGGAGGCCCATGAGCGTGCGGAGTGCGCTCCCGCTGCTGTAGCCGCCGTTGCCGACGGCGGTGTTGCCCCAAAGGACCGAGGCGTTGTTGGTGCTGCCCGTGTCGAGGACGGATCCAACCGGGCCGCGACCGTTCGCCGGAACCGCGGTGAGGGCGGTGACCGCCGAGGCCGAGGAGTTGGTCGTGGCAATGTATTGCTGCACAAGTTCCGCCACGCCGTATTGCCACTCGCTGAGATAGGACGCACGGGTGCCCGACCCGTCGTTGCGGCCCGTGGCAAACACCAGCGTGGTGTCATTGGGGTCGCCGGTGAAGAGGCTCAACGGTTGGATGCCCTGCTCCCAGAGGGCGCGGGCCTGCTGGAACGTAACGTTGGTCCAGTTGGCCGGAGCGCCTTCGTTGGCGATCATGGCGAACGTGACAACGCCGACAGCCGAGGCGCCGACCGGGTTCAGGACCTCGTTGTCCACCGGAGTGCTGCTCTGGTAGACGTCCGAGAAGCTGAACTTCGGGCGCTTGTTCTCGGTCGGCGAGGTGGTGCCGCCTTGGAACGTGCCCGAGTTGGTCACGGCTGCGACGGCAAGGAACGACGGGTTGTTGTTGCCGGCGATGGCGTTGAGGCCCTCGGCCGAGCCGTTGAACGAGGTCTGGATGACCGTCGTGCCCGAGATGCCCGGGAACGTCCCGCGGAAGGTCGCGCGGTTCGACGCGATCAACTGCGAGAGGTTGTTGCCCGAGAAGTCGTAGGCGACGTTGAACGAGGCGTTGGCCAGGCCGTTAAGGCCGGGGGACACCGAGTTGTAGGCGTTGTAGATGGCCCGGACGGTGGCCTGCCGGAACGCGGTGGCGCCGGTGATGGTGATCGTCGTCTGCGCCATGGCGGACGACGTGACGGCGAGAGCCAGGGCTCCCGCGGCGAGGTGTTTGATGTTCATGGTGTTGGCTTGGGTTGGTTTGGAGTGGGTGGTTGGCTTGTTGTTGGTGCGGTTCAGGAATGCGTGCGCCGGCGGCGGATCACGTGGAGCGCGCAGCCGACTCCGGCGAGTGCGAGCAGGGTCACCGTTCCGGGTTCGGGCACGGCAGTGAAGTTCACGTCGCCGTTGCCGCTTAGCGTGATGGTGCCGAGGAAGTAGCCGGGGCCGTTGCCGCCGGAGCCGCCGTAGTCCGCGCCGATGCTGTTCAGGTTCTGCCAGGCCGAAGGGCCGTTCGTGGTCGGTGTGACGCGATAGAGATCGAGGCCGAGGACAATGTTGCTGACCGCGCCGTAATCGTAGGTGCTGCTGGACGCGGTGCCGATCACACCGCTGTTGATCGAGGTGTAGGCGGTGCCGGGCGTGCCGCCCGGAGTCAGGGCATTGTTGTTGTCAATCACCGTGTCGCTCACATTCACCGTATGCGGGTTGGGCTGGCCGGCGGCGACCGAGTTGGCGCCTTGGATCGCCACGACCGTTCCGGAGGCGTTCGCCGTCGGGATGTTTCGTGGCGTGGAGTTGGCCTGCTGGTAGGCACCGCTGCCTGCGCGCGGTGATGTTACGTAGGCCGTGCGGGCGTAATCGCCGTTCTCGACTGCGGTGCTGAGCCCCGAGGTGCTGCCATTCTGTCCGACCGCGCCGAAGTAGAGCGTCTCGGCGGTGAGACCGGTCCAATCAGCGCCGAAGGCCGAGGTCAGGGTGGAGTTGATGTTGCCGAGGCTGATGACCGTGCCGAACGTCGGATCGCCCGGTGTGGCGGCGCGACGGAAGACGTCCCAACTGCTGCCGAGGCTGAAGACCACGACATTGTCGATCCATGCGGCGCCGGACCTCTTGAGTCCGAACAGCAGGAGATCGTTGGTGTCGTATTGCGGGTCGGTGGCGGCCAGCGGTCCGGCCGTGGTGAGGGCGAGCGCCGTGGCGGAGAAGGCCGTGGTGCGCAGCCAGCGTGAGGTTCTCATGGTGTGTCTCGTTTGTTTGTGGGTTGCTTGCCGTGGCCGCTGAGCGGCAGCGCGACGGCGCGTGTTCAATCGCTTCCCGCGAGCAGTGACACCACCCGTGATTTGTGAATCTTTCGTAACATCAAAGCATCGTCAGTGGCGCGGTTCCCGGTTGCCCCGCGAGTCCGCTCGGCCTACCAAGACCGTTGTTGAAAGCGTCCGCAAGCCACGCGCCATCTGCCGCCGCCGTCGCCTTGCGGCTGAGCGTGGTCATGCCCGTTTACAATGAGGCCGGGTCGGTCGCCCCGGTGTGCGCGCGTGTGCTGGCGCAAGAGGCGGTGGGGGAGTTGATCGTGGTGGATGACGGTTCCTCAGACGGAACGTGGGAGGCGCTGCAGGGAGTCGCAGCGTTGCACGGCGGACGGGTTCGCGTGCTTCGCCATGAGCTCAACCGTGGCAAGGGGGCGGCATTGCACACGGGCTTCGCGGCGGCGACCGGGGACATCGTCTTGGTGCAGGACGCGGACTTCGAATACGACCCTTCGGATTATGGGCGGCTGCTTGAGCCCATCCGCCGCGAGGGAGCGGACGTGGTGTTCGGATCGCGTTTCACCGGAGGCGCGAGTCACCGTGTTCTCTATTTCTGGCACTCGCTCGGGAACAATTTCCTGACCCTGCTCTCGAACATGGTGACCGATTTGAACCTCACGGACATGGAATGCGGATACAAGGCGTTCCGCCGCGAGGTGCTAGCGACGATCCGGCTCGAGGAGCCGCGCTTCGGGTTCGAGCCGGAGGTGACGGCGAAGATCGCCCGACGCGGATTGAGGATTTACGAGGTGGGTGTGGCCTACCACGGACGCACCTACGCCGAGGGGAAGAAGATCAATTGGAAGGACGGCGTCAGCGCGATCCGCTGCATCCTCAAATACGGGCTGCCCGGAATGCTGCGGCGGCGGGGCTGAGGCGGTGGTCAGTTCGCCGGCGGGACGACGACGAGGCGGCCGACCTCAGGGACGGCGAGAGCGCGGTTCACAGCCGCGGCGACCTCCGAGGACGTGCCGCGGCGGAACGTCAGGGTCAGTTGACCGTTGCGGAATGAGGCCTCGGGAGCGGCGGCGGAGCCGGCCACGGCCGAACGCACGGATGCGATCACGATGGCCTGGCGGAAGAGCGGGACGGGCTCGGTTGCGGCTGCACCACGCTGGTCGGTCACGATCAAGGCTTCGCGGCGGTTGTCCGCCCAGCGTGTCTCGCCCTTGATCAGCGAGGAGAGGTCTTCGTTCCGGCTGCTTGCTTGCTGCGGTGGCGAGGGTGTGGGTTTTTCAACCGCTGCGGGCGCAGGAGTCGGAGGTTTGCGCGGTGTCGGGGTCTGTCTGGGGGTAGGCGTCGGTGTGGCCGCGACTTTGGCGGCAACGGGCTGCGGCTCGTCGCGGGGCTTTGTCTGGCAACCGGAGTTCGCCGTCACCGCGGCGGCGAGGAGAAGGATGACAACCTTGCGCGGCATGAACCGTCTTATATCATCCCGCCCATGTTCCAACCAGCCGTTACGTTCCGGCGTCTGCCCGTTGTCCTCGCTCTCTCCGCGGTCTTCCTCGGTGGCTGCGATTTGCTCACGTTCTCGCAAACGAGCCGCAACATCAGGGAAGGCAACGAGGCCGTCCAGCGCGGCGAATTCCAGCGGGCGGTGCAGCATTACGAGACGGCGATGGACGGGACGTTGCTCTCGGCCGAGGCGCACTACCGGCTCGGATTGCTCTACGAGGACAAACTGAAGAACGAGGTGGGCGCGCTGCATCATTTCGAGCGCTACCTCGAACTCGCGCCGCAGGGGCAGTTCGCCAACGACGTGAAGACCTATGTCGAGCGGATCCGCATGTTGATCGTTTCGCGTCTGTCCGAGGGCACGGTCCTTCCGGCGCGCGAGGCCTCGCGGCTGAAGAACGAGAACCTCGAGTTGCGGCAGCAAGTCACCGAGTTGCGCAAGCTCCACTCGGGTGGTGACAAGGCCGCATCCCGTGCGCCCGCCCCGCCTGCAGCTCCGGTGCCTGCGGCCCCGCCCGCGATGGTTGTCGCGGCCACTCCTCCTCCCGCTCCGGCCCCGGCCGCTGCTCCCGAGCCTGAGGTGCGCCGGGCCGTGCCGGTGAGTGCCACGGTCGCTCCGGCGCCGGGAGCCGCTCCCGCTTCCGCCCCTGCGCCGGCGGCTGCCGCGGCGGCGAAGACCTACACCGTGCAGAAGGGCGACACGCTCGCCGGGATCTCGCGCAAGTTCTACAAGAGCGCGGGCCAATGGCAGAAAATCGCCGATGCCAACAAGGACATCGTGCCCGACCCGACCAAGCTCAAGCCGGGCATGGTCCTCAAGATTCCCGAATAAAGAAAAACCGCCGGCCATCGCTGGCCGGCGGTCTCTTGAATCCTGACCTCGGGGCTCAGTTGTATTTCACCGAGCAACCGTAAGCGGTCGTGGTGGGGACGGAGACCGGCTTGCCGGCCAGCGTCTCGTCGAGGGCCGCGGCCACGTGGTTCTTCGCGCCGGCAACGTCGGCGGCATCGGTGGATTTCTTGTCGTCGATCGCCCCGGCATAGACGAGCACGCCTTCCTTGTTGATGACGAAGAGTTCGGGCGTGACCTTCGCGTTGTAGAGGCGGCCGACCTTGCCGTCCTCGTCGAGAAGCACCGCGGTGGCGGCGGAATTCTTCTCGGCCTTCGTCTTGTTCGTTTCTTCGGGTGACATGTGGCCTTGCTTGCCCGGGGCGGACGAGACGATGGAGAGCCACACGACGCCTTCGCCGGCGTATTTCTTCTGCAGGCCCTGCATGTTGCCGCCGTCATAGTGCTTCTGCACGAACGGGCAGCCGTGGTTGAGCCACTCGAGGACGACGACCTTGCCCTTGAAGTCGGAAAGGTTGTGCGACTTGCCGTTCGAGTCGGTGAGGGTGAATTCCGGGGCGGGCTTGCCGACCTCGGGGGCGGCGACGCTGACGGCGGCGCAGGCGATGAGGGTGAGGAGCGTGGAGATGGTTTTCTTCATGTTTGAGGCGTTTGTTTGGTTCAAGGTGACTGACCGCCGAGCGCGCGGAGGACGATCTGCTCGGTGAGCAGTTCCGGAAGGATGTCCGGGTTGTCCCTTCGGCCGGGCGGATAGAACAGGTAGAACGGGACGCCGACCCTGTCAAACTGCGCCAGCTTTCGCGTGATCTCGGGGTTGCTGTTCGTCCAGTCGGCTTTCATCGGCACGATGCCCTTTTCTTGCAGCAGCGCGCGCACGGTGGGCGTGTCGATGGCGGTGCGCTCGTTGAATTTGCAGGTCAGGCACCAGTCGGCGGTGAAATCGAGGAACACGGGCTTGCCCTCGCCGAGGAGACGATTCAACTCGGCTTCCGAGAACGGGACCCAAGGGATGCCGTCGGTCGAGGCCGCGCGCCCTTCCGCGGGCGGTGCCGCCGCGGCGCGGGCGAAGAGGTTTCCCGCGAAGTAACCGAGTCCGAGCAGCAGTGAGGCGCCGACGCCGGCCGCGCCCAACCAGCGGGCGCGCGGAGACGACAGCGGCCCGAGAAAGGACCCGTAGATCCAGGCGGCCAGGCCGAGGCAGAGGTAGGCGGCGGCGGCCCAGATGACGGCGTCCGTGCCGCGTTGCTGGCCGATCACGTAGAGGAGCCAGAGGAGGGTGGCCGCGAGGGGGAAACCCATGAACTGCTTGAGCCGTTCCATCCAAGCGCCGGGCTTCGGAAGGAAGCGCATCCAGCCGGGCTGCGCCGAGAGGACGATGTAGGGGAAGCCCATGCCTGCGGCGATCGAGGCGAACATGGCGGCGATGACCGCCGGGCTCTGGCTGAACGCGAACCCGAGCGCTGTGCCGAGGAACGGCGCCGTGCAGGGCGTGGCCAAGAGCGTGGCGAGGATTCCCTGCGCGAACGACCCGGCCAATCCGCCGTGTCCCGCCGCCTCGGCCAAGCCGGTGGCCGCGCGTCCGGGCAGCACGATCTCGAACACGCCGAAGAGGTTCAAAGCGAAGACGAACACGACCGCGCCGATGATGAAATTGAACCACGGGTTCTGGAACTGGAACGCCCAGGTGACCTCGCTCCCGGCGGCCTTGAGCGCGATGATGACGGCGGCAAGCCCGAGGAACCACACGAAGATACCCGCCACGAAGGCGAATCCGTGCCGCAGGATGCTCGCCCGCGAATCGCCCGCCTGCCGCAGGAAGCCGAAGATCTTGAGCGAGATGACCGGAAGAACGCAGGGCATCAAGTTGAGGATGAATCCGCCCAGGAATCCAAAGAGCAGGTAGGTCCAGAGCGCCGAGGCTGGCGCCGGTTTCGCGGCAGGAGCCGCCGGTGCCGCGCTAGATAGCACCCAGCCTTTGCGTTCGCCGTTCTCTAGCACCAGGACGCCGCTGACCGGTGTTCCGGCATCGACGGGAATGGCCAGATCCGCTGCGCCGGAGGCGAGGTCACGCGCCGTCACGTGGTCGACGGAATGCGCGTCGTTGGCGAATGGAAAGAAGTCGGCCGAACGGAATCCCTCCACTCCGCGCAACCCGAGGTTCCAGCCGGTTGGCGTCGCCGTCCATACCGTCTCGAACGGCGGTGGCGTTGTGGCGGGTTCTTGCGCGGCGAACGTGGCAAAGAGTTCGGCGTTGTCGCTCGCGGCGGTCGCGGCGACCGGCAACGTGAGCTCCGGGGCCGCCTTGCCGGGGATGCAGATGGCCTCGCAGACGAGCCATTTCGCCTCGGAGCGGAAACCGATGGATGTCTCCGCGATCTGCGCGGGCGGCGTCACCGTGCGGACGAGCAGAACCTCGCCTTTGTAGGCATAAACGACCACATCGCCCGGTTCGAGGATGCGGCGCGGGAGCGGCCAGACGACCGGTCCCACCTCGAATCCGGGGGGGGCGGGGAGCTTGAACTCGGTCGGCAAACCCGAGTCTCCGGGGTTCTCCCAATATGTGTGCCAACCTGGCGCCATTCGGAGGTGGAGCCCGACGCGGAAGGGCTGTCCCGGCACGATGGCCGTGGTGTTGGCGACGAGGCGCGCTTCGACAAGTTGGCGGCCTTGGTGCATCTGCGCGCCCAAGGGCGCCGCCAGCACGAGGAACAGGGCGAGGCTTTGCAGGACGAGGCGTCTCATCGCATTCAACCCGCCTGCAGGAACGCGGTGAGCGGGCTGGTGGGTGACGCGGTGTCTTCGCGCGAGGGCAGGCCCGAGAGTCGCGCGGTGCGCCCGGCTTCGACGGCCATGCGGAAAGCGCGGGCCATGCGCACCGGGTCCTCGGCCACGGCGATGGCGGTGTTGACGAGCACCGCGTCCGCTCCCATCTCGAGCGCCTCGGCGGCGTGGCTGGGCGCACCAATGCCGGCGTCCACCACGACCGGAACGCGGGCCTGTTCGATGATGATGGCGATCTGCGAGCGGGTCTCGAGGCCGCGGTTGCTGCCGATGGGCGACCCGAGCGGCATGACGGTGGCGGCACCGGCTTCCTCAAGGCGCTTGGCCAGGACGGGGTCGGCGTTGATGTAGGGAAGGACGGTGAAGCCCTCGGCCGCGAGGATCTCGGTCGCGCGAAGGGTCTCGATGGGATCGGGCAGGAGGTATTGCGGGTCGGGGTGGATCTCGAGTTTGACCCACTTCGGCAGACCGGCCGTGGCGGCCAGCCGCGCCAGACGCACGGCCTCGTCGGCGTTCATGGCTCCGCTGGTGTTGGGCAGAAGGAGGAACTTGTCCTGATCAATGAAGTCGAGGATGTCCGCAAAAGGGTCGTGGTTCCCGCTCAAGTCGGCGCGGCGCAGGGCGACCGTCACGATTTCCGTGCCGCTGGCCTCCAAGGCATCACGCATGACGACGGGCGAAGCGAACTTGCCCGTGCCGAGGAGCAGCCGCGATCCGAAGGCGCGGCCCGCGATGACAAGCGGGTCGGTCACGGCGCGGGTGTCGGGGTGGGGGCGGGAGGGGTTGCCGCTTCGGTGGCGGGCGTGGGTGCGTCACCCGCGACGTCGAGCTCGAAGCCGAACGTGGCGGCGACTTGGTCCGGCGGCTCCCAGATCCTCCGGTAGACGAGCTGGATTTTCTGCTGCCCGGGCTTGATCGCTTGCAGGGTGATGACCGCGTCGCCAGGGGCGCCGAACATCATGTTGCCGCCATCGCGAGGCGCGAGATCGGCATTGAAAAACTCGGCCACTCCGAACTCGAAATCGCGCAGCTCCCAACTGTAACCGGTGCTCGGGTTCGCCTCGAGGCGGATGCGGATGAGGTCGCCGACCTTGGCCTGCACGATCTGCCCGTTGTTCTTCGCGGTCACATCAACCGTTCCCGTCACCGGTGGACGCTCCCGCACCGGTTCCTCGCCGGGGAGCGCGCCGGTCACCTCGGGCGCCTTGTCGGGCGGAGGTGCGTCGGCGGGGATCGGGATGTCGAAGGAATCAGGCGTGTCGGCGAGATTCACCTCCTCGCGCAGCCGAGGACTCGACGAATCGGAGTTCGTTTCGACGATCGGCTTCTCGTCGCCCGAGATTTCCATTTCGGGAATGACCCGGACAGGCGAAGGACTGGCGGCGGGTGTTTCCTGGGCGAACGACGGCGCCACGGCAGCGGAAAGGATGACGGCGATGATGAGGGCGCGGGACATCTGCCTTGAATATGCGTGCAAACCGCCGCGGGCTCAACCTCGCGTGTCAACCCACCGGCTGGATGGTCCAGACGAGGGGGCAGTCCGGCTTGACCTCCAGCCATGCGAAAGAGGCGGGGGCGCCGTGGTTCGCTTTGCCGACGCTGCCCGGGTTGAGCAGGCGGACGCCGCGCAGCACCTCGTCGCGCGGCACGTGCGTGTGGCCGTGGAGGGCGAAGGTCGCGGACGGGGGCGTGACGGACGGCGGTTCGTGCACGAGGTAGAAGCACTGGCCGCCGCGCTCGAGGAGGAGGCTTTCCGGGGCGAGGCCGCGGGGGTCGCAATTGCCGCGGATGGCGGAGACCGGCGGCCCGAGCGAGCGCAGTTCCGCCAGCAGTTCGGCAGTGCAGATGTCGCCGAGGTGCCAGATTTCGTCGGCCTTGCGGATGGCCTCGCGGATGGAATCCGGGAGCCGGTTGTGGGTGTCCGCGATGACGGCGATGCGCACGGGCGGATTGTGCCCCCGCGGCCTTGCGCTCGCAAACCCGCACTGTCCGCCCTATGGTTTCCGGCCATGTGGAAATACGCGAACCCGCAACTGCGCGACCTCGTCTCCTACGAACCCGGCAAGCCGGTCGAGGATCTCGCCCGCGAATTGGGCATCGAGCCGGAGAAGATCATCAAGCTCGCCTCCAACGAGAACCCGCTCGGCCCGTCACCCAAGGCGCGGCAGGCCATGATCGACACCCTGGAGCGGGCCCATTTCTACCCGGACGGCGGCGGCTATTACCTGCGGGAGGCGGTCGCGGAGCAGCTCGGCCTGGCCATGCAGAATGTCATTCTCGGCTGCGGGTCGAACGAGATCATCGAGTTCCTCGGCCACGCCTACCTGCAACCGGGTGACGAGGTCGTGGTGGCCGAACACTCGTTCGCGGTCTATCGCCTGATGGCGCAGCTTTTCGGCGCGAAGGTCGTTGATGTTCCTGATCCGGGATTCGTCCATGACCTGGACGGCATGCTGGCGGCGATCACGCCGCGCACGAAGGAAGTCTTCATCGCGAATCCCAACAACCCGACCGGCACGATGGTCTTCCAGGACGACATCGACCGGTTCATGGACCGCGTGCCGGGGCATGTCATGGTCGTGTTCGACGAGGCTTACTTCGAGTTCCTCGACGAGCCGCCGGACGTGCTCAAATACGTGCGGGCCGGACGCAATGTCGTCGTCCTGCGCACATTCTCGAAGATCCAGGGTCTGGCCAACCTCCGCATCGGCTACGGCGTGGCTGCGCCCGAGATCATCGAGATCCTGCAAAAGGCGCGTCAGCCGTTCAATGTCAACGGCATCGCGCAGGCGGGCGCGCTGGCCGGGTTGCGTGACCGCGAGCACATGGAGGCGACGCGGCGGGTGACGAATGAGGGCCGCGCCTTCCTGCAGGCCGGCTTCCTCGACATGGGCCTCGAGTTCGTTCCCAGCCACGCGAATTTCGTCCTCGTCCGTGTGGGCGACGGCAAGAAGGTCTTCGAAGCGCTCCTGCGCCGCGGCATCATCGTTCGCGCCATGGGAAGCTACGGCTTGCCCGCCTGGATGCGCGTCTCGGTCGGCACCATGCCGCAGAATCGCGTTTTCATGGAGGCGCTGCGCGAACTCGACCGCGAGGGCTTGGTCGGACGCGGGGAACTTGTCGCGGCGTCCTGATGGACCCGGCGGACACGATTGCCGCCTTGGCCACGCCCTTCGGCGCCGGCGCGGTCGCGGTGATCCGGGTCAGCGGGCCGTCCGCCATCGAGATCGCGGACCGGGTTTTTCGCCGGTCCCGTCCGCTGTCCGCGGAAGCAGCCGGGCGGGTGGTGCTCGGTCGCGTCGAGCAGGACGGCCATGTCATCGACCAAGCTCTTGCCACGGTCTTCCGCGCGCCCCGCAGCTACACGGGCGAGGATGTCGTGGAGATCAGCGGCCATGGTGGAACGGTCGTGGCCCGTGGTGTGCTGCGGGCCTTGCTCGCGGCGGGTGCGCGTGCGGCTGAGCCCGGCGAGTTCACGCGGCGGGCCTTCCTCAACGGCAAGATGGACCTCACGCAGGCCGAGGCGGTGATGGATCTCATCGCCGCCCGGGGCGAGGCCTCGGCCCGCGCTGCTGCGGTGCAGCTGGAGGGACGGCTCGGTCGGGCGGTGGAGGACCTGCGGTCCGGCATGCTGGACGCGCTTGCCCATCTGGAGGCGTTCATTGATTTCCCGGAGGAAGGGATTGATCCCGAGAGCGGCGCCGCTTTGCTCGCGCGCGTCGTGGATTTGTCGGGGCGCATCGACCGCCTGCTTGCCACAGCGGACGAAGGGCGGATGCTGCGCGAGGGTGTGCGACTCGTCATCCACGGCGCTCCCAACGCCGGCAAGTCGAGCCTCCTCAATCTCCTCGTCGGCTACGACCGCGCGATGGTGAGCGAGGTTCCCGGGACGACCCGCGACACGATCGAGGAGAATCTCACCCTGCGCGGCATTCCTTTCCGCGTGGTGGACACGGCCGGCTTGCGCGACTCGGTGGACCCGTTGGAGATCGAGGGGATGCGGCGGGCGCGGCATCAGGTGGCCGGCGCCGACATCGCGCTTCGTGTGGTCGAAGCCGGTGCTTGGCCGGGCGAGCGTGCCGAGGCCTACGAAGCGCTGATCGTGGTGAACAAGATCGATCTGCGTCCGGGGTTGGTTCTGCCGGAAGGTGTGATGCCGCTTTGCTGTCTGGACGGCCGGGGATTGGAGCAACTCGTGGATTCCATCGCCGGCCGCGTGGACTCGCTGGCGCTCAGCCGGCTCGACGAGGTGGTGGCGATCAACACACGCCACCAAGGGCTTCTTCTCGAGGCGAGGGATGCGTTGGAGCGGGCGCGGGCTTCGCTCGAGCGCGGTGACGCGCCGGAGTTCACCGCGGTTGAGTTGCGGGCCGCGTTGGCCGCGGTCGGCGGCATCACGGGCGGGACGGACGCCGAGGACGTGCTCGACCGGATTTTCGGTAGTTTCTGCATCGGAAAATGAGCCTTTACGAAGCCATCGCCCGTCCGTTGCTGTTCCGCCTCTCCGCCGAGCACGCGCACGAGATGACCATGCGTCTGCTCGCCGCCGCGGCGTCGGTCCTCGGCCGGCACGTCGGAGCACCTGCGGGGCGCAAGGTGGAGTTCTGCGGTGTGGAATTCCCGAACGCGATCGGCCTGGCCGCGGGCATGGACAAGAACGCGATTGCGCTGCCTGCGTGGCCGCTCATGGGCTTCGGTCATGTCGAGATCGGGACCGTCACGGCCCACGCCCAGCCAGGGAACGATCCTCCGCGCCTTTGGCGGTTGCCCGCCAGTCGCGCGTTGATCAACCGCATGGGCTTCAACAACGAGGGGGCGCAGGCCGTGGCGGCCCGTCTTGCCCGCTGGCGCGCCTCCGGCCGGTGGCCCCGCGTGCCGGTGGGTGTGAACCTCGGCAAGTCCCGCATCACGCCGCTCGAGGAGGCGCCCGCCGATTACGCGGCGAGCTTCCGCGCGTTGCGGGAGTTCGGCGATTACTTCGTCGTGAACGTCAGCTCGCCCAATACGCCCGGCCTGCGCGAACTCCAGGCTTCGGGGCATCTGCGGGACATCCTCCGGGCCGTGCGGCGCGAGAATCCGGAAGGACGGCCGGTTCTGGTGAAGCTCGCCCCGGATCTGGCCGACGAGGATATCGCGGCCATCGTCGGAGCGGGCGAGGAAGAGGGCGCGGCGGGGTGGATCGCCACGAACACCACCCTTGACCATTCGTCCGTTCCGCCGGACCTCGACCATCCGGGCGGGCTGAGCGGCGTGCCACTGCGGGAGCGCTCCACGGCGGTGGTGCGTCTGGTGGCCGGGTGCGCGACGCGTCCGGTCATCGGGGTGGGGGGCATATCGGACCCCGCCTCGGCCCGCGGCAAGCTGGATGCGGGGGCCCGTCTGCTCCAGCTCTACAGCGCGCTGGTTTTCGAAGGGCCTTTGCTGCCGCGGCGGCTGGCGAACTCGCTCGGGTAAGCGCTTCAGGGTCAAGCCGCAAAAGGGCGTCGTGAATCCGCGGCTTTCCAGTAAGGCGGATTTGGGGAAGATTCCCCGCGCAGCAATGGAGACGATCGAACTCAAGACGGGCGCACGCCCGGAAGCGCGGCGGGGCAACTGGAGGATCCTCGCCGACGCGTTCAATCGCTACGTGATGGAGGGCGGCATGACACACGGGGCCGCGCTGACTTACTACGCGGTGTTTTCGATCGGTCCGCTCCTCCTCATCGCCACGGCCATCGCCGGGTGGTTCTTCGGCGAGGAGGCCGCGCGGGGGGAACTCCGCGACAAACTCATCGAGATGTTCGGACCCGAGACGGCGTGGACGATCGAGGGATTGCTGGCCGGCGTGCGCGCGCGCACGAGTTCCGGCTACGCCGCGGCCATCGGCGTGGTCGTCCTGCTCTACACGTCGTCGAGCGTGATGCGGCAGTTGAAGGACTCGATGAACTTCGTCTGGGGCGTCCAGCACTTGAAGGAGGCGTCTTGGTGGAAGTGGGTCGAGCACTACCTGTTCTCGCTCCTCGGCGTGCTCGTCGTCGGCCTTCTCCTCATGGTCTCGCTGCTGACCACCACGGCCCTCGCGGCCATGAAGAAATACGTGCCCGAGTGGCTGCCCTATTCGAGTTCCTTCCTGTTCTCCATCGAGTTCGCGGCCACCCTCGTGATGGTGACCGTCGTCTGCGCGCTCATCTACAAGCTCCTGCCCGAGACCAAGGTCTATTGGCGGCACGTGTGGCTGGGGGCGTTCGGAACGGCGCTGCTCTTCGCCATCGGCAAGCTCGGCATGGGTCTTTACCTCGGCTGGCTCAGCGCCGAGTCGTTCTACGGCGCGATGTCCTCGTTCATGATCCTGCTCTTCTGGATGTATTTCTCCGCGCAGGTGCTGGTGGTCGGTGCCTACTTCACCGAACGCTTCAGCCACGCGCGCATGGCGGCACGCAGGGCGTCGGGCCGCAAGTAAGGGGCGCCTGCCCGCCGCGATCAGGGCGCGGACTTGCGGGAATGGGCGGCGGATTTCGCGGTCTTGGCGGAGGCGGACGGCGCTGACTTCGCGTTGACGTGCGACTTGCCGTTGAACGTCGCGCCCTCCTCGACCAGCACGCGGGCGGCGTGAATGTCCCCGGTGAGCGTCGAGGAACTCTTGAGGACGGCGCGTCCGGTCACGTGCACCTCGCCCTCGACGGTGCCGAAAATGACCACCGACTCGGCCGTGATGCGCGCCTTCACCTTGGCGTCGCGGGCGATGGTGACGGCGGATGGAGAATGGATTTCACCCTCGACGCGGCAAGTCACGGTGCGTTCGTCCGGCAGCTTGAGCGTGCCGATGATCTCGATGTCCGACGGGATCTGGCCGTGCAATTGCGGGGGCGGCGGGCTGGAGACCGGCGGGGCGGAAGTGAGGGCGCTCGGGTTCGATGGGGTCGGGCGCTGGGGCAGCGCGCTGGAAATGGGCCTCCACTCCGGCCAGCCCTCCTGCCAGCAAAAGTCCTCGGGCAGGAAATCACCCGTGCCCAAGAAAATCGCGATCTCCTCCGGTTCGTGCGGGCCGAACGTCTGCCCGTTCTTGGTGATGAAAAGCGGCATGACCGGCGGGGAGAAAAAGTGGTGCGCGATAGAGGGTTCGAACCTCTGACCCCCTCCGTGTCAAGGAGGTGCTCTACCACTGAGCTAACCGCGCATGGGTCGCCATCTAGGGCAACCGCGAAATAAAGCGTGACGAGCCTTTTCCTGCAATGATTTTCGCTGCGGGCGGGAATGGGCCGGAACTGCGGCTCAGACCGGCACCCCATGTGCAAATACCGCCCGGGGGGAGGGCGCAGGCGCGGCACATGAAAGAGGACATCTGATGGGTCAGCAGTCGGTTGTATGCGGCGTTCGATGTAGCCAGCCAGATCACGCGCTGCGCTCGGTCGGGGAAGGGGATTCATGGGCCTGCTTGACGACCTAGTGCCGGTGGCGATAGGGAGCAGTGAGGTGAAGACGGTCCCACAGCCTCGGGTGAAGATCGTGGACGCAAGGCATGCCGGCAATGCCGCGGTAGATTCGCCGGCGGCGAACCCGGAGGGCGACAGGCTGCCGGGACGGAAGCGGAGTCAAAAAGACAGTGGCGGCACGGTCACGAGCACCCGGCAGCTTGTTTATGACGGTCTGGATATTGCCGAGCAACGCGATGGAACCAACGGCGTGGTGAGGCGGTATTTCGCCGATGGTTTTACCGTCAACGCTCAGCCCTCAACCCTCAACTACTTCTATGCGAAGGATCATCTCGGCAGCATCCGGGAAGTGGTAGATGGGCAAGGGGTGGACAGGGAGAGGTATGGTTACGACCCGTATGGTAGGGTGACCTCGCATGGATCGAGGGTGTGGGAAGTGGAAAACCAGGCGGGCGAGCACCAGCGGATGTTTTATGGGGCCAGCGCAACCTTGGCCGTGAACACGGGGGACACGTTGGTGGCCTACGTGTATCTGGATGCGGCTGTAGCTCCTGATCAGGTCATGCTGCAGTTTCGCGTCGGTAGCAGCTGGGAACATCGCGCCTACTGGGGGGCGAACTACATCGCTCTAGGCACCGATGGGACTGACAGCCGCCGCTCGATGGGAGCACTGCCGGACACCGGCAGGTGGGTGAGGCTGGAAGTGCCCGCCAGCGCGGTCGGACTTGAAGGCAAGACGCTCAACGGAGTGAGCTTCACGCTTTACGGGGGTGCGGCCAAGTGGGACCGGATGGGCAAACGGGCGGCAGGTGGAGGAGGGGATCAGGTTTGGTGCGACGACGAGGTGCCGGCCGGGGCAACCACGATGCGATACGATGGCGCATGGAGTGCCAGCCCGTTCGTGTGGAGCCAAGGGGACTTCCGCTCCGACATGCTCTACACCGGCCACTACCACCACGCGCCGACCGGCCTACACCTCACCCTTTACCGCGCCTACAGCCCCGACCTCGCAAGATGGCTATTTCCTGATCCAATAAAGGAAGCTGGTGGAGTAAATCTATATGCCTATGTAGACAATAGTCCGGTGAATCTTTGGGATCCGCTGGGCTTGCTGGATTCAAACAATTTCTCTCCAAATGACCCCATTCACAACTGGTCCGATGCCTTCCAGACACCAGATTATGATTATGGTGGGCATGGGCGCGCTCCGAAGGGGGACCGCATTTTCGATGACACGAATGCTCCGGAGAAAGGTGAGGGCCCGGCTCAAACGCCCAAGGATGTGGCCAACGACATTATGAACGACCCCGCTTATGGTAATGGGCAGGGAGTAACTTTGCTGGCTTGTAGAACAGGCATGGGCGGAGAGAGATCTTTTGGCCAAAAGTTGGCAAATCTGTTGGGGGCTCCCGTCACTGCCCCGCGCGGCGACATCATAATCGACAACAGCGGCAATACTCGTGTGGGAAACAACCCAGTTGTGCCTGCGGGCCAAAGCCCCAAGGGGAATCCAGGTTGGGAGACATTTTATCCAAGATGAGAGTTCTCGCTTCTGCCGGCCAAAGCTTGCTTTATGCTTTTGCCATGCTAGTCCATCCAGGATGCGTCAGCCCTAAAGTCAGCACATCACCTGGGTGGGTGCATATGAGCGGCGAGAAGGCGCTGACGCCGTCCCAGATTCGGGAAGCAGAAATGGCTGCTAGAGCGGGAGATGTATCGGCGGGAGAAAGGCTCTATCGGCATTACACTTTTGCCGGAGAACAGGCTAACACTACAAAAGGCAACTACTGGCTAAAGTGGCTCGCAGAACGGGGTGTGCCATATGCAGCATTCAATTATGGTAAAGCCATGATCGATGAGGGTAAAGATCCTCAACAAGGTCTGGCTTGGATGATTCAAGCCAAAACGGATGGGTATTCGGCCGGAGATGAGTTGTTGAGAAGATACCTGAGCGAATACAGGCCGACTTCCAACGGAGACTGAACAGGAAGCGGGTAAGCGTTCCACCGAGCACCCCCTATCGTAGGTGGCGTAAGTGTCATAGCGTGGGGCTATGACGGATACGGCAGTTATTGGGAAGATATTGGTGCAGGATGCACGAGGGCGAGTGAGGACGCCGCGGGAAAAGCGGGAGGAGATCGTCGATGAGTATGAGAAGAGCGGGATGAGTGGGGTGGCGTTTGCGGCGATGGTGGGGGTGAAGTATCCGACTTTGGCTTGGTGGGTGCAGCAGCGGCGCAAGGGTCAGGCCGCGGTGGCGTCGGCGCCGGCAGGGCAAGCGCCGGTGCGGTGGGTGGAAGCCGTGGCGGAGTCGGAGCCGATGGGAACGGCACCCTCAGGCCGCGGGATGCGAGTGCAAATTGGCGCAGCGGTGAGGGTGGAAGTGGTCAATGGTCAACAGGCGCGGTGGGTCGGGGAGATGCTGCGGGCGATGGGGGTGGCGGGGTGCTGAGTTTTGCGGGCACGGTGCGGGTGTTCGTGGCCCTGGAGCCCTGCGACATGCGCAAGGGGTTCGAGGGGTTGGCGGGGATGGTGGGCACGGTGATGAAGGAGCAGGTGCAGAGCGGGGCGCTCTTTGTCTTCGGCAACCGGAGGCGGACGCGGTTGAAGATGCTCTATTTTGACGGGACGGGGTTGTGGCTGTTGAGCAAGAGGTTGGAGGCGGGGACGTTTTCGTGGCCGCGGGACACCGAGGGCAAGAAGACATTGAGGTTGAGGCCGGAGGCGTTGGCGATGCTGACCGACGGGATCGATCTGCGGGGGGCGAAGCTGCGGCCGTGGTATGAGCGTGAGGAGAAGGGATGAGTGGGCGGGACTGGCATGCAAGTTGCTACCTCATGGCGACGTGGAAAGCTTAAGCAAGGAGCAGTTGCTCGAAGAGCTTAGGAAGCGGGATGAGGACAACGTGCGGCTGCGGCGGGAGAACGAGCAGCTGACGCAGCGGCTGCGTTTGATGGAGCAGAAGGTGGATGCGCTGGTGCGCAAGCTCTTCGGTGTGAGCAGCGAGAAGCTCGACCCCAACCAACTGCAGTTGCTCTTGCTGGAGTTGCCCGCGAGCGACTCGGGAAAAGTCGGGGCCTCCTCTCTGCAGGAGGCCGATCCGCCCAAAAGCCAGGAGGTTGAGCTCAAGGCGCGGCGGAGCCGGCGGGAACGCTGGCCCCAGGATCTTCCGTTGGTGGAGGAAGTCATCGACCCCGCCGAGGTGCAGGCCGCTCCGGACGACTACCGGCTGATCGGGGCGGAGGTCAGCGAGCAACTCGACTTCGAGCCGGCGAGGTTCCTGCGCCGGCGATTGATCCGGCGCAAATACGTCCACCGCCGGCGGCGCATGGAGGTGCCGGTGGTGGCGGCGCTGCCCGCCTCGCTGCAGGAGCGCTGCACGGCGGCACCCGGACTGCTGGCCGCCATCATCGTGGGCAAATACGTCGATCACCTTCCGCTCTACCGCCAAGAGGACATCTTCCGCCGGCGCCACCAAGTCGAGTTGCCGCGGGCCAGTCTGGCGCGATGGATGGGACTGGCGGCCGACTGGCTGCAACCCATCTACCAAAGCATCCGCACCGGGGTCATGGGCGGTGGTTACGTCCAACTCGACGAGACACCCGTGCGCTACCTCGACCCCGGGGGAGGCAAAACCAAGACCGGCTACCTGTGGACGGCGCATGCGCCAGGCGGTCACACCTTCTTCCACTGGGAAACGAGCCGTGCCGCAGCCTGCCTTGCCCATGTCGTGCCGGCCGACTTCCGCGGCAAGGTGCAGTGCGACGGCTACGCGGCCTACCCGAGCTTTGCCCGGGAGAAGCCATGCATCGAACTCGTCGGCTGCTGGGCCCACGCCCGGCGGCGGTTCCACGAAGCCCGCGAGCACGTGCCCCTGCGGGCCACATGGATCCTGCGCCAGATCGCCAAGCTCTATCACCTCGAGCAGCAGATGCGTGAGGCGGGAACCGGCCCGAAGCTGCGGGCGGCCCAGCGTGCCAGCCACGCCGCTCCTATCCTCCATCGTATCCATCGCGTCTTGACCGCTTGGAAGGCCTCCGGGGCCCACCTCCCGGCCAGCTCCATGGGCCAAGCCATCGACTACACTCTGGGCCAGTGGGACCTGCTCGTGCGCTACCTCCAAGACGGCCGCGTCGAGATCGACAACAACCTGGTCGAAAATGCCATCCGTCCCACGGCCGTGGGCAAGAAGAACTGGCTCTTCATCGGCCACGCCGAATGCGGCCAGCGCAGCGCGATCCTCTTCACCATCGTCGAAGCCTGCCGCCGCCTGGGCATCAACCCCTTCGATTACATCAAGGACGTCCTGACCCACATCCCTCGGCACACCAACAAGACCGTGGACCAGCTCACCCCGGAGAACTGGCTCAAAAACCGCCAGCGCCAAGCACCCCACGCCGCCTGATCATAGGCGTCATTCATCACGTCTACGACGTTTACGAACTCCTCACCCCGATCTCGTCAAGGGGGTGCTTGGCGGAACGCTTACGGAAGCGGTGCTTGAGAAGGCGGGCAATGCGACTTCGGCGCTCCATGGCTCGCTGCATTGCTAGCCGCCGCAGGATGAAGTGCAAGCAGAAGTTGCTCGACCCATTCCCGACTGGAAAAAGGCAGGTCCTAGGGGCACTATTCCGTCCACATCGGAACAAACGGACCAAATGGCTGCAAGGGCCCGAGTTTGAGGTTATGGTCTCGCAGCAGACGGTCTATATCGCAGATTCCAAATGCAATCAAGGCCGAGTTGTCGGAGTTCAAGAACCAGAAGCCGTCAATGCCTTCTGACGTCATGATGCGATCAGGGATAATCGGGGAGATCCGCATCTCCACATAAGCCTGGCCTCGCGTATCGTAGAGTGGCTCTGCGTCGGCCGAATCATCAGGCAGGTAAAGGGCGGCCTCAGACCCCGCAGACTCAACCAATGTCCTTGCGTATGCGTGCATCTGGCGAACTTCATAGCCTAAGCCGACAAACAGACCATCGCGGGCGAGCACCTCACCAAAAGCAGCCCAAGGCGCAATGCACCCCGGCGAATCACTTGCCTGACCGTCTCCAACCACCAAGCCAACATCCGGAATAGGATAGTCAAGCAGTGCAATTCCCGGCGTGGGGCAAAAGCGCAGAACAATCGAACGGGGTAGACTACTTTCCATAGCTTGCGCGGAACTCACCCAACTTTCCGGGATGTGCCCCTTTACCTTCCAACCAGTCGGCTTGACGTCTGCGAAACTCAGCGTCTATTTGATCTCTGGCTGTTTCCGCTTTCTTCCGATACTCATCCGCAGCCTTTTTCCTCTCATCTGGATCTTCATCATTCGGATTGGAGCCAGTCAAAATACACCGCCGTATTCTCCCAGAGATGTTCTTGGACGCGGAGGAATCTCCGGCGGCCATCTCTGCAACAGCCGCCGCCGCTGCCGCGGTCGCAGTCGCGTTGATCGCGGCGGCACCTCCTCCAGCCGCCTGCTCTGCGGCTGCCATTGCTGCTGCGGCAAGACCAGGGTTGGCGCTGATCGAGTCCGCCGAAGGAACCTCAAGCCCGAGAATATCCGACCACTTTGCTGGGTTATTCGCCGTGTAAGTATAGAGATTCGCCCCTTCTGGAAGTGTTTCTGGCATCTCCCCCGTGACGCGTTCTATGGGATCAGGAGATAGCCATCTTGCGAGCTCGGGGCTGTGGGCGCGGTTGGAAGCGCGCTGCAATCGAACCTGAAACCTCGCCCGATGTCGATGAACTGCCCGCGGGCGGCTCCGCATTCCTCGCCCATGATGCTGCGTGGCCATGGAGGCAGGCCTATAGATCGCTTGGGTCATTGGCAAGGCGGCTGGTTCGCGAGTTTGGCTTCTCCGCCGGCATCCGCCATCCCGGAAGACATTCTGCGCATCCTCCTCCGTTGGACTCCGCACACATACACGCCCACTCGCCACGCTCCCGTTCAGAGTTGCACAGTGCCCTATTGAGACGGCGTTGACGGATGTGGAAAGACGCCTTTTCCCGCTCTCAGAATGTTCCATCCGCTTGCAATCTAGTTGCCTCATTCACACAGAGTAAATACTCACATTAAAGCCTACCATTGCCTCATTCAGCACCTGAATGTGATCAGCGCTAAGCACAAGACCAATATGGTAATGCGATTTATACGCAACAATGGAGATGTAAGATGAACACTCGTGCTCGATGGCAAGACTCCGCATAACTTCTCGACGCTCTCGCACGAATGCGAGCGCATGTTCGATCGCATCCTCTGTCTTTCCATCAGAGTATGTTCCAAATTCAAGTTTCCAGGAATAGTTTGTATACAGGGTCTTGCCGTTCGGCTTTAATTCTCCCTTAATCTGGAATGCAGTAGGTTCCTGCTGAAGCTTCCGGGACAACACCGAGGGGTGAGCTATTGGGCTGCTAAGCCAAAGGCAAGCAGAAATCCGGCCTTGCGTGTCAGTCTCCATAATCAAATTGGCTCACCAGGCCCCGCTCCTCCCTTGCGTTTTATGTAAATGGTGCCGTCTTTGCCTTGATATAAATCATAGTGTCCCGACGGCACTGCATTGTTCTGCTCTTTGGCATCCTCTGCGTTTTTGTAGCCACGCGCACGAGCAGCCTTGTCAGCAGCCTTGTCGTCAAGCTTTTTGTCATCGGCCGGCTTTCTGTCCTGAGCCTCCGATTGCGAGTTGCATCTGGTATCTCCTGCTGCGATCTCTTCTGCTGCAGCCGCTGCCGCAGCTGCCTGGGCCGCAGCCGCAGCGCGAGCAGCCTGCTGCTCTGCCATGTCTCGAAGGATCTCTCTAGCAAGCTGCCCAGCAGCACTTGAATTCCCGACAGCCGAGGCCGAGACCGAGTCAGGCTGAAGCCCACGAGGGTCTGTCTGGTTAATCGAGTTTCCTCCCACATACGCATACAAATTGACCCCACCAGCCTCCCCGATGGGGTCAGGAGATAGCCATCTTGTGATGTGCAACCGACGGGACGACCTGCAAGGCCGCGCCAGAGGTCGGCCGGAGGCACTTGACCCGCGACCAGAAGCTGAGGAGGTTCTGAGCCGAAGTGGACGACCGGAGCGCGGATTGGTCACGGCTTAAAGGCTACGGGCCACCCTGTCCTTTGGCAAGGTGGGCGGCTGGATGGCATCGTGCGTAAACTTCTCGAAGCTGGGTGATGGTCACCTGGGTGTAGAGAGCCGTGGTTTCCAGCTTCTCGTGGCCCAAGAGCTGCTGGATGAAGCGAATGTCCGCTCCACCCTCCAGCATGTGAGTCGCACAGGTGTGACGGAGAAGATGGCAACTTCCCTTTCTGGCCAATCCGGAGGCCGCCAGCATCGCGGTAACCATGTGTGAGAGGACGTCGTGGTTGAAGGGGTGGCCGCGTTCTGCGAGGAACACCGTCTCCTCAAGCTCATCCAGACAGAGGCGTGGACGGACTTCGGCGAGGTAACGGCGAAGCCACCAGATGGCCCGTTCGCCCATGGGGACGACGCGGTCCTTGCGGCCTTTGCCGCGGCGGATGCGAAGAGTCCGGCGCTCGAAATCTAAGTCGGTCAGCCCGAGCCGGCATACCTCCGCCCGGCGGACTCCGCTGGCGTAGAGGACCTCCAGGATTGCTCTGTCTCGGATGCCAAGCGGGCTTCTTGTCTTTGGAACCCGCAGCAGTTTCTGAACCTCGGCAGAGGTCAGCGCGGAGGCTGGAAGCCGCGTCTCCATCCGGGGAAGTCGGAGGTCGCAAGCCGGGTCGGTGGAGATGATCTGGCGCTTGGTCATCCAGCGAAACCAGTCTTTGAGGGTTCCGATCCGCTGGCGCTGCGTGCTCGAACTCAGTCGGCTGCCATCGGACTTGGTGTATTGCCAGAGCCAGCCTTGATAGGCTTCGAGGGTGCATGGGCTGATCTCGGCCGGGCGGAGCAGAGTTCTTTGGGCACACCACCGCAGGAAGACCCGAATGGCATCCCGTCGGCCGTCGATGGTTCCCTCGGAGTAGTTGAGTTTCTTTACTTCGTTGTAAGAAAAGCTACAATTCAAGTATGAAAGCGACTCTGTCAGAGAAGGGGCAGGTGACGATTCCGAAAGCACTGCGGGAGGCTTTGGGGCTCAGGACGGGGAGCCGGCTGGATTTTCGCGAGGAGGGAGGGCGCTTGGTGGTGACCAAGGTGCTGGCGCAAAGCCCGCTGGAGAAGTGGAGGGGGCGCGGGGCTTTGCCCGGCGCGGGGACTGATGTGGATGGTTACCTCCGGAGGGTTCGGGACGGCGAATGAGGACGGCGCTGGATACGAGCGTTCTGCTCGATGTCATCGTGGACGACAGGGCTTGGGCGACGCGGTCGGGTCTGGCTTTGTCGGAGGCGATGCAAGCGGGGGCTTTGGTCATCGGGGAATCTGTGCTGGCCGAGGTGGTCCCGGCTTTGCCGGGCGGTCTGCTCGGGGAGTTCATGTCCGACTGGCACATCGAGTTCGTGGCCTCCTCGCAGGAATCGGCCGAACTGGCGGGCGCCATGTTTGCCGCGTATCTCGCGCGATCCGGGGGGGCGCGGCGGGTGCTGCCCGACTTCCTGATTGGTGCCCATGCCTTTTGCCATGCTGACCGCTTGCTGGCGCGAGATCGCGGCTACTACCGGGACTACTTCCACGGTCTGAAGGTGATCGAGCCGCGGTAGCAAGCGCGGAACAAACTTCGCGCTGGGGTTGTCAATCGGGCCGGGAGCGTCCATGTTCCCGCGATGTTGCCCGGCCGCCCTCGCGATCCCCGCCCGACCGGGCTGGTCTTGCCGACGCGTCGGGAGCCTGCTCCGGCGCTGCGGGTGGAGAGGGATTTGGCTTACCGCGAGGCCGAGGGATACAGCCAGGCGCTCAACACGCTCGATATCTACTACGCTTCGCGGAGCGTCATCTCGGGTAAGCGTCCCGTCGCGGTTTTTCTGCACGGCGGAAATTGGCGGGGAGGCGACAAGGCTTGCTTCACCGGGGCGGCCGAGCGGGTGCCGTCGTGGTTTGTCGAGCGCGGGTTCGTCTTCGTCTCCGTCAATTTCCGGCTCTTTGGAAGCGACGATGCGGGGGTGGGGGAGATGACGGATGACATCGCCAAGGCGCTCAAGTGGCTCACGGTGAACGGACGGAAGTTCGGCGCCGCCTCGGGCGGGTTTCTGCTCGTGGGGTATTCGTCCGGGGCACATCTCGGCGCACTGGTCACGGTGAAGAAGGAACTGCACGAGCGGCACCGGCTGCCCGAGGGCTGCGTGGCGGCGTTCGCCGGGTTGGACGTTCCCTTTTACGACGTGCCGCAGGCCATCGCCCACTTGCGGCGGCAGGCGGCGGGGGCTTCGGCATTGGGTCAACGGCTCGACGCGGCTCTCGAGGTCATGGGTGCGAGCGAGGCAGCGCAGTTGGGCGTGTCACCTTCCGCGCATCTCGGGCCTTGGATGCAGCAGGTGCGCTTCCTGCTCTTCTCGGCGGGCCTGCAGTCCGGACGCCCCAGCGACTTCAGCCGGGCGATGGGAGCGGATTTTGTCCGGCAGTTGCGAAGCCATCAGGTGATGGCGCGCCACGAGCACCTCGCGCATCAGGACCATGCCGATGTGCTGGCCAACTTCCCCGCGCGCGCGGGGGCCGTGCTTTCCGAGTTCCTCGGGCTGCCGTCGCCACGGGCGTGAGGAGGGATTTGCCCTTGCCTCGCACAGTGTCGTGTGGCAAAGGTCACAGCCCGCGGATTGGCTGTGCCCGAAGGGAGGCGCCAGTCGGTCCGGGACAACTTTCCCGTGGGGGAGATCAACAGAAACCGGGGGCTGTGAGCCCGCAGCGCACCAACCGCCGGTCGGCGCGGAAGCCGACCCGCAACCAATCACCGCATGCAAGAAGCCGTCACCGAACACCAAGTGGTTGTCAATGAGGAGGGGCAATACTCGATCTGGTTCGCGGACAAGACCCCGCCCTCCGGTTGGAAGGCCGAGGGCACGCGCGGGACGAAGGAGAAGTGCCTGGAACACGTCGCGGCGGTCTGGACCGACATGCGTCCCCGCAGTGTGCGCGAATCCGTCTGACGTCACCGGGGCGCGCCCCGGCAGCCCCGCCAAGTTGTGAGCACTTTGGACCGCCCCGCTTCTTCCGGCCCCGCCGGGCTCGCGGACTTGCCGCCCGAGCTCGGTCTCGCGCCCGGGGACGTCGAGGAGTTTTTCGAGTTGTCCCCGATGCAGGAGGGCATCCTGTTCCACGTCCTCTACGAGCCGCACGCGGGGATGTATTTCCAGCAGATCGTCGCCCCGATGAAGGGGCTGGACGTGCCGGCCTTCGTCAAGGCGTGGAAGATGCTGGTGGACCGCCAGCCGATCCTGCGCACGTCGTTCCATTGGAAGGGGCTGCCGAGGCCGATCCAGGTGGTGCGCCGTGAGGTGCCGTTCAGCGTGGCCACGCTCGACTGGCAGGGCCTGCCGCCGATGGAGCAGAAGCGAAAGTTGGCCGAGTTCACGCAGGAAGACCGGGCGCGGGGCTTCGACCTCGAGCAGGCGCCGCTTTTGCGGGCGACCCTCGTGCAGGTTGGGCCGGGGCAATTCTACCTCGTGCGCAGCCACCATCACATCCTCATGGACGGGTGGTCGGGATCGATCCTCTTCCGCGAGCTTTCCCGGATCTACAATCTGCTCCGCCGCCGCCGGCCGGTCGATCTGCCGCCGCCGCACCCCTACCGTGCCTACATCGACTGGCTGCAGCGGCAGGACTTGTCTGAGGCTGAGACGTATTGGCGGGGGTATCTGGACGCATTCGCTGCGGCGACGCCGCTGCCCGAGGATCACACGGGCAACCGTTCGCTCATCCGCGGCGGGGACCAGTTCGACGACCGCTACGTTTACCTGAGCGAGGAGACCTCGTCCGCCATCAACAGTCTTCTCAAGCGCCACCGCATCACCCACAACACGCTCCTGCAGGGTGCGTGGGCTTTGTTGCTGGCGAAATACAGCGGGGCATCCGATGTGTGCTTCGGCAGCGTCGTGTCCGGCCGGCCGGCCGACCTCGAGGGCATCGAGCAGATCGTCGGCCTGTTCATGAACACGCTGCCGGTGCGGTTGCGCGTCGATGACGACCGCGAGTTGGTGCCTTGGCTGCGGGAGTTGCTGATGGAGCAGATCGAGGCGCGGCGCTTCGAATACAGCCCGCTCGTCAGCGTGCAGGGCTGGAGCGCGATCAAGCGAGGGCAGCCCCTTTTCGACAGCATCGTGGTCTTCGAGAATTTCGCCAACGAGAAGTCGGGCGACGAAAAGCCGGAAGGCGGGGGTGAGGGAGGCAACGCGCCCCTCGTCTCGAAGGAGCGCACCAATTACCCGCTCGGCATCATCTCGGCGCCGGGATCGCGGATGTTCCTGCGAGCCGTCTATGACCGCACGCGTTTTCACCCGGACGCGATCAACCGCATTCTCGAGCACCTCAAGGCCCTGCTGACCGACATCGCTGCCGACCCCGAGCGGCGGCTCGGCGATTTCTCGATGGTCACGGGGCAGGAACTCGAACTGCTGGCCGAGGAGAGCAGTCCGCAGGGCGGTGATGCTCCGGCGCCCGACTGCGCGCACGAGCTTTTCCAGTGGCAGGCATCCGAGCGTCCCGGCGGGACGGCTGTGGCGGACGCGTCCGGTTCGCTGACTTACGCTGAACTCGACGAGCGCGCCAACCGCGTCGCCGCCTGGCTCGGCGCGCAGGGCGTCGAGGCGGAGACGGCCGTCGGCCTGTGTCTTGAGAATTCGACGGACGCCGTGGCCGCGCTGCTCGGCGTCTGGAAGTCCGGGGCGGCCTGCGTGCCGCTCGACATGAGCCGCAGCCGCGAAGAATTGCTGTCCGTGCTGGCCGACTCGGGGGTGCGCCACGTGCTGACGCGCACCGGTCTTCGTCCGTTGCTGCCCGACCCTCTCGTGTGCCTCTGCCTCGACGGCGAGCTTCCGGCGGCCGGGTCCTCCTTGCTGCGGGTGGATCCCCGGCAGCTTGCCGCCATCCATTGCAAGTTCGGCGCGGGTCCAAGGCCGGTGGCCGTCGCGCTCGAACACCGCAACCTCACGGCGGGTCTGCTCGCGCAGGTCTCCATGCTCGGCCTCGGGCCCGGCGACAAGGTGCTCGCGGTGGCCTCACCCGGCGATCCGTTGTGGATCGGCGGGATCCTGCGCCCCCTCGCGGCGGGAGCCTCGCTGTTTCTTGCGCCGCCTCCGCGCGACGCGGGCGCCTTCATTGGCGAGCACGCGATCACGTCCATCACCACGACAACCGGCAAATTCTCCGCGCTGGCCGGGGGGAACCTGCCCGCGCTCCGCAGCGTTCTGCTGACGGATGCCGAAGTCGCGCCAGCCGTGCCGGAACCGTTGCGCGTCGGACGCAATGTCGTCGCCGCCTACGCGGCAGCCGAGGCGGGGCTGTGCGCCGCAGCCGCGGACGCCGAGCTTTCGACCGACCGGCCCGCGTTGAAAAGTCTGCCGGGCGCGGAGGTCGTAATCCTCGACAGCCGCCAGCGTCCCGCGGCCATCGGAGCGCTGGGCGAGGTTTGCCTCGGTGGTGCAGGTCTTTCGCGAGGTTACCTTCACGAGGCGGCCCTGACGGCGGACCGTTTCATTCCGAACCCGCTCTCCAGCCGTCCGGGTGATCGCGTCTTTCGCACGGGCTTGCCGGGGCGGCGACTGGCCAGTGGCAAAGTCGAGATCACGTCCGGCGGCTCGCTTGACGTTCCACAAGCCGATGGTGATCTCGGGTTCTGGCGTCAGACATTGAAGGGCGCGGTCGCCACCACTTTGCCCGCGGACACCACCCGCACTGGAATGCGTTCGTCGGACCGCGGTGCGGTCGCCATCAAGCTGCCTGCGGCTTCGCCCGATCTCGCGCTGACGGCCTTCTCCGCCCTGCTCGCCAAGTATGCGGGCACCGAGGAGGTTCTGCTCGCGGTCCTTGTCCCACGCGCCGCGAGGTCGTTCGCGGAGGAAGCGTCCGGCGTGTCCACCCAACCGCTTCCCCTGCGCCTTCCGGTGGATGCCGGGGCGAGCTTCAACGACATGGCCGCCGTCGTGGCGGAGTCCGCCGCCGCTGCGCGCAGCCACGCCGAGCCGACCTTCGAGCGGATTCAGGATGCCGTCCGCGCCTTGCTCGGCGGACCGTGCTCCCTCGAGGAGGTGCTTTTCGTGGCGAATGAGGCGGCCGTTGGCAGCGCGGAGCGCGACGCCTGGACCGGCCGCGCTGATCTCGCGCTCGAACTTCGCGGGGATTCGGAGGGCATCGTTCACTTCGATGCCGGGCTTTACACACGGGAAACAGTCGCGAGGTTCGCGGAGAACTTCGTCGCGCTCTTTGCCGCCCTGCTTCGCGCGCCCGACCAATCTGTGGCCGCCGCGGATTTCCTCGGCGATGACGAACGACGGTTGGTGCTTGAGGATTGGAACAAGACAGCCGCGCCTTATCCCGACGTGCTGGTGCACGAGTTGTTCGAGCAGCGGGCAGATGACGGGCCAGACCGAATCGCCGTGGTGTGCGGGGAAGCGAGTCTCTCCTACGGGGAGTTGGAGGTGCGGGCCAACGCACTGGCGAACCATCTGCGCGCTCTGGGCGCGGGGCCCGACCAGCCGGTCGGACTGCTGGTCCACCGTTCGGCCGACATGCTCGTCGGCCTCCTTGGAATCCTGAAGTCCGGCGCAGCCTACGTGCCGCTCGATCCGGGATTCCCGCAAGACCGGCTCGACCACATGATTTCTGACAGCCGGCTGAGCTTGCTGGTCACTCAGGAATCGCTGACCGGCCGCTTCGCGCCCGAGGGTGTCCGCGCCGTCCTGCTCGACGGCGATGGCGAAGCCATCGCCGCCGCGGGAAGTGTCCGTCCCGCACGCCGGGCCACGCCGACGAACCTCGCCTACATCATTTACACGTCGGGTTCCACGGGATTGCCCAAGGGCGTGATGCTTGAGCACCGCACGGTGGTCAACTTCCTCTGGTCAATGAAGACCGAGCCCGGGTTGGCCGCTGATGACGTGCTGCTTGCCGTCACGACGCTCTCTTTCGACATCGCGGGTCTCGAGCTTTTCCTGCCGCTCGCCCTTGGGGCGCGCGTGGTGCTGGCCACACGGGACGAGGCGATGGACGGCCAGCGGCTTGCCGCGATGATCGCCGAGTCGGGCGTCACCGTGATGCAGGCCACGCCGGCCACTTGGCGCATGATGATCGAGGTAGGTTGGCCCGGGTCGCCCGGGCTCAGGGTCCTTTGCGGCGGGGAAGCATTGCCCCGCGATCTCTGCGGGCAGTTGCTGCCAAGAGTGCGTGAGCTGTGGAACATGTATGGCCCGACCGAGACGACCATCTGGTCCACCATCCACCGGATCACTTCGGCCGACGCGGGGGTGTCCATCGGTCGTCCGATCGCGAACACGAGCGTTTACCTGCTCGACGACCTCCTGCGGCCGCAGCCGGTCGGGGTGCCGGGCGAACTCTACATCGGAGGCGAATGCCTGGCTCGTGGCTACTTCGCGCGTCCGTCGCTGACCGCGGAGCGCTTCGTTCCCGACCCGTTCTCCGCGCAGCCGGGTGCCCGGATGTATCGCACGGGCGACCTCGCCCGCTGGCTCCCCAACGGCCTCCTCGACTGCCTCGGCCGTGTGGACCATCAAGTCAAGATCCGCGGCTTCCGCATCGAACTCGGCGAGATCGAGGCCGTCATGGCCCGCCACCCCGCGGTTGGCCAGGGCGTCGTCACCGCGCACCCCGATCCGTTCGGCGGACACATGCTCGTTGCCTACGTGGTGCCCGGCAATGGAGCCGTGCCATCGCTCGGTGAACTGCGCGAATTTCTCTCGGCCTCGCTGCCCGACTACATGCTGCCCTCCGCGTTGGTCCAGCTCGAGGCCCTGCCTCTCACGGCCAACAACAAGGTGGACCGGCGCGCCCTGCCGGCGCCGGACACGAGTGCGAGCATCGGTGACGGTGCGCGCGAGGCTCCTCGCGGCCCGACGGAGAAGTCGGTGGCGGACATCTGGTGCGCGGTGCTGCGGGTCGGCAGCGTGGGACGCCATGACAACTTCTTCGACCTCGGCGGGCATTCGTTGATGGCCACGTCGGTGGCGTCGCGCATCCGCAGCGAGTTCAAGATCGACATCCCGTTGCGCGTGCTTTTCGAGCAGCCGACCGTTGCCGCGCTGGCCGCGCAGATCGACCGCATCGTCAGCGATCCCTCGCAGGCGGCGATGGATTCCGCGCCCCTCGAGGCGGCCTCCAACGCGACCGAAGCCCCGTTGTCCTACGCGCAGCAGAGGCTCTGGTTCATCACGCAGCTGTCGCAGGGCAGCCCGCTCTATCACATGTCCACCATGGTCCCGCTCCGCGGGCCGCTGGACCGCGAGGCGCTGGACGCCACGCTGGCCGAATTGGTGCGCCGTCACCAGACGCTCCGCACCACCTTCGATCTGCGCGACGGCGAGCCGGTGCAGGTCATCGCCGACCCGCAGCCCGTTTCGTGGGCGACCGTGGACCTGCGCGGCGTTCCGGAATCACGACGGCAGGCCGAGGTGCAACGTCTGCGGCAGGCCGAATTCACCACGCCCTACGACCTCGTCCAGGGACCGCTGGCCCGGTTCACGCTGATCCGCACCGGCGAACGCGCGCAGATCCTGCTCGTGGGCATCCACCATATCGTGTCGGACGGCTGGTCTCTCGACGTCCTGCGCCACGAGATCACGGCGCTCTATCGCGCGTTCCGCTCGGGTCAACCTTCGCCGTTGCCGGAGTTGCCCGTGCAGTATTCCGACTACGCGGTGTGGCAGAGGCAGCAGTTGTCGGGAGGCTCGCTGGACCGCCTCATGGACTTCTGGCGCAAGAACCTCGCGGGTGCCGAGCGGCTCGACCTGCTCACCGATCGCCCCCGTTCCGCGTCGCAACGCAGCCGGAGCGGCATCGTTCCCGTGCACATCGGCGCCGACCTCACGGAGAAACTCCGCGCGCTCTGCCGCCACGAGGAGGTCACCCCCTTCATGGCCCTGCTCGCGGCCTTCCAGACGGTGCTGGGACTGCACGCCGGGCAGGACGACGTCTCGGTCGGGACCGTCTCGGCGGGGCGCGACCGGTCGGAGTTCGAGGGCCTTGTCGGCTTCTTCGTCAACTCGCTCGTCATGCGCGGAGACCTCTCGGGCAACCCGACCTTCCGCGATCTGCTCAAGCGGGTTAAGGCGAACACGCTCGACGTTTACGACCATCAGGCCGTCCCCTTCGAGAAGCTGGTCGAGGAATTCGCCCCCGAGCGTTCGGTCAGCACCCAGCCTCTCTTCCAAGTTCTCTTCGTGCTGCAGAACCTGCAGGCCGCCGCAGAGGACAATCCATCGAGGGGGGGCGCCGCTGCGCCGTCCCCCGAGGCCCATGCGGGCGGGCCGATCTTCTACGATCTCACGCTCACGCTTTCCGAGACGCCGACCGACGTGGTGGGAGGTCTGCACTACAACTCCCATCTTTTCGAGAAGTCCACCGCCGAGGCGCTGGCTTCGCATGTCGTGACGCTCCTCTGCCAGTTGGTCGAACACCCGGGGCGGCGATTGAGCGAACTCGACCTGCTCTCCGATGGTGACCGTGGTGCCGTCTTGGACGAGTGGATGACCGTGGCGCCAACGACGCCGGGATGCATCCACGAACTCTTCGAGCAGCGTGTGGACGAAGATCCCGACCACACAGCCCTGGTTTTCGAGGGGCGCGAGTTTTCCTACGGCGAGTTGGACCGTCTGGCCAATGGCGTGGCGCACAAGCTGCGCGACGCGGGTGTCCGCGAGGAAAGTCCCGTGGCGATGTTCCTCGAGCGCGGACCGCAGGCGATCATTGCCCTGCTCGCCATCCTCAAGTCCGGAGGTGCCTACGTCCCGCTGGACACCGCTTTGCCGGCGGAGCGGCTCTCCATGATCCTTGAGGACGTGCAGCCCGCCGTCGTGCTGACAAGCAGGGATCTGCGCGAGGCACTCCCGGCGACGCCTGCGACGGTTTGCTGCATGGAGGACGCGCTCGAGTTTGATGCCTCCGCGGGAGGGGCGCGTCTGCCCGCCGTGCGGCCGGACCGGCTCGCCTACATCATCTTCACCTCGGGTTCGACCGGGCGCCCCAAGGGGGTGTTGGTCGAGCATCACAACATCGTCCACACCATCACGGGCCAGATCCCGCTTTTCGGCATCAATCGCGAGAGCCGCGTGCTGCAGACGATCTCGTTGAGCTTCGACGCCTCGATCGGCGAAATCTTCCGCGCGCTGGCTGCCGGCGCGACGCTCTGCCTCGCTCGCAAAGACGCCCTGCTGCCGGGCCCCGGGTTGATCGAACTCCTTCGCGAAAACCGCATCACGACCGTGACGCTGCCCACCGCGGCGCTGGCGGCGTTGCCTGCGGCGCAGCTTCCCGACCTGCACACGCTCACAGTGGGAGGCGAGGCGTTGACGACCGAGTTGGCCGCGCGCTGGGGCGAGGGGAGGCGATTGCTCAATGGCTACGGCCCGACCGAGACAGCCGTTGGCGCGACGCTCGCGTTCGGTTGGGATCCCAAGCGCACTCCGCCGCTCGGGCGTCTGCTGCCCAACGTCCGCGGCTATGTCGTGAACCGCCATTTCCAAGTGCTCCCGTCCGGCGTTCCCGGCGAACTCCTACTGGGCGGCCCCGGAGTCGCCCGCGGCTACCACCGCCGTCCGGACCTGACGGCGGAACGGTTTGTCCCTGATCCGTTCAGCGGCGAGCCCGGGGCGAGACTCTACCGCACCGGCGACCGTGTGCGCTGGCTGCCGGATGGGCAGTTGGAGTTCCTCGGCCGGACCGACGAGCAGGTCAAGATCCGCGGCTACCGCATCGAGCCCGGTGAGGTGGCGGCCGTTCTCCTGCAACACGAGGGAGTGCGTGATGCCGCGGTGATCGCGCGCGCCGATGACGGCGGGGACGCGCGGCTTGTCGCCTACGTCGTGGCCGCGGATGTCGCGCCACCGGCCGAATCCAACCCGGCCCGCGAGCTGCGTGAACATTTGTCGCGCCACCTGCCCGATTACATGGTGCCTTCGGCCTTCGTGTTCCTGCCGGTCTTGCCGCTCACGCCGAACGGGAAGCTCGACCGCAAGGCGCTCCCGGCGCCGGATGACGACGCCCGACGGGCCGCGGTCGAACGCGTTTACGTCGCCCCGCGCACGGCGGTGGAGAAGATCCTCGCCGACATTTGGTCCGCGCTGCTCAAGGTCGAGCAGGTCGGCATCCACGACAACTTTTTCGAGCTGGGCGGCGACTCGATCCTGAGCATCCGCGTCGTGGCCCGGGCCAACGAGGCCGGGCTCAAGCTCACCGTCCAGCAGGCCTACGAGCACCAGACGATCGAGGAGCTGGCTGCCGTCGCGGGCAGCGGTGCGGCATCCAACATCGATCAGGGGTCGGTCACCGGCGAAGCCCCGATCACGCCGATCCAGCACTGGTTCTTCGATTGGGACACGCCGGACCCGAATCATTTCAACTGGGCGACGTATCTGCCGGCCCCGCGCGGAGTCACTGCCGCCCAACTCTCCGCCGCGCTGCATGCCGTGCTCGCCCGCCACGATGCGCTGCGCACGCGGTTCTTGCCGGCGACAGACGGGAGCCGGCGCCGGCAATTCTTCGCGCCGCCCGGCGGCGACGCGCCCCTCACCGAGATCGATATCTCCGCGGTCCCGACCGGCGAGTTGTATGCCTCGATGGAGATTCACGCCAACGAGCTGCAACGAAGCCTCGACCTCGAAGGCGGTCCGCTCATCCGTCTCGGCTGGTTCCAGCTCGGCGGACAGTCTGAGGGCTACCTCCTCCTCGTGGTTCACCACGTCGTCACCGATGCGATTTCGTTCCCGCTCGTCATGGGCGATTTCACCAACGCCCTGCGCCAAGCCATGCAGGGCGGTGAGATCACGCTTCCGGCCAAGACCGATTCGTTCAAGCGTTGGTCGGAGCTGCTTGAGCAGGAGGCCGCGGCGCCCATTCCGGACGCCGACGCCGCGTGCTGGCTCGACCCGCGGCGCGACGACGTGGCGCGTTTGCGCATCGACTTTCCGGACGGTGACCGCACGCGGGCCGCTGCGGAAGACATCAACGTCAGCATGGAGCATCGGCGGACCGACCGCCTGCTCGCGCTTTCGCGCACGGTGAAAGCCGGGGTCGACGAGATCCTCGTCGTCGCGCTCGGCCTTGCCACCATCCGCGTGGCCGGACATGAGCGCGCGGTGATCAACATCGAGAGGCACGGACGGCAGGACTTGGGTGAGGGGCTCGACATCACGCGCACGGTCGGCTGGTTCGCCAACATCTCGCCCGCACTGCTCGACTTCACGGGCTGCAACGGAGCGGATGATTTCCTGCGTGCCGGTCTCGACCAGTTGCGCGCCATCCCGCGCCAGGGACTGGGCTACGGCCTGCTGCGCTATCTTTCACCGGACGCCAGCCTGCGGGCCGCGCTGCGCAGCCAGCCCGAGGCCGAGGTGTTCTTCAACTACTTCGGACAGACGAAGACCGGCGTGCCCGGCGGTGGCGGAGGCAAGGGGCGCCAGCAACTCCCGCTCGGCACCCTGGTGAGCAAGCGCGCCGCGCGCCGCCACCTCGTCGAGATCAACGCCTCGATCAACAGTGGTGTATTGCAAATGCGCTGGAGTTACAGTGCCGGCCTGATGAGCAAGGAAAACATCGGCGGACTCATCGCCGCCTGCGAAGGTTCGCTCGACGAAATCCTCCACACGACCGCTTGAAATGACGACCAACGCCCCGCGCCCTGCCTCCACCCTCCGCCTCCACTGGCTGCTCCTCGCGGCCCTGCTCGCCCTGCAGGCTCCGGCGGCTGTCGCTTTCACCACGCCCCGCGGCACAGGCGGTGCGGGCGGCGTGCTTTCCGAGGGCGAACCTGTCTGGGTCACCGAGCCGGTCGAGGCCGCGGGCGTCCGCTTCAAGAAATTCCGCAGCGCTGCCGTCGGGGGCGACGTCAGCTACCACATCTATCTGCCGCCGGGCTACGACAAGCAGCGCGACCGCCGTTACCCGGTCATCTACTGGCTGCACGGTCTCGGCTCGGGCACCAAGGGGGTCCCTTTCCTCGCACGGTATTTCGCCGAGGCCATGCAATCCGGCGACATGCCCCCGGCCATCGTGGTCTTCCCGAACGGCCTGCCCGCGGGCATGTGGGTGGATTCGCGCGACGGCACGGCCCCGGTGGAATCCATGCTGGTCCGTGATCTCATTCCGCACATCGACCGAACCTACCGCACCCAGCCGATGCGCGATGGGCGCATCATCGAGGGATTCAGCATGGGTGGCTACGGAGCCGGGCGACTCGGCTTGAAGTATCCGCAACTCTTCGGTGCGTTCTCGATGATGGGCGCGGGGCCCCTGCAGCAGAATTTCCTCGAGGACGACCCCGACCTGCAGCCGCTCCCCATGCGCCAAGTCTTGTTCGAGCGGGTCTACGGCGGCGACATGAGCTACTTCCGCAGCCAGTCCCCGTGGAGTCTTGCCTCTGCCGCCAAGGGGCGCGACCAGCGCATCCGCATCATCATCGGCGAGGAGGACCGTTCAAAGAAGAACAACGAGGCTTTCCACCGTCACCTCCAGTCGTTGGGTATTCCGCACGAATACATCGAGGTCGCGGGTGTCGCCCACGATCCGTTGGGCACTCTTGAAGGCAGTCGCCAGTCGGCCATGGAATTCTATGCCGACGTTCTGCCGGGTGGGGGGAGTTGATCCCGCCGTGCGCGTGCTGCGTGGTGGAGCCATGACCGACCTGCTCCCGGTTTCCTCCTCTGGATGAAAACAACCACGGACGGCCGTGAGACCATGCCCGAGGGGCAGGTGCTGCGGGACGACCTGCAGGTCCGCACGACCTCCGACCCGCCGGGCTGCGTTGTGGAGGATCCCGTGCTCGGCGGGAGCTACGAGTTCGGCCCGCGGGAGCACTTCCTGCTCCGGCAGTTCAAGCATCCGCATTCCTCGGAGGACATCGCGGCGAGGTTCACCGCCCATTTCGGAGATGCCTGCACTGCGGCGGATGTGGATGACTTCCGCCGGATGCTCGCGGGATGGAACCTGCTGCGGGCACCGGACGAGGCGGGCGGGGAGATCGAGGCGATGCTCGAAGACGGTGCCGCCGCTGCAGGTGACACACCCGATGCGGCCGCCGCCGACCCGGAATACCTGGCCACGCCGAACCGTCTGCATCTCGGCGACCCGCGGCCGATGCTCGATTTTTTCGCCGACATTCTCAGCATCTTCCGCCCGCTCTTTGTTCTCTCTGTCCCGGTCCTCGTCGTGCTCGGCGTGACAGTCATGATCCGTCACTACAGCGCCTACATGGACTCGGTCGAACTCTCGACCAGGCAATACGGATTCATCGGAAAGCTCCTGCTCACGACCATCACCGTCAACATCTTCGCGCAGTTCGTCCGCGGGCTCTACGCAAGGCAGGCGGGGTTGAATGTGCCGAGCTTCGGCATCTTCATGGAGTTGGGCCTTATCCCGCGGTTCAACATGCAGGTCGTGCCGGATGGTCCGATTCCCCGCAAGACGAGGCTTTGGTTGAGTGCGATGACTCCGCTCTGCCGCATGGCCGCTTTCGGCTTCGGGGTTCTGGTCTGGCGGCTGGCCCGTCCCGGGTCGAACCTCTCGCTGCTCGGCGCCACGATCGCCGGCATCTCGCTCATCGGGCTCATCTTCTCGGCCAACCCGCTCTGGCGCACCGATGGCGCGGCGTTCTTCTCCGCGCTGCTTGATGTCCCGGAGTTGAGGACTCGAGCGCAGCGCATGTTCTGGGACTCGTTCCGTCGCAAGCCCCCGGTCCTTCAGCGCCACGGGAAGCGGTTCCGGCGGCTTGCGATCTACGGGATGCTCTCGATCATCTTCCTCTACCTGGCGTTCGGATACATCGCGCTCGATGCGTTCGACCGCTTGGAGAAGAACTTCGACGGGGCCGGAGTCGCCCTCTGGCTCGCCATCTGCGCCTACGCGGGCTACTCGATCTGGCGCGTGCAGCGGGCCGGCCGTGAGCAGGCCCGCCAGCGGGCGCAGAAGCAGAAACCCGAAGGCAGATAAACTCTTGCGGACCGTCAGGGGCTGTGAAATCGTCTGCCATCCGGCGTTCAGAGGTGTTGATGTTCATATTGCCCCAAACCGGCCCCTATTCTTCAGGGAGCCACCGAATCTGTCGGTCACAGGAGATGATCACGTCATGAAATGGCAGGCCAAGCCCGTTGAATCCCCCGCGGAGCCGTCCGCCGCACGAGCCGCAACCCCGCCCGCTCCGGCCCAGCGTGGCGGCGCGCCCGGCGGTGAACTCAAGGCGGCCATGGACACCGTCCGCCAGCTCATCCAGGCCAAGCAACTCGACCAAGCCAAGCATTCGCTCGAACTCATTCTCGAGAAGAACCCCGACTTCGCCCCCGCCTATGTGTTCATGGGCAACGTCTATGCCGGCAAGGGCGAATACGAGGAGGCGCTCGAGTATTACGACGGCGCTCTCCACCTCAAGAAGGACATGCCCCTGGCCCTGCTCATGGCCGGCAGCGCCTACCTCAAGATGGGCGATCTCGACAAGGCCCTGGCCAAGATGAAGGACGCCATCGCGCTCAATCCGGGCATGATCCAGGCTTACTTGGGTGCCTCCCGTGTCCTGACCAAGCAGGAGCGTTTCGACGAGGCGGCAGCCACCCTTCAGGATGCGCTCAAGCACAACCCGCAGTCCGAAGACGCGCGTCTGGCCCTCGCCGCGGTTTACCGGCAGCAGGGCAGGACTGAGGACGCGATCCGCGGCCTCGAGTCGTTGGTCGAACGCGACGAGGAGTCCTGGCAGGCGCGCTTGCAACTCGCGCGCATTCTCGCCGAGCACGGGCAGGGGACCCGGGCGGTGGAATTCTTCAAGCAGGCCGCGGTGATCAAGCCCGACAACGCTCAGATCCCTTACCTTCTCGGCCGAACCCTGTTGGAATCTGGCGACCACGAGGGGGCGCTGCGCGAGTTCGAGAAGGTTTCCGCGATCGATCCGGAGAACGTCCTCGCCAAGGTCGAGACGGCTCGTGTCCACATGGCTCAATCCCGCCTGCCCGAGGCGCGCAAGTTGCTCATCCTCCTCGCCAAGGGCGACCGCAATCTCGGCCTCGTCCACCGGACCTTGGCCGAGGTGTTCATGCAGGAAGGACGCTTCGACGATGCCGTGGCCGAGTTCCGTGCCTCGGTCCTGTCGAACGAGAAACTCCGGGAGAGTCACCCCGAAATCACATCGGTCGAGGAAGGCCGGGCCGGCGACGAGCAGATCGCCGCCGCCTACCTCGAGACGTTCCGCATCATCGAGGCAGCCGGCCGGCATGTGTCCGAGACCGAGGCGGCGGGTTCGAAGAGCAACGCGGCCTGAGCCGCCGATGGCCGTCGTGGTGAGACAGTCCATTCGCGTCCCCGAACCCCCTCTCCGTGGAGGTGGGGGGCGATGATCTGGCTCGCGGTTGTTCCCGCCCTCTATCTGCTCGGCGCCGCCTTCGCGCCGTTCCCTTACTGGCGCACCTACTTCATGCTCTGGCGCGCCGCATTCAGCGGCGGCCGCGCGCACTTGCCGTGGGCGGCACGCTTCCGCCAGATGCGTTTCCTTCTCGGCTACGCTCTGGCCGCGCCGTTCATCACGCTCCTGTGGTATCTCGACGAGATCCTTTACCCCGGCTACCGCAAAGTCCGGGTGCAACCGGTCTTCATCCTCGGCCAACCGCGCAGCGGCACGACTTTCCTCCACCGCACGCTCGCGTCTGACGACGCGAAGTTCGTTGCGGCCCGCCACATCGAGTGGCGCTTGCCCTACATCTGCCTGCAGAAGCTGATCCGGAATTCCTCCATCGCCCGTGCCCTGCTGCAGAAGAACTACTGGTCGGCCACCCCGGCTGGCGAAGTGGCCGCGCGGATGCATCCGAACAAGCTCAGCGACTGGGAGGAGGACGGGATTTTCTTCGAGGAGTGCTTCCTGCACCACTTCTTCATCTTCCTGCGTTTCCCATGCCCCGACCTGCTCGATGACCTCGACGATTTCACGCGTCTGCCCGCGAAGGTGAGGCACCACATCCTCGAGACGCACCACCGCGTGATCCAGAAGGTGCTCTACCTGAACGGGGCGAACGGGCGCCGCTACCTCTCGAAGGAGGTGACCAGCCACAGCAAGTTCCCCGAGATCCTCGAGTTCTACCCCGATGCGGAATTCATCTTCAGCCTGCGCGAGTCAGCCGGCTTCATGAATTCCCTCCTCGCCCTCATCCGCTACTCCACCATGTCGAAGACGGGCGTGGACCCCGACTCGGTCCCGGGATGGCACGATGCGGTGATCCGCCGCATGCAGGGGGACAGCCGCCAATTGCTCGCCATCATCCAGGAGCATGTCCCCGCCGACCGCCGCGTCCTCCTGACCTACGGCATGGTCACCGGCGACATCATGGCCGCCGCGGAAAAGGTTTACCGTCACCTAGGATTGTCGTGGGAGGATGCCGACAAGACCCGCCTGGAGCATGTCCGCGCGGCGCAACCCGACCGCAAGCGCGGCTACGACTACGAGAAGCAGGCGTTCGAAGGTTTCGCCGAGTTCGACGATTTCGTCGGGCGCGTCGGCGAAGACGGCAACGCTTGAACGCCATGGAAACTCGCGGCGCAGGCAGCAGCATCGCGGCGTCAAAATGAAGGTGCTGCGCCAGGACGTGTTGCTGGAACCCAAACCCGCCGGGGAGGGGTGCACGGTGCGCGATCCGGCCTCGGGGAAGTCCTATGACTTCGGAGCCGTCGAGGCGTTCTTGATCAAGGGTCTCCGCTCGCCATGGACCGCCGCGGGCCTTGCCGCCGAGTGCAACGCACGGCATGCCGCGGACTGCAGCGCGGCGGATATCGACTCCTTCGTCCGGATGATTGCGGATTGGGGATTGCTTGAGGAACGGCGGGCGCCGGCTGATGAGCCTGATGAGGCGGAACGCGTGGAACTGCCGACTTCGGAAGACCCCGGTTTCCGGTGCCTCGTCCGCGAGTCCGTGGGATTGGACATGCTGGCCCGCGCCGTCCGCCCGCTGCGTTGCCTCGAATGGGTCATCCCGGCGTTGTTTTGCTTCGGTCTGGCCGGTGTCGGCGGCCGGATGCCACAGTTCCTTTCCGATCTCGGCGGTGTCTTCTCAAACCCCGCCGCGCTCGCCTCGATCCCGCTTTTCGTCTTGCTGGCCAATCTCGTGATCGAGGCGTGGCGGGGTGCCACCGCCTGCGCGGCCGGGGCACCCCTGCCGGCGATCGGCCTGAGGCGTCAGGGCTGGGTGCCTTCAGTCCATGTGCGGATTGCCGGCCTCGACGAACTCGACCCGGCTGCGCGGTTTCGCGTCGCCGCGGCACCGCTCATCGCTGCGTGTGCCTACTCCGGTCTTTGCTCGCTGCTCTGGGTTGCGTCCGTTCGGTCCCATGCCGTCATCATGTCGGGGGTTTGGGCGGTCGGGGTGCTGATTTCGATAGCCGCTGTCGTCGCGGTTTCCAACCCGTTCTCTCCCTCGGGCTTGTGGTCGCTCTTCCGGACCGCGACGGGACGCGGGGAGGGGCCCGCGCCGATGCCGCCCGGCGTGCCGCGCGTGCTGGGCCTCCTGCTTTGGGTGTTTGCCTTCGCGGCGGCCGCAGCTACTTTCATTGCGCTTTACCTGCAGCTCGAAGCCGGGATCCGCGGTGGCGGACTCGTAGCCGTTTTCCTCGCGGCGGGCGGCATGGCCTACGCAATGAAAAAGCCGGCAGAATCAGTCATCGAACGCCACCGCGCCCGCGCGGCGTCGAAGGCGCCCGCTGCCGCCGGGACACCGGCCGGTCCTCGGCTGCCCTCCGCAACGGTGGACCAGCCCGACCGCCGCCGCCGGATCAAGATCGCCCTTGCTGCGGCCGCGGTGCTGATTCTTTTCCTCCCTTACCCCTTCCACGTCGGCGGCGAGGCCGAGGTGCTCCCGGCCCAGCGGGCGACCCTCACCGCGGAGATGGACGGGATGATCGAGGAGATCTACTTCGACAGCGGCGACTACGTCACTGCGGGGACGATCGTCGCCCAGATGGCCAACCACCGTCAGGTCCGCGACCTGCGCGCAGCCGAAGCGGGACGCGACGCCATTGCGTTCGATATCGCCAAACTGCGCTCAACGCCGACCCCTGAGGAGGTTGCGGCGGCCACCACGAAAGTCGACTCAGCGAAGGTGGCCGCGCGCTACACGGCCGATGAACTCAAGCGCGCCAGTGTCCTTTACGAAAGGGGTAGCTCCTCTACGCAGGAGCTCGACAAGGCCCGGCAGGCGGCCGATGCGGCGGTCCAAGGCCTGGCCGAGGCCGAAGCCAACCTGGCCGCGGTCAAGGCGCAGGTGAACCCGAACCAGATCGCTGCGCTCGAGGCCGAGAAGATCAAGATGGAGCACGAGATCGTCATGAACAAGGAGCAGCTCCGGCGCACCTCGCTCATCACGCCCATCTCCGGCCGCATCGTCACGAAGGATCTCCAATACAAGCTGAAGAGCTTCGTCAAGGAGGGGGTCGAGTTCGCCGTCGTGGAGGATCTCAACACGGTCCTCATCCAGGTCGCCGTGCCGGAGCCGGAGATCGGCGACGTGAAGGTCGGCGCATCCATGAAGCTCCGCCTCTGGGCGTTCCCCGACGAGGAATTCGAGGGCACCGTGGAGCAGATCCTTCCCGCCGCCGAGGAGACCACGGCCGACATGGGGCGCACCGTTCCGGTCATCGGGCGGATGGACAACTCGGACGGACAGCTCCGCAGCGGCCTGACCGGCCAGGCGAAGATCCGCGGCGAACCCCGCCTCGTCATCGTCGCCTTCACCAAGGCGATCGTCCGCTTCGTCCTGATCGAGCTTTGGTCCTGGTTTCCGTGATTTTCCTTGGCGGGTTGTCATCAGCACCGCAATCACGCATCATCCGCCGCCATGGACACCATCGAAGCAATCAAGGCCAGGCGCGCGATCAAGCATTACGACACGGAGCACAAGCTGACGGAGGCTGAAGAGAAGCAATTGTTGGAGCTGGCGATGCTTTCGCCCACCGCGTTCAACATCCAGAACTGGCGCTTCGTCATCGTGCGCGACATGGAGACCCGCAAACGGATCCGCGCCGCCGCGTGGGACCAGGCCCAGGTCACGGAGGCGTCCTTGCTCGTGGTCCTCTGTGGCAACCTCAAGGCGTGGGAGCAGGAGCCCGCGCGCTACTGGCGCAATGCCCCGCAGCCGGTGCAGGACTTCCTCGTCCCAGCCATCGCCCAATACTACGACGGTCGTCCGCAGGTTGAGCGCGACGAGGTCATGCGCTCCTGCGGGATGGCCGGCCAGACGCTCATGCTCGCGGCCAAGGCCATGGGCTATGATTCCTGCCCGATGGACGGGTTCGATTACGACGCCGTCGGGAAGATCATCAACTTGCCTGAGGGGCACGTCATCTCGCACATGGTGGTCATCGGGCGCAAGGCGAAGGACTCCTGGCCCCGCCCCGGCCAGCTCGCCTACGACGAAGTGGTCTTCGAGAACGGCTTCTAGGCGCGGCGCCCCCCCATGTCCGCGCCGGTCCGCAAGCGGGAGATTTTCGGCTGGTGCTGCTACGACTTCGCCAACTCGGCGTTCGTCACGGTGGTCATCACCGTGGTGTTCGGCCCGTTCTTCACCGGCGTGATCGCGCCCGGCCCCGCCTCGAACACGTTGTGGAGCGCCACCTTGGCCGCGTCGCAGGCCGTGGTCATCATCTTCGGACCGGCCGTCGGCGTGATGGCCGACCATGGTGGTTCCAAGAAACGCTACCTCCTGGCCATGATGTGGACCTGCGCCGCCGCCACCGCGTTGCTGTGGTTCACGGGCCCGGGCACGGTCTGGCTTGCCGTGGGCTTGATCGTCGTCGCCTATGCCGCCTTCAGCTTCGGTGAGAACTTCTGCGCGAGCTTCCTCAGCGAGCTGAGCACGCCGGAGAATGTCGGCCGCATCTCCGGCTACGGTTGGAGCTTCGGCTACTTCGGAGGACTCGGCGCGCTCGGCGTTGCCCTCGTCGTGCTGCATTTCGACGGCGACAACGTTCCGCTCGTGTTCGTCTCCACCGCCGTCTTCATGGTGCTCGCCACCCTGCCCGTGCTGCTCCTGCTGCGCGAGCGGAAGCAGGCTGAGCCGCTCACCGAGTCGATCTGGCGCCTCGGTTGGCGGAGCATCGGCGGGGCCGCGCGGGAACTGCCCAAGCACCCGGAGTTGCTGAAGTTCCTCGTCGCCTTCTTCCTCTACATCAGCGGGCTCTGCGCTGTGGTGGCATTCGCCGCGATCTACTCCGGCGAGGTGCTCGGGTTCACCACCACCGAGAACTTGATACTCTTTGCCTCGCTGCAGATCAGCAGCGCCATCGGCGCCTTCGTCTCCGGGCACTACCAGGACCGCATCGGCTCGCTCAACATGCTCACCATCTCGCTCGTCCTGTGGTGCGCCGTGGCCCTCGGGTCGTGGTTTTGCACGGACAAAGCCTCGTTCTTCATCGTCGGCAACATCGCCGGCCTCGCCATCGGGTCCAGCCAGGCCGGCAGCCGCGCCGTGGTAAGCTTGCTCTCGCCGAGGGACCGCGCGGCCGAGTTCTTCGGCTTCTGGGGCATTTTCGGAAAACTCGCCGCCATCGTCGGCCCGGTCACGCTCGGCATGCTGGCCGACGCCTTCGGTCTCCGCACCGCCATCCTGTTCACGCTGGTCTTTTTCGCCGGCGGTCTCGTCATCCTCCGCCTGGTCCGCTTGCCGAAGACGACCTGACGGACCTCGCGGCTTCTGGCGTGCCGCGCAGGATTTGCGAGGTTACGCTGTGTGCATGCCTGCCGGTCCCGACCATCTGCTGCAGCCGATAACCTCGGTCGCCGGTTCCGCGTTCGCCTCGCTGCGGCAGGACCAGACGGTCGCAGAGGCCCTGCAGTTGGTGCGTGAGAAGGGGCAGGATTGGGGCGAACGCGCGGTTTACTTCTATGTCGTGGACGGGGAGGAGCGCCTTGTCGGCGTCTTGCCGACCCGCCGTTTGCTGACTGCGGATCCCTCGCAGGAGCTCTCCCGCGTGATGATCGCGAAGGTCCTTTCGCTCCCCGACTCGGCTACAGTCCTCGATGGCTGCGAGGCTTTCGTCCTGCACAAGCTCCTCGCCTTCCCCGTGCTCGATGGCGAGCGCCGCATCGTGGGCGTGGTGGATGTGGCCTTGCTGGCGGACGAGGCGTTCGACCTCGCCGAGCGTGACGAAACGAACGCGCTCTTCGAGTCGATCGGCGTGCGCATCGCCCAAGTGCGCGACGCCGGGCCATGGCGGGCCTTCACGTTCCGCTTTCCTTGGCTGCTGGCCACCATCGCCAGCGGCACGGTGTGCGCGTTTCTTGTCGGCGGGTTCGAGGCGACGCTCGCGCAAAGCCTCATCCTCGCGTTCTTCCTCACCTTGGTCCTCGGCTTGGGCGAGAGCGTGGCCGTGCAGTCCATGGCCGTGGCCATCCAGTCCCTGCGTTCCGTCGCGCCTTCCATCGGTTGGTATGCCCGCCGTCTCGCGCGGGAGGGCGCCACCGCCCTGCTGCTGGGTGCCTCATGCGGCCTGATCGTGGGACTCATCGCGTGGTTCTGGCGCGCCACGGCCTGGGAGGGTTTCGTCATCGGGGGCAGCATCGTGCTCTCGCTCGGAATGGCCTGCTTCCTCGGGCTTTCCGTCCCCGCCTTGCTGCATTCGCTGAAGTGGGATCCGAAAGTCGCGGCCGGGCCTCTCACGCTCGCAGTGACCGACGTCTGCACGCTGCTTTTCTACTTCGGCCTGGCTTCGATGCTGCTCTAGCCCGGCCGATCTCCCGTTCTGGATTTCCTGCTGCTTTCCGGCCTTCAATCTCACCGCTTATGATTCTCGCCGCAGCCGACGTCAGCCCGATGTTCTCGCTTCTGGCCCTGATGCTGGTTGGCGTTGTCGTGGTGTCGCTCGTCCTCCTGCGGCTGCGCCAGTCGCTGCTGGTGGCCTACTTTCTCTGCGGCGTCGCGATTGCCAACACCGGGTTGCTTGAGTCCGTGGCCGGCGCGGGCGCGGGGGAGACGGTGGCCACCATGTCGGAGTATGGGGTGATGCTGCTGCTGTTCGTTCTGGGCATGGAATTCTCGCTCAGCGAACTCAAGCACCTCCGCACCTACGCACTCACCGGCGGGGGGCTGCAGATGGGCCTCACCATGGCGGCCGCCGCCGCCGTCGCATGGTTCTTCTTCGGCCTCCCGTGGACATTCCTGCTCGTGGTGGCGGTGGCCTGCGCCCTCAGTTCAACCGCGATCAGCGTAAAGCTGTTCCAGGACATGGGGATCTCCGCCAGCTCGGGCGCGCGGCTGGCCCTCGCCATCGCGATCTTCCAGGACATCTTCGTCATTTTCTTCCTCGTGTTTCTTCCGGTGCTGGTGGCCGGCTCGGGGCACGGGCCCGAGGTCGGGCCGACCCTCCTGCTTCTCGTCGGCAAGGGCGTGGCCTTCATCGCGCTCGCGTGGGTGCTGGCCCGCCACGTCATCCCCCGTGTGCTCCATCTCGTCGCGGGCACCCGCAGTCGTGAACTCTTCACTCTGACCGTGGCCGGCCTCTGCCTCGGCGTGGCGCTGCTCGCGGCGGTCATGGGTCTCAGCGTCGTGCTCGGAGCGTTCGTGGCGGGGCTTGCCGTCAGTGAGTCGATGTATAAGCACCGGATCCTTTCGGACGTTGAGCCCATCAAGGACCTGTTTCTCACCATCTTCTTCGTCTCGGTCGGCCTCGGTATCGGCATCGAGCCTCTCCTGCGCGACTGGGTGTTCGTCCTCTCGGTCGCCGCGGCGCTCATCATCGGCAAGACTCTCCTTGTCGTCTTGATCGCGCGGCTCCTCGGGCTCGGATGGCGGGCGGCTTGTGTCGCCGGAATCGGCCTTGGCAGCGCGGGTGAGTTCTCGCTCGTCCTGGTGAGCAAGAGCACCGGCCTGCTCGCCTGGCCCCAGCAACTCGACCAGCCGCTCATGGCCGCACTCGCCCTGTCCATGGCCATGGTGCCCGCGCTGATGCCCTTCGCCTCGCGCTGGGGCGAGATGCTCGAGCGCGTGATGCCGAACTTCCTCCGCCGCCACCGCGTGCCGGACTCGGCGCCGCGGCATTCCCTCGGGCTCACCGATCACGCCATCGTTTGCGGTTACGGGCCGGTCGGGCAGGCGTTGGTCAAGGCCCTCGGCGCCCAAGGTGTGGCCACGCTTGTGATTGATCTGAACCCGCAGACTATCCGCGAGCTCCACGCGGCCGGACGCCAGGCGCTTTTTGCCGATGCCGGGCAGCCGGATGTTTGGGACCTGGCCGGCCTCGATCGGGCGCGCCTCGTCGCCTTCACCTTCCCGGCCAACCCCGCTGTCGAGGCCGCCCTGCCGGTCGTTCGCGAAAAGAACCCCGCCATCGCCGTGATGGCCCGCACGAAATTCCGCAGGGAGGCCGACCGGCTCGCCGAGATCGGGGCCGACATCATCGTGCTCGACGAGGAGGAAAGCGGGCGCTCGCTCATCCGCCGCGCCCTCGGTGTGCTTCACCTCGACCACTCGGCCGAGGTTGTCATTTGACGGGGTCGTCGAGGCCCGTCCGCGGGCGGATCAAAAGCACGAGGACCACCGAGACCACGCAGGCCGAGGCGAAGACGCCGAAGATCGCGTTGAGCGGCACGTCGTGGTCCCGGAGTGCACCGAATCCCCAATCTGCGAACCCGCCGCAGCTGATGCTGACAAAGTTCATGATCCCGTAGCCCGTCGCCCGCAACTCCGGGCGGGCGATCTGGCAGAGGATCGGCATGTTGTTCGTGTCGAAGAACCCCCAGCCGATGCCGAAGAGCACGAGCGACGCGATGGCGAGGCCGAACGAGCCCAGCGAAGGCGCGTTGCCCACGCCGAACAGCGCCGGGATGATCAGCGCCATACCCAAGGCGCTGACGTAGATGCGTCCCCGCTCGGTGTGTCGCATCCAGCGGTCGGCCAGCCACCCGCCGCCCAAGGCCGCCACGATGGCCGCCGCTTGCCAGTAGAGCGTGGCCGAGACTCCGGCCAACCCTTGGCTGATGTTGAAGCTCTGCTGCAGGATGGCCGGCATCCAATCGCGGACAACCCAGCCCGCCAGCGCGGGAAGCGTGAAATAGAGAACGAGCAGGAGGAAGGACGCGTTGGTCAGCAACTCGCGCAGCGAACCCGCGATGCCGGTCGCGGCCGAGCGCGCGCCTGCATCCGCCTTCCGGTCGCGCAGGAGGAAGAGGAGGGGAAAGGCGTAAAGAATGCCCGCCAGGCCGGTGATGTTGAAGGTCGTGCGCCAACCGACCATCGGCGATTCCGCGGCGTAGCCGGCGAAACCACCGAGGATGACCCCGCAGTAGATGCCCATCTGGTGGATCCCCGTCGCCCTCGACCGTGTCGGCCCGCGATGGTAGTCCGAGATAAGCGCCAAGGCCGCCGGGATGTAGAACGCCTCGCTCAGCCCCATCGCCGTCCGGGTCCAGAGCAGCCCCTCGTAGGTTTCCACATGCCCGGTCAGCCATGTGATGAGAGACCAGGCGAACAGACTGCCGCAGATCGTCCACCGCCGGCTGAAGCGATCTGCCACATAGCCGCCCACGGGGCTGAAGAAGGCATAGACCCATTTGAACTGCCCGAGCATGTAGCCCCACTGCGCCTCCAACTCCATGCCTCGCACGTCGCCCATCACGGACACCTTCATCGCCGCGATCATCTGGCGGTCGAGGTAGTTGAGCAGCGCCACCGGAAACAACAGCGCCACCACGATCCACGCGTAGCGCCCGGGAGAAATCGCGTCGTCCTTCAAAACAGCTCTGCATTCTGTGCCCCTTGCCGGCCCCCGATGCCAGCCAAATACCCGTGCCCGCCGGCGATGGTGGGGGGCAAACCCGCGGAACACAGGCCTGCACTTTTGTTGACGCAAAGGAGGGCGGGTTGTATTAGTTTTACTAATGACCCCCCCAGTCCGTCGCGTGACGGTTGATGCCAATGAAGCCGCCGCGGCTGTCGCTTACGCCCTGACGGAGACCCTCGCGATCTATCCCATCACACCGTCCTCGCCCATGGCTGAGTCGTGTGACGAGTGGGCGGCGAAGGGACGGACCAATCTTTGGGGCACCATCCCGCGGCTGATCGAGATGCAGAGCGAGGGCGGGGCCGCCGGGGCGATCCACGGCATGCTGCAGGCCGGCGCGATGTCCACGAGTTTCACCGCATCGCAGGGCCTGCTGCTCATGATCCCGAATCTCTACAAGATCACGGGAGAACTCCACCCGTTCGTCCTGCACGTGACGGCGCGGACGCTGGCCACGCATGCGCTCTCCATCTTCGGGGACCATTCCGACGTCATGTCTTGCCGCCAGATCGGGATGGCCATGCTCTGCTCGGCCACGGTGCAGGAGGCTCAGGACATGGCCGCCATCGCCCATGCTGCGACTTTGCGCACCAGGGTGCCGTTCATGCACTTTTTCGACGGCTTCCGCACCTCGCACGAGGTGGGCAAGATCGACCTGCTCGACGAGGCGGCGCTGCGCGAGTTGGTGGACGATGGGTCCGTGGCCGACTTCCGCTCCCGCGCCCTCACGCCGGACGCACCTGTGCTGCGCGGGACGGCGCAGAACCCGGACACGTTTTTCCAGGCGCGGGAGGCGGCCAACCCTTTCCACGCGGCCGTCCCGGGCGTGGTGGAGGATTTGCTAGCCGACTTCGCGCGCATCACCGGGCGGCGTTACAACCTCTTCGACTACGAGGGCGATCCGCAGGCCACCGAGGTGCTTGTCATCATGGGGTCGGGCGCGGAGACCGCGGCGGAATGCTCGGCCTGGCTCAACGCCCGCGGCGGCAAGACCGGTGTGCTCAAGGTGCGCCTGTTCCGGCCCTGGTCCGTGCAGCGTTTCGCGGATGCGCTGCCGGACAGCGTCCGCGCGATCGCGGTTCTAGACCGCACGAAGGAGCCGGGCAGCATCGGCGAGCCCCTCTACCAGGATGTCGTCACCGCCCTGGCCGAGGCGCGTGCGACCGGGCTTTTGCCGAGGAGTTGCGACCCGGTGGTCGTCGGCGGACGCTACGGCCTCTCCTCGAAGGAGTTCACCCCGGCGATGGCGCGCTCGGTCTTTGATGAGCTGCGAGCCGAGGCGCCACGCAACCATTTCACAGTCGGCATCATCGACGACGTGAGCGGAACCTCGCTCCCGTGGGACCGCGGTTGGGACATCGAGCCGGATGATGTCACGCGCGCAGTGTTTTACGGTCTTGGGTCGGACGGCACCGTTGGAGCCAACAAGAACACGATCAAGATCATCGGGGAAGAGACGGACAACTTCGCGCAAGGCTACTTCGTTTACGACTCGAAGAAGGCCGGGGCTGTTACGATCTCGCACCTTCGATTCGGGCCGCGTCCGATCCGCAGCACGTATCTCGTCAGCCGCGCGAATTTCGTGGGCGTCCACCAGTGGGAATTTTTCGACCGCCTCGACGTGCTCGACCTCGCCGCGCGGGGTGCCGTGGTTCTCGTCAACTCCGTGCACGGACCGGATGCCGTGTGGGACGCTTTGCCGCGGGAGGCGCAGGAGACGATCGTGGAGCGGAAGCTCAAGCTCTACACCATCGACGCCTACCGGGTGGCGCGGGAGAACGGGATGGGCGGGCGCATCAACACGATCATGCAGACGTGCTTCTTCGCCATCTCCGGCGTGCTGCCGCGCGAGGAGGCCATCGCGCAGATCAAGAAGGCGATCGAGAAAACCTACGCCCGCAAAGGGGCCGACGTGGTGCAGAAGAATTTCGCCGCGGTCGATGCGACACTGGCCGCGCTCCACGATGTGGCCGTGCCGGCCGTCGCGGATTCGCCGCGTCACCGCCCGCCGCCGGTGTCCGAGGACGCACCGGATTTCGTCCGCCGGGTCACCGGCCTGATGCTGGCGGGTCAGGGAGACCTGCTGCCCGTCAGCGCGTTCCCGGTGGATGGAAGCTGGCCGGTCGGCACCACGAAATGGGAGAAGCGCAACATCGCGCAGGAGATCCCCGTGTGGGACGCCGACCTTTGCATCCAGTGCAATAAGTGCGTGCTGGTCTGCCCGCATGCCGCCGTGCGGGCGAGGTATTACCCGCCTTCTGCCCTCGAAGCGGCGCCCGCGACCTTCAAGCATGCGGACTTCCGTTCGGCCGCGATGCCGGGACAGAAATTCACCATCCAGATCGCGGCCGAGGACTGCACCGGGTGCACGCTCTGCGTGCAGGTCTGCCCGGCGAAGGACAAGGCCAACCCGCGGCACAAGGCCCTCGACATGGCCCCGCAGCTTCCGTTGCGCGAGGCCGAGCGCGAGAACTACGCGTTTTTCCTCGGTCTGCCCGAGCCGGACCGTGCCGGGATGAAGCCCGAGGTCAAGGCGGTCCAATTCTACGAGCCGCTCATCGAGTATTCGGGCGCGTGCGCCGGTTGCGGGGAGACGCCCTACATCAAGTTGCTGACGCAGATGTTCGGCGACCGGCTTTTCATCGCCAACGCCACCGGTTGCTCGTCGATCTACGGCGGCAACCTGCCCACCACGCCCTACACGACGAACGCCGAGGGCCGCGGTCCGGCGTGGTCGAACTCCCTCTTCGAGGACAATGCGGAATACGGCCTCGGCTTGCGCGTCGCCCTCGACAAACACCACGAGCAGGCCCTCGAGCTGCTCCGCGCCCTTGCTCCCCGGATCGGGGATGAATTGGTAAGCGATTTGGCGGCGGGCTATTCGTCCGACGAGTCCGCGGTCGCAGCGCAGCGTCGCCGCGTCACCGCCCTTCGTGAATCGCTCCGCGGAATCGAGGACCCGCGGGTCCGGCGGCTCGAACTGCTCGCGGACTACCTAGTCAAGAAATCCGTGTGGATCGTGGGAGGCGACGGATGGGCCTACGACATCGGTTTCGGCGGCCTCGACCACGTGCTGTGGAGCGGACGGGATGTGAACATCCTTGTCATGGACACCGAGGTCTATTCCAACACCGGCGGCCAGTCATCCAAGGCCACTCCGATGGGTGCCTCCGCGAAATTCGCCGTGTCCGGCAAGGAGCTGCCGAAGAAGGACCTCGCGCTCTACGCGATGATGAACGGGACCGCCTACGTTGCGCGGGTGGCGTTCGGGGCGAAGGACGGCCAGACCGTGCAGGCGCTGGCCGAGGCCGAACAGTTCCCGGGCGTATCCCTCACGGTGGCCTACAGCCACTGCATCGCGCACGGTTACGGCATGCACCACGGGCTGGAGCAGCAGAAGCTGGCCGTTGATTCGGGCTACTGGCCTCTCTTCCGTTTCAACCCGCATCGCACCGAGCCGGGTGCCGAGCCGCTCAAACTCGACTCCACCGCGCCCAAGATCCCGCTCTCCAAATACCTCGCCAACGAACTGCGCTACCGCATCCTAGAGCGCAGCAATCCCGAGCACGCCCGCGCGCTGCAGGAGGCCGCCCAGCGGCATGTGCAGTCGCACTACGACGTCTATCAGCGACTTCGCGACTCGCTGCGCGTTCCGGCCGCCACCGAACCGAGTTGACCATGGACCTCACCACGGAATACCTCGGCCTGCGGTTGAAGAATCCGCTCCTGCCCGGAGCTTCGCCCTTGGTGGACAGCATGGACAGCGTGCGCCGCCTCGAAGACGCGGGCGCGCCGGCCATTGTCATGCACTCGCTCTTCGAGGAGCAGATCGCGCTGGAGGCGCGGGCGGAGTTGGAGGACGTGGACGCCCACGAGTATTCGTTCGCCGAGGCCGCGACCTATCTGCCGGCGGCCGACGAGTTCGCGCTCGGCCCCGACCGCTATCTCGAGCAGATCGGCCGCATCAAGAAGGCGGTCGGTATTCCCGTCATCGCCTCGCTCAATGGCGCGACGCCCGGCGGATGGACCCACTACGCGAAGCTCATGGAGGAGGCGGGGGCCGATGCGCTCGAACTGAACATCTACTATTTCCCGACCGACCCCTCACGGACCTCGGAAGAGGTTGAAGGGCAGGTGCTGGCCATCACGCGTTCCGTCACCGCCGGCATCACGCTTCCGGTGGCAGTGAAACTCTCGCCGTTCTTCAGCGCTCTGCCGCATCTGGCCCGGCAGGTTCTCGAGGCCGGGGCGAGGGGACTCGTGCTCTTCAACCGATTCTACCAGCCCGACTTGGATCCCGAGGAGCTCGAGGTCAAGCCGACCCTGCAGCTCTCGGACCCCTACGAACTCCGTCTCCGCCTGCGTTGGCTGGCCATCCTGAGCGCGAGCCTCCACGGGGACTTGTCGGCCAGCGGCGGCGTCCACACCGGTCTCGACGCGGTGAAGGCAATCATGGCCGGTGCCACCACCGTGCAGATGGTGTCCGTCCTCCTGCGTCAAGGCCCGGGCCATTTCGCCGAACTCCTGCGCTTTCTCGACCGCTGGCTCGACGAGCACGAATACACCAGCCTCGAACAGCTCCGCGGCAGCCTCAATCTCCGGACCTGCCCTGATCCCTCCGCTTTCGAGCGGGCCAACTACCTCAAGATCCTGCAGAGCTGGGGCGGCCGCGGTTGACGACGGGGCGGGCCCCTGCCACACCAGCGGCCTGTATGATCATCAAGCTCGCTGCGGACCACGCCATCAAGACCTCGCCCACCTGCGGCATGATCCGCGAGATCCTGCATGGCGGGGAGTGGTCTCCCAACATCGCGATGGCGATCGACCTCCGGCCGACAGTCGCCCATTCGCACGCGACGTTCGACGAGATTTACCTGGTCCTCGACGGTTCGCTCTCCCTCCGACTTTCCGATCCCTCCGACGGCATCACGCAAACCATCACGCTTTCATCCAACGAACTCTGCGTGATTCCGCGCGGCATCCGCCACCAAGTCATCGCGGCCACTCCGCAGAACCGCCTGTGCGTGATCACGACGCCGCAGTTCGACCCGTCGGACGAGATTCCCTGCGGGGATGTTTAGGACGCGCGGCTTCAGCGATCCGCGCCCTCGTGGGCGGCGTCAACGCAGTCCGCGGCGGCCTCGAGCTGGGTTTTCAGGTCGTGCAGGGCGGACCAGGACTCGGCGATATCCGGCCCCCACTCGCCTTCGAGGCCTTCCAGTTTGGCGTTCGGCGAAGGGTGGCAGGCGAGGTTCTCCTCGATGAGGCAGACGATCGTGCGCAGGGCCGGGCCGTGGTAAGGGAGGTGCAGGTTGAGACGGTGCGAGATGGCGGCGTCTTTCGACATACTTTGGCAATCTTTCATTGATCGCGGCAGTGTGCAAGGGAGGTTTGCTGGCCTTCGTCGCGCGCCGTGGTGGCACTAATCCTGCTGCCTTCCCGGGCATGAAGCGCAACAAGATTTCGCGTATCGGTGTCCTGACCAGCGGCGGTGATTGCCCCGGGCTCAACGCGGTGATCCGCGGCGTGGTCCGAGCGGCGCACGAGCAGGACTGGGAGGTTTACGGGTTCTCCGACGGCTACGAGGGTCTTCTCTCGCCGGTAAGATACCGGCGGCTCGATCCGAATGGCGTGGACAGCATCATGCCGATGGGAGGGACCATCCTCGGCACCGTGAACCGCGGGCGATTTGTCGCCAAGGTCGGGGAGGGGAAAAAGTCGTCCATTCCCAAGGCCATCCTGAGCGAGGCGCGCGAGACATTCGAGGGACTCGGGCTCGATGCGCTTGTGTGCATCGGTGGCGATGGCTCGCTCAGCACTGCGCTGCAACTGCAGGCCGCCGGAGTTCCGGTGGTCGGCGTGCCCAAGACGATCGACAACGACCTTTCGGCCACGGCTATGACGTTCGGCTTCGACTCGGCTGTCGAGGTGGTGGTGGATGCGCTGGACCGCCTGCACACGACGGCCCGCAGTCACAAGCGGATCATGGTCGTCGAGGTGATGGGGCGACACGCGGGATGGATCGCCCTGCACGGGGGATTGGGCGGCGGGGCGGACGTGGTCTTGATTCCCGAGATTCCCTACCGCACGGACCACCTCGTCTCGCTGATGAAGCAGCGCAAGGGCGACGGTTTCGGGAGCACGATGATCGTGGTGGCGGAGGGCGCCCGCGAGGCCGGCAAGGACCTCGTGACGAAGCAGGCCAAGCTCCGGGGCGGAGGTGAGGTGCGGCTCGGCGGGGTGGGGGAGCAGTTGGCCGAGGCGTTGGAGGCGGCGACGGGACAGGAGGCGCGCTTCGTCATTCTCGGTCATCTCCAACGCGGGGGCACGCCGAGTGCGCTCGACCGCATCCTCGCCACCCGCTTCGGCGTCGGTGCGGTGCGTCTGCTGACCCAAGGCAAGTTCGGCCACATGGTGACCTATCTGAACGACCACGTGGGCGGCGTTCCCATTGCCAAGGCGGTGCGGACCCTGCGCACGGTGGAGCCGGACTGCGAGACTGTGGCGGCGGCGCGTTCGGTCGGAATCTCGTTCGGCGACCGCTGACCGGCTTCAGGCAGCCACGGAACGCAACGCGTCCACCGTGAGGTCGGCGGTCGAGGGGAACGCCTTGTCCGCAGTGCCCAGTTCTTCTACCGCGTGAGTCGTCGCAACTGCGGCCACGCGCATGCCCGCCCGATGCGCGGCCTCGATGCCGACGTGGGCGTCCTCGATCACGACGCATCCGGACGGCGCGACGCCGAGGCGTTGCGCAGCGAGGAGGAAGATCGAGGGATCGGGCTTGCCGTGCTCGACTTCTTCGCCCGACACGATGGCGGAGTAGAATCGGCGCACGTCCATCAAGTCGAGGAGGGCATCGAGGTTCGCGCGTTCGGTGGACGATCCGATGGCGCAGGGGATGCCTTCGGCATTGAGGCTGGCCAGCAGCTCGCGGATGCCGGGAAGGGGTTCGATGCCTTGCTCGCGGACGAGAGCGCGGTAGATTTCTTCCTTCTCCCGGGCCAGCGCGTTCACGGCGTCCGGTTCGTGTGCCCAGCCGAGGTCCGGGATGATGATGTTGTTCTTCTTCCCGAAGCCGCGCTTGAAGTGATCCGGCGGCAGCGGAAGCCCGTGGCGTCCGGCGATGATCTCCCAACTACGCTCGTGATGGCGCGAGGAGTCCACGACGACACCATCCCAATCGAAGATGACGGCGCGCAGCATGCTAAAGCCCGGCGTCGGTCACGGCGCCCTCGGATGCGCTGGTCACGCGCGAGGCGAACTTGGCCAGCACGCCGCGGCGATAGCGCGGCTTCGGCTGTTTCCATGCGGCGCGGCGGCGCTTCAATTCGGCCGCCGGCACGTCGAGCGTGAGGCGGTGCTTGACCGCGTCGATCTCGATCGTGTCCCCGCTCCGCACGAGTGCGAGCGGTCCTCCGTCGAACGCCTCGGGCGTGATGTGGCCCACGACGAAACCGTGCGTGCCGCCGGAAAAGCGGCCGTCGGTGATGAGAGCGACGTCCTTGCCGAGGCCCAGTCCCATGACGGCCGAGGTCGGGGCGAGCATCTCGCGCATGCCGGGACCGCCCCTCGGTCCCTCGTAGCGGATGACGACAACGTCGCCCTTGCGCACGCCGCCTTTGAGGATGGCCGCATGGGCCTTGTCCTCGGAGTCGAAGACGCGGGCCGTGCCGCGGAATTTCTCGCCCTCCTTGCCGGTGATCTTGGCCACCGCACCACCCGGCGCGAGGTTGCCGCGCAGGATGACGAGGTGGCTCGTCTTCTTGATCGGATTCTTGAGCGGACGGATGATTTCCTGGCCCTTCGGGTAGCGGCCGAACGCGGCAAGGTTCTGCTTGAGGGTGCGGCCGGTCACGGTGAGGCAGTCGCCGTGTAGGAGCCCCGCGGAGAGGAGGTCTTTCATCATCGGCACGATTCCGCCGATGGCGACCAGTTCGGACATGAGGAACCGTCCGCTCGGCTTCAAGTCGGCCAGCACGGGGACGCGCGCGCCGATGCGGGTGAAGTCGTCGATGGTCAGTTTCACGTTGGCCGCGTGGGCGATGGCCAGGAGATGCAGGACGGCATTGGTCGAGCCGCCGAGCGCGATGACGACGGTGAGTGCGTTCTCGAACGCCTCGCGTGTCATGATGTCGGAGGGGCGGATGCCGAGCTTGAGGAGGTTGACAACGGCAGCGCCGGCGGCGCGGGCATCGTTCTTCTTCTGCGGCGAGACGGCGGCCTGGGCTGAGCTGTTAGGCAGGCTCATGCCCATGGCCTCTACGGCCGAGGCCATCGTGTTCGCCGTATACATGCCGCCGCACGAACCGGCGCCGGGGATGGCGCAGGACTCGATCTTCTGCAACTCGCGGTCGCTGATCTTGCCCGCGGCGCGCTGCCCGACCGCCTCGAAAACCGAGACGATGTCGAGGTTGCGGCCGTTCAGGCAGCCCGGGAGGATCGTGCCGCCGTAGACGAAGACAGCAGGACGGTTCAGCCGCGCGATGGCCAGCATGGCTCCGGGCATGTTCTTGTCGCAACCGCCGATGGCGACGAAGCCGTCGAAGCCCTCGCAGCCGACAACCGTCTCGATCGAATCGGCGATGACCTCGCGCGAGACGAGCGAGTATTTCATCCCCTCGGTTCCCATCGAAATGCCGTCGGAGATCGTGATGGTGTTGAAGATGACCGCCTTGCCGCCCGCCGCATTCGCCCCGCCCGCCGCGTCCCGCGCCAGTTCATCAATATGCATGTTGCACGGCGTGACCATGCTCCACGTCGAGGCGATGCCGATCTGCGACTTGGCGAAGTCGGCCTCGCGGTAGCCGACCGCGTAAAGCATGGCGCGGCTCGGCGCGCGCTCGGGTCCGTCAAGGACAGCGGATGAATGGGGACGAAGATCGGGCTTGTTTCGGCGGGATGGGCTTTTCTTCACGCGGCAAGACTATGCGGACTGCTGCGCCGGGTTAAGCGCAAAGCTGAGTCAGGGTGCGCGGTCGGGGGACTTGATCCGGGCGATCTCCTCCTCGAGCTCCTTGCGCTGCTCCGGTGTGAGCGTGGGCGACCGGGCCGCCTCGTCGAACGCCCGCAGGGCCGGCCGCTCAAGTCCTTGCTTGGCGTAAGACTGGCCGAGGTAGAGCTGGTAAAACGATGCGTCCATCCCGCGCCCCTGCGTGAGCGCGACAAGGCGCTCGAGGATCCCGGCTTCGGTCTGGAAGGCGCGCGCGGCGTTTGCCGTGCGCGCGGCGAGCCAGAGCGCCCCGGCGTCACCCGGCGCCAGCTCTGCCGCCCGCTGTCCGGCCGCGTAGGCATCGTCGGTTCGCCCCGCGTGCAACAGCGTCTCGGCCCGCACCTGCCACGCGTAATCGGAGGCGGGCTCAAGTGCCACCGCGCGGTCGGCGAGGTTCACCGCCTGCTTGATGTCGCCGGTGGAGACCAGGACCCTTGCGCGCGTGGCGGCTGCGGCGGACGAGCGGTCGCTGTTGCGGAGGGCCGCCTGCGAGAGTTCGTCGGCCTCGGGAATCGCGTTCGCCGCGAGGCAGCTCAGAGCGCTTCCGCCGAGGAAGGCCGAGCGGTTGGCTCCGCCCCACATGCCCCGTGCCATTTCCTGCGCCGGTTCGGTGGCGAATTCCTCATCGCGAGCGCCGCGCACGAAAAGCAGCCCCGTGGCATCAACCGCGGCCAGCCTCCAATCGGGCGACTCTCCCAAGTGGCGGGCCAGCGGCGCGTAGTCCGACTTCTCGCCCAGCAACCAAACGGCAGCGAACCGCTCCCTCCGGTCGTGCGCGCGCCAAAGCACGGCCTCACGGGCGAGTTGGAGCGACCCCGGGTCGGAACCGCCGTCAGGCAGCGCCCCCCCAAATCGGGCAAGGGCGCGGCCTTGGGGGTTCACGTAAACGGGGCCCGAGACGGACGCAAGGGCCTCGCGCGTCAGGGTGGGGCGCACGACGGCGTCGGTCATGGCCAGCCCATACCAGCGCGGCAAGGAAAGGAAACCCTGCCATGCCACGAGGGCCGCGGCGCCGATCACCATCGACATCTGCATCCACCATCGGATGTTCCAACCCATTTGCGCGACGAGGTCCTTGCCGGTGACCCAGCAGGGGATCAGGGCGAGGGCGCCTGCCCAGAGGTAGGCGTGCTGGCCGGCCGCCGCGCAGAGGAAGAGAAGCGCCGGAGACAGGGCGAGGGGAAGATTTCCCTTCGAGAGGGTCGCACGCAGGGCCACGCCGCAGACGATCAGGCACGAGAGCAGAGCCAGAACCGCGGGCGGCGACAACTGGGGTTGCGGCGACCAGAGGAGGAACTTGGACATCTCACCCCACACGCCGAATCCCCTCGGGGTGAGGTTGCAGACCAGCAGCGAGCCGGCCGCGGTCAAGAACCAGGCGCGCAAGGGCATGACCCCGAGCATTCCGATGAGGCCCGCAGCCACGAGCGGCAGCGCTCCTGCGGAAAACCATGCGGCCAGCCAAGCGCCCGCGACGAGCACGGCAACCTGCCTTCGGACCGCGCCACGCCAGGCAGCCCACCGTGCGACCGCTAGCACTGTCACCGCGAGGCCGAATCCGTCGAGTCCGGCCAATGGCCCGGACAGGACGACGGCCAGCAGCGCGGGAATCAGTGCGGAAAAGCCGCGCCATGCACCCGCCGGCAACGGCAACAGCCAGAAAAGGAGGGCCAGCCAGGCGATGGTCACGTGCGCGTTCTGCCACCCGCGCGGACCGGCCAGCGCAAACACCGCCTCGGCCATGACCGCCAGCGGCATGAGCGGATTCCAAACCTGCGGCCCCGCGAGCTTCCAAGCCCCCGCCGCCTCGGCCACGCCAAGGCCGATCGCGTCCGGCCCGCGCACGGCGGCCAACCCGGCCAGCAAGGCCAGCGCGCCCGCCCCGAACGCAAGGCGCCGTTGCCAGAGGACATGACTCGTGTTTGACATCCGCCCGATAGTCCGGGCACGGGGCGCCTGATGGCAAGTGCCGCTTGCGGCTTGCCTGCAGCAAGGCTAAAGCTCGTGCATGCGATCCACCTTCGTTGTAGCGTTCACCATGCTTTCCTTCCTCGGTCTGGCCAAGTCGGCCCAAGCCCTCTCCGTGGGTGACGATGCGCCGCGTGTTGCCGCGCTCAACCAGGACGGCGCACGCGTGGAACTCGCCGAGGTCTATGCGAAGGGCCCGACGCTCGTCTATTTCTACCCGAAGGCCGATACCCCGGGGTGCACGGCGCAGGCGTGCTCGTTGCGCGATGCCTTCCCGGATTTCACCGGCGGCGGCGTGCAGATCATCGGCGTGAGCGGCGACTCGGTCGAGGGACAGAAGAAGTTTGCGACCAAGCACAACATCCCCTTCACCCTGCTCGCCGACACGGAGTCCGAAGTGGCCAAGGCCTTCGGCGTCCCGACCCTGATGGGCATCCCCAAGCGCCAATCCTTCCTCGTTCGCGACGGCAAGATCGCGTGGATCGTGGAGAGTGCGAAAACAGGCGATCACGCGGCCGAGGTGCGTGCGGCTCTGCAGCAGCTCGGGCTTGCCGAAAAATCTTGAGCGCGCAACCGGCACCGGTAGATTGCGCGTTCCGTAGCTGCACGGGTTGGTAGCTCAATGGTAGAGCAGCGCCCTTTTAAGGCGTTGGTTGTGGGTTCGAGTCCCACCCGACCCACATGCTGCCGCTTGAATTCGGCCCGCGGCTCGGCATACTGACCATCTTCCAGACCCTATCGTCCAGCGGTTAGGACACCGCCCTTTCACGGCGGTAACACGGGTTCGAATCCCGTTAGGGTCGCCAGCCTCGCTGGCGAGTGCGGAGCACATTCGGACATGTGGTTCGAGCCGGAGCGAAGCGGAGACAGGCGGAGTCAATCCCATTAGGGTCGCCAACCGTGATCACGCGGCGTCTTTCGGGCTTCCCGGACGCTCGGGCTTTTTCCTGAGAGAGTTCCGCTTGGCCCCGGGCCCGACATGGGACACCTTCCGGCTACCGCTGCGCGCCCATGTGGATCGTCTCCTACGCCCTTCGCTACAAATACACGATCGCCGTCCTAGCCATCGTGATCCTGCTCTTCGGCGTGCTCTCGGCGCAGCGGATGTCTTCGGACATCATGCCGCAGGTGGACAGCCCCGAGTTGCTCGTGGTCTGGACCTACGGCGGACTCAACGCCCGCGAGATGGCGGCCAAGATCACTTCGTTCGCCGAGATCGTCGCGTTGAACAACGTTGACGACCTGCTGGAGGTCAGGTCGGACACCGTTAACGGCGCCGCTTTGGTCAAGCTCCGCTTCCAGCCCTACGCCTCGATGGACAGGGCCCTTGCGCAGGTGGCCTCGGTCTCGCAGACCGTCCTCCGGCGCATGCCGCAGGGCACGACCCCGCCCTTGATCGTCCAGACAAGTCCGTCATCGGTCCCCATCCTCCAACTCGCGGTTTCGTCCGACACGATGACCAGCGCCGAGTTGTTTGACTGGGCGCGGCTGGCCCTGCGCGCGCAAATCCAGACCATCCCCGGGATCCGTCTCTCGCTGCCCTACGGCGGCGCCGCCCGGCAGGTCATGGTGGACATCGATCCCGAGGCTCTCAACGGGCTCGGGCTCTCGTCCTCCGATGTCAGCCGCGCCATCGCTTCGCAGAATCTCACCCTGCCTTCGGGCAACCTTCTCGAGGACGGACGCGACCTCGCCGTGGCCGTCAACGCCAGCCCTGACAGCGTGGAGGAATTCCTCGACCTGCCACTGCGCGCGGTGGACGGCCGGGTCGTGCTTCTTCGCGATGTGGCCAATGTCCGCGACGGCGAGGCCGTTCCCACCAACATCGCCCGGCTCAACGGACGCAACTCGGTCCTCGTCTCCGTGCTCAAACTCGGCGACGCCTCGACGCTCGACATCATCAAGGGCATTTACGAACGCCTGCCCGGCATCCGCGCCTCGGCGCCACCCGGGCTGACCATCGAGCCGATCTTCGACCAATCGGTCTTCGTGCAGGCGTCCATCGACAACATCTCCAAGGAAATCGTCCTCGTCGGCGCGCTCGTCGCCCTCGTCGTGCTGGTCTTCCTCGGTTCGTGGCGCTCGACCTTCATCGTCCTCACCTCGATCCCGCTGGCTTTGCTCTGCTCGGTCATGGGGCTGTATCTGTCCGGAGCGACCTTCAACCTGATGTCGCTCGGCGGTCTCGCGCTGGCCATCGGCATCCTCGTGGACAACGCGCTGGTCGAGATCGAGAACATCAAGCGCCAGATCTCCACGGGCAAGGACGTGCGCACGGCCATCCTCGACGGCGCGCAGCAGGTCGCCTTCCCGGAGTTCGTCTCGACGACTGGCATCTGCATCGTATTCCTGCCGGTGTTCCTGCTCACCGGCACCGCGGCCGATGTTTTCAAGCCGCTCGCGCTGGCTGTGATCTACGCGATGATCGCCAGCTACATGCTGTCGCGCACATTGGTGCCGACGCTCGCCTCGCTCCTCTTGCCGGCCGAACTGGCCGCGGCCCGACGGGCCGCCGGACGCCGCCCGTCCCTGCTCGCGAGGGCGCACCATCTTGCCGAGGCCGGCGTGGACCGCCTGGCCTCAATCCAGGCGCGCGTGCTCGCCGTGCTGCTGAGCCGCCGGGTCATCGCCCCCGCCATCGTCGTGCTCTTCGCGGCCGGCGGATTCACGGCATGGAGTGCGCTCGGTCGCGAGTTCTTCCCCGTGACCGATGCCGGCCTCATCCGGCTTTTCGTGCGCGTCCCCGGAGCCTCGCGGGTCGATGAAACGGCACGCAAGTTCGCCGACATCCAGCGCGAGGTGCGGGCCGCCATTCCGCAGGAGGAACTCCTCTTCGTCGCGGAGAACATCGGCATGCCCGCCGCGGTCAACCTCGCGTGGATCGAGAGCACCGCTGTCGGGTCCTACGACGGGGAAATGCTCATCCAACTGGCGCCCGACCACCAGCCCACGCCCGGACACATCGCCGCGATCCGCACCCTGCTCGCGGAAAAGTTCCCGGAGGTCCAGGCGTTCTTCCGTCCTGCCGACGCCACCGGCCAGACCCTATCGGGCGGGGCCGCCACCACGTTCGAGATCCGGTTCTCCGGACGCGACGTGCCCGGCAACATCGCGCTGGCGCGCGAGTTGGAGGCCGGGCTTGCCCGCATTCCGGGCGTGGTGGACGTGACCCTGCGCGAGTTGCTCGACTTGCCGCAATACTACCTGCGCATCGACCGCACGCGTGCGGCCAAGCTCGGGATCACGCAGCAGGATGCGATCGGCGCGGTTCTCACCGCACTCGGCTCCGGGGGCACGGTTTCGCCGGGTTTCTGGGCCGACCCCAAGGTCGGCGCCTCCTACGAGGTCACGGTCTCGATTCCTCCGAAGGATCTGCCGCGCAAGGAAGACCTGCTCAATCTTCCGGTCCGCCCTGCCGCCGGTGGGACGCCCGTCGTGCTCGGTGCCTTCGCCAGCCTGGAAGAACGCAAGGTGCCGGCCACCGTTTCGCGCTCGACCTTGCAGCCGACCCTCACCGTGTTGGCCAACGTGCAGGGCACCGATGTCTGGTCCGTCCTCAAATCCCTCGACCCGCTCCTCGCCGAGTTGCGGGCCAAGCAAAAGCCGGGCAACCGCATCGTGCTCGCCGGGCAGGCCGCGCTGATGCAATCCGCCTACGCCGAGTTGTTCGGCGGCATGGCCCTCGCGGCCGCGCTTGTGTTCCTTGTCATGGTCGTGAACTTCCAGTCGTGGAGCCTCCCGTTCGTCGCCATCAGCGGATTGCCCGTCGCCATCGCCGGCGCCTTCGCCGGTCTCTGGCTCACGGGCACGCCGGCCAGCGTTCCCGCGCTCATGGGCGTCATCATGGTCATCGGCGTCTCGACGGCGAACAGCGTCCTGGTCACCAGCTTCGCGCGGGACCTGCAGGAGGCGGGTCGGTCGGCCACGGAGTCCGCGCTGGAGGCCGCCACGACGCGACTGCGTCCCGTGCTCATGACCGCGCTCACCATGATCCTCGGCGTTCTGCCCATGGCATTGGCGATGGGCGAGGGGGCCGAGCAGAACGCGCCTCTCGGGCGGGCTGTGATCGGAGGGCTTGTTCTTGGAACATTCGCCTCGTTGCTTGTCGTCCCCTCGATGTTCGGACTGGTCCGCCGCCGCCACCGTCTCTCCGCCGAACTGCAAACCGAACCCGCAGCGAACCCGACATGAAAACATCTGTATTCCTTCTCCTCCTCTCGGCGGCCCTCGCGGGAATCGCGGAGGCCGCAACACCCGTGAATGCGGTGGCCCCCGAGCCAGGCGTGCGGGACGAGTCTGTCCGCCTTCCGGCCCGCACCGCTCCCGCGGAGCAGGCCGAGATTTTCTCCAGGGCCACCGGCGTGGTCGGCGAAAGGCGTGTGGACATCGGCGACCGCGTGAAGGCCGGCGACATCCTCGCCGTCATCGAGGCTCCCGAGGTCGGCCGTTCCCTCGAACGCGCCCGCGCCGAGCTTGTGCGCGCCGTCTCCCGTGCCGATCTCGCCCGCAGCGTCCTTGAGCGGGCGCGGAACATGTCGCAAAGCCGCGTCATCTCCGCCGAGGTTCTCGACGAGCGGGTTTCGGCGGCCCAGACGGCAGAGGCAGAGCTTGATGCGGCCAAGGCGGAGTTGGCCCGCGTGGAGGTCTTGCAGGGACAGTTGACCATCCGGGCTCCTTTCGACGGAACCATCGCCCGCCGTGGGATCGACCGTGGCGACCACATCGAGGGCGACAAGTCCCAGGCCGGGAGAGGGCTCTTCACCCTCGTTCGTCTCGATGAATTGCGGGTCGAGTTGGACGCGCCTCCTGCCGCGGCCTTGCGGCTGAAGCCCGGACAGAAGGCCGCCGTCGAATTTCCCGAGATGCCCGGCGAGCGTTTCGAGGCGGTGGTGGCGCGTTCGTCCGGCATCATCGACCGCCAACTCGGGACCATGCTCGTCGAACTCACCATGCCGAACCCCGGTGCCCGTATCCCGTCCGGACTCACCGGAACCGCAGAAGTCAGCACCGGCGCCTCGCAGCAGACATGGCAGGTCCCGGCCAACACGCTGGTCGTCCGGGAGGGACGCAACTACGTCGCGGCCCTGAGGGATGGTAAAGTCGCATTCATTCCCGTGAAGGTCGGACGCAACTTCGGGGCAAAACTCGAGATCGTGTCCGGACTCAGCGCCGAAGACCGTCTCATCGTGAGTCCCAATGCCCTCCTGCGCGAGGGCGACGCGGTCGAAGTGAAGTAGGCCCGTTCGCGGCGGGGTCCTGGGCTCGCCGGCTTAGGCTGGCTGCCTCGCATGGATTGGTCGCCCGTGGCGACATTTCCCGGCAGGCTTCGCGCGCCAAGGGTTTTGAGTTCGCCAGCTTGAGCTGGCTGCCTCGCATGGATTCGAACCATGACAAAGTGATCCAGAGTCACTTGTG
>CAZSUJ010000002.1:0-1290 GCA_964609925.1 uncultured Chthoniobacter sp. | reverse complement strand
GCTGGCTGCCTCGCATGGATTCGAACCATGACAAAGTGATCCAGAGTCACTTGTGCTACCGTTACACTACGAGGCAATGCGGAACGGTGAAAATGCCCGCTGGAGGCGGGGTTTTCAACCTGCAAATGGCGGGCTTCAGGCGGCGGGTTCGTCGAAGAAGCCAAAATACCGGTGGGCGTTGCGGTAGCAGATGTCCTCGACCAGCCCGCCGACAAGGGCCAGATCGTCGGGGATGAGCCCGCGCTCCATGTCGCCGCCGAGGATGTTGCAAAGCAAGCGGCGGAAATACTCGTGGCGCGGGTAGGACAGGAAGGAGCGGCTGTCGGTCAGCATGCCGACGAACTGGCTGAGCAACCCCATCTGCGACAGGGCCTCGATCTGGCGGGTCATTCCGTCGAGTTGGTCACCGAACCACCAGGCACTACCCATCTGCATCTTCCCGGCGGTCTCGCCGTCCTGGAAGTTGCCGATCATCGTCGCGATGACCTCATTGTCGCGCGGATTGAGGTTGTAGATGATCGTCTTCGGCAGACGCCCCTCGGAGTCGAGGCGGTCGAAGTGACGGGACATCGCGGAAGCGACAGACCAGTCGCCGATGGAATCGAACCCGGTGTCGGGGCCGAGTTGTTTCTTCATCCGCGTGTTGTTGTTCCGCAGCGCGCCGTAGTGGATCTGCATGGTCCAACCCTTGGCTGCATCCATTGCCGCGAGTTCGTGCAGCAGGAGCGACTTGTAGCGCGCGGCGTCCTCCGCCGTGATCGCGCCGCCCTCGCGGGCGCGGGCAAACACGGATGCAGCCTGAGTGTGCGTGCAGTCCTCGGCGTAAACGGTTTCGAGGCCGCGGTCGGACAGGCGGCAGCCGCGCGACGCGAAGAAGTCGTGGCGTTCCTGCAGGGCCGAGAGGAGATCGTCGAGCGTGCGGATGTCGCGCGCCACCGCGGCCTCCATGGATTGCAGCCACGGGCCGAACACGGCGGCGTTGTCTACAGCGAGGGCTTTGTCGGGGCGCCAGGTGGGCAGGACTTTGACCGGGAAGGCGGCGTCCTCGGCGATCGCGAGGTGGTGCGCGAGGTTGTCGGCCGGGTCATCGGTCGTGCAGACCACCTCGACGCGGGAGCGGGTCATGAATCCGCGGGCGGAGAAACCGGGCTCGGTCAGACACGCGTTGCAGCGGTCGTAGATCTCGTCCGCCGTTGCGGGCGAAAGCAGCAGGTCTTCGATCTCGAAGTAGCGCGCCAGTTCGAGGTGCGACCAGTGGTAGAGCGGGTTGCGGAGGAGCTTGGGCATGGT
>CAZSUJ010000001.1:0-104227 GCA_964609925.1 uncultured Chthoniobacter sp. | reverse complement strand
TGAACTCGCCGACGCTGACCTCGGCAAAGCGAACCGCATTGTTGGTCCCGAGTCCAATCGAGGCTTGAAGGTCGGGGGTGACGTTTGTGTTCACCCCAACTCCGGCTTGGGAAACGTTCCCGCTGAGCGACCAGTAGGCCAGGCGCGCGTTCGTCGCCGAGAAGGACGGAACATGGAGCCCAAGCGTGGTAACGTAGTTGGTGGTGGTGAGGTTCGAGAGGCTGATCGCCGGGTTGGTCGAAATCCACGACGGAAGCGCCGGAACAGGCACCACCGCATTGATCTCGTTCGAGTTCGCCAGCCAAAAGCCGGGCGTCACGACTTTGCCGTTTGTATGTTGCACCGCGCCGATGCGCATGGTCGTTTGAGCGGACAGCGGGCATGCAAACGGCAGCAGCGCCGCCACAACGAAAATGGAAAGATAATGTTTCATTCGGAAAGTGGTCCTATCCATCCAAACTCCGGTTTCCCGTCAACCAGCGTTGGCTCGTAGCGCCACCAGACCGTGCCGCCATCGAACGAGTATTCCATGTAGCCTGTCGCGCCTACGCGGCGAAGATGCGCCGAGGCGGAAGGAACATCGGGCAGCATCTCCGCTTCCCGCCCGTAATCGTTCTGCACCGTCACCACCAGCGGCTCGCTGGAAAGCCGGAAGAACGCGCTCAGCAGCTTGATCTCCAACACCGCCGCGACGCTGGCGGGCTCACTGGCAAACGCAGCGTTGAGCGGTGCAGTGTTGAGGTTGAGCGACATCGTGTAAACTGCCGAAGACCCCGCGCCACTGCGCGTGAATGACCCGGCGCTGGCCAACGCCGTAGCGCCTGGGGACTCAGGATTTTTGAGCACCGCATACATGGCCGTGTCGGTCGGCAGCTCTTGGAACACTCCACCCTTCACCGCCTTCAATTCCAGCGGCACAGTGTCTCTCCGCCGCACCTTGCGGCCTGAAAGTTCAGCCTGCGCCCAAGACAGCAGCTTCGCCTGCTCCAGATCGAACGCGACACGCATTTGCCTTTGCTACCCTGTCAACAGCGCGGCCCGAGAACTTCCACCCGCCGTGCGTGAATGCGCTCAAGCATCTGCGGGTCGCGTTTCCCGCTCATCGCATGGAAGTAGTTGTGCCACGCCGCATCCTCTTGCAGCCGGTCATGCCGCAAGTGGCACGTCGGCTCCATACGGCGTAAGCGCAACAGCGAAGGCACCCACACCTGCTCGGCCAACATGGGCAGACACCCGCACTGGCATCCTGCCACCAGCGCCCGGTGAGCGCGCAAGCAATCAACCACCGCGCGGCATGCCGCCCCAATCTCTCTCCATGACGCTCCGCCGAACACTCCGAAGTTGTAACTCGTCGGCTGTGCCGGACGCTCCATCGGCGCAAACCCCACGCGGTCCCACCACGCCCCGGCGGGCTTGTCGATTTCCGCATGCTCGACCAGGAACGGCACTTCAAGCGGCGGCGCACAGCGCCAGAACACATCGCCATCGACATGCAGGAACGGTCCCGTCTGCATTGATGCCGCCAGCAACTTGCCCACACTCCACACCCCGCGCAACTCGTCCTCGATCTCCGGCAACCGATGCCACGCATCATAGCGCGCACCAATCTCCCTCAACCACGCCTCGCCCGCCTCGTCCGCCCACAACTCCACGCGGCCAAAGCTCTCCCGCGCGTAGTGGCCACTCAACAGCCAGCAATCCTCCACCTGACGGTGCGTGGCGTGTGTCTCCGCCCCCAGCCACAGCGATTGAACCGCGATCATGGCCCGCCCACGGGCTCGCCGCTTGAGTCTCCGCACCACGGAGCCATTGCAATCGAACCGCTGGCCGTGATGTCGGGGGCGTCGAGTCGAGTGGCCCGTCCAAACAAGGTGAACACGCTTGAGCCCGGCACACCCTCCACGCTCACCTCGAAGATTTGCGTGTCGCCGGGAGACATCATGGCTCCGGCAATGTTTTGCCCGCCATACTGGATGCTCACCATGTAAATTCCGTCCGCGTCGGAACCGTCGCTCGTGTTCGCCGTGGTCGATAGCTCCACTGAGACTTCAATGGTCATCGAGCGTGTATTCCCCGAACCACCGGGATAGCAACCGGGGACGACATCGAATGTCGCGTTCGCAAGACTCATCGACAATGACGGCCACGCCAGCGGCGGCGGCTTTTTGACCGGCGGCTTCAAATCAACTGTGCCGCCACCACCGCCGCCACCACCGCCGCCACCACCACCGCTTCCGCCACCGGGCCAGCCGCCGCCGCCCGTTCCACCGTCACCGCCGCCGCCGGTTCCGCCATCACCAGCACCACCGTCACCGCCGGTTCCACCATCGCCATCCCCTGTGCCGCCACCATCGCTGCCGCCACCATCGCTGCCGCCACTATCGCCGCCGCCGTCGTCGCCGGTCGTGTCGTCATCCTCGTCCTGGTCCGGTTCGTCATCGTCAGGGTTCCACGGCTCGATGCCGGGGTCTTTGCCCGGCTCCGGTAACTGCGGGTTGAATCCCGCACCGCCGCCAGGGTCGCCCTCAAACGGCGGCGGCGGTTGGCGTGGCTCGTCGCCCGTTGGCGGCGGATTGTTCGGGTTGCTCGGAGGCACGGAAGGATTTTCCGGTTGCACGGTCAACGGCTCCACCGTCCAGTCGCGCGCCTCGAACTCGGCTTTCCCGAAATCTTCGCCGCGCACCACATGGTATTCGTGTTGCTCCTGAATAGTTGTGCCGCCCGTCACAGCCGTCCGCAGCCAAGTGGACTTCCGTTGCCACCACAGTCCGCCGACCCAAAACAGCCAGCGATCAGTCCACCCCGCACGGCGCACATAATAGCCCGCGCGGCCCGCCGCTGCCGCCTGCAACCACAGCATTCGGGTCGGGAACGTCAGCTTAGGCATTGGGGATGATCTCCTTGGCCGTGCGAATGCGGAAATGCTGGCTCGTCTTGCGCAGCGTCGTCACCTCGCCAGCCACCTCGATGAGTTGCACCAGCTCGATCTCCGCCAGCACATCGGCGTAGGTGTTTGTGTCGCTCTCGTAATCGCGCAGCATCCGCGCCACCTTTGGTCCGGTGAAATCCAACACGATGCGATACCGCGTGTTCGTGTCGCTCTGCATGGTTTCGTAGGTGCCGGTGGAAATCCACAGCGGCGCGCGGAGGTCCGACTCTTTGATGCCAACGCGCAGCAAGTGCGGCTGCATCGGGATAGTGGTTTCGCCACCATCGGCGGTCCACCCAACATCGACCACCACCTTGTCGCCGCTTTTGGCGAACATCACCGGGTCGCCCGGCTCCCATGTCGGCACACCATGCGGATATACCCTCTGGCTGCGCAAATCGACGTTGAGCGGATGCGCTCCGAACTCCCGCCACAGCTTCTCGAAAATGCCGATGGTGAGAATGAACGGCGAGGAAGTCCCGTCGCCATTCGTTGCCGTGAGCCGCGCCAAGAACACGCCCTCCTCCGTGGCGGCTCCGCTGATCAAACCCGTCGCGGTTCCAAAGGAAATGCCCGCAGGCAGCCCCGTGCAAGCCCATGAAGTCGGCGCAGGCGCGTTGGTCGTGGCTGGCTGGTAGTTCCACCGCGTCCCTACGCGGTAGCCCAGCACGCTCGTCGTGGGGTCAATGATCGGTGCAGGCATGTCAGGTCAAGGTGGCCACCACGCCCAGCGCGGCGGCATTCTCGGTCTTGGGAAACTTCTCGCGGATGACTTTGGCCACGTCGCCGTCCTCGGTCGCCAGCAAGTAAACCTGGCCGGTCGGCAGACCCATCGGCTGCGCATAGTTGGTCAGGTCGAAGCGGCAAAGCTCCGCGCGAAGCATGAAATTCTCGTTCTGCGGCGCGGGGGCCGTCAGGGTCTTGCCGTAGAGGGTCTTGGTCGCCGAAAGCGCGCCGCCCTGCGCGCGCGCCACCTCAACCGCGAATTGATGCACCATGCCCGCGCTTGTCAGCGTGATCGGCTGCTCCAACAGCAACTCCTCCGCGCCGCTGGCTTGGTCCCACGTCACTTCGCGGATGTTCAACGCCGTGCCGAAGACAACCTCAGAGGCGGGCAATCCCTTGCGCACCCGCAGCAAATAACGCCCCTGCAAGTCCGGGCGCTCCGCCAGTAACGCGATCAGGAAACTCGTGTCCACCCGCAGCTTGCGACCGGGCGACAACATCTCCGGCGTGACCGCCAGCTCCCACAAGATGCGGTCCATCTCGTTCGGGTAGTAAACATCGAGCGCGGGGTGTTTCAGCGCACCCCACCAGAAATACCCGTCGCTCAAGACGAAATTGCATTCCGCCGTGTTGAACATGCGACCCTTGCGGCGCGACGTGTAAACGCTCGGCGCATAGACTTCGGTGGCCGTCCCCCAAGCCAGCACCGCGCCGCCCGGCGGAGGAAATTCCGTGGCATCCGCCAGCTCGTCGCCGGAAACCAGCGCCGTCGTGCCCGCGTAGATCGCACGCGGCAACGGCGGCGTCTGCCGCACCAGCGAAGGGTAAATCTCCGCCTTGGCGGTCAGCGCAATGCTGCCCTTCCACGCTTCGGTCGTCGTGGCACCGGCACCGCTCACTGCCACCAACGACTCCAACTGCGACACACGCGACCCAATCTCCTCCAGCAGCGCATCCAGGCCCGCCACCTCACTCACGGTATGCGTGTGCGCAAGAAACTGGCTCGTCGGCCCCGCCGAGGTGATCAGCACAGCCTTGGCCATCGCCGTCTGCGCCGTGCCGAAGGTCAACCGCACCGAGTTCGGTCCCTCGATGCGGACCTCCTGCGGCACCATCACCAATCCCGGTGTCACGTTCTCGCGCACTGTCACATGCACCGCTTCGGTTTCGAGGTTGTGATCGACTACGAATTGCGCCGTGCCCATCGGCAACACGCGCTGGTAATGCTGGTTGCCCGTGATGATCTGGTTGGGCGACCACGGCGGGTAAAGCACCGGGCTCACCGGACGCAGCCAATCGACGTTTGCCGACGCTGCCAGCCCTTCCCACAGCAACGGACGGCGAATCACCACCGTCTCCTGCCACAGCTTCATCGTCATCGTGCCTTGCGCCTCGTCCTCCGGGTCGCGCCACACCTCCGCCTCAAGCTCGAAAGGCACCGTGATCTCCGCCCGCTCGCGCAGCGCCGCCCACATGGCATGCCGGTTCAGGTCGAGGGTGAGCGTCAAGTCGCCCTCCGGTCCAGCTCCAGGCGGAATCACCACGCGCAGCGGCGCAACGTCCACACCTGCCAGCGAACCTCCAAACGTCACTCGCGCCACACCCGTCTGAGGATTCTCCACGGTCACGCTGGCCTTCACGCCATCGTCCTCCGGCAGCTTGGCCAGCACCTCATTCAGCGCCGCCTCGATCTCCGGCGCGCCATCCTCGTCACTCAGCAACCGCGTGCGCGTCGGCGCATCATCCGCATTGCCATAGACGAGCTGGTAGGCACCACGATACTCGCGCGGAACCGTCAATTCCTGAACCTCGTTCACAGACCACGTATTCGAGGGGTCCGTGTAGCCGTTCATCACCGTTGCCACAGACGGACCCTCCGGCAGAATCCGTTCGCTCGTGTCCTCGAACGCCAGAGGAGCCACCACCAGCCGCACCTCGACAGCCGCCTCGCCGTCCAGCTCGTAGCTCCGGCAACGCACGAAACTCACCGGACGCAGTTTGTTCGACCGCCCGGTGACACTGAATGCCGCGCCGCCCGCCCTGCTCACCAGCCAGCTCCCAGCATCCTCCTCCACTCGAAAATCCGTAGGACCACCCGCGCCGTTCAGCGCCGCCTTGACCAAGTTTGCCGGGGCGTTCCAGTCTAACGGCGTCGTCAGCCATGTTCCCGGCGTGCCCGGCACATCGCCAACTTCCAGCCGGAACGTGCCACCGCCCGGTCGCCCGTCCACTTGGCCCATGCTCGCCCGCAGCGATACCACCGCCGGACTCGCCACGCCATACACGCCATCCGTCAGTTGCGTGAACCGCAGCCCGATCTGCCATTTGCCGCCCGCCACCAAGGTCGGCAAAGCCAGCCGGTCGCCCGACGCACTCCCCGCTGGCTCCCGTGTCGTCAGGTTCGCATAGATCAACGTCCGCACACCCCGCGCCTCTGTGTCAATTCGCCTCCGGCTCCTCCTCCCACGGTGCCCCGAACACTCCGAAGTAAGCAGGGTCGAACGGCACCACCCGGTAAGGCGGCGGGGGATTCAAGCTGCGCGACCGCCGTGCCTTCGCGGCTTCCTCCGCCTCTTGTCGCGCGGCCTCCGCATTGCGCGCGCCCTTGTCCAACCCGAAAGCATCCGCACTCATGCCGTCCAGAACCTCCCCTCGTTGTCATCGTTCTGGAACGCATTGAACACCCGTTCCAGCAAATCCTGTTGCAGCCCGATGAACTGATTGACAGGCAAGTTAGCCAGCCCGAACGCCAGCGGCGAAAAGAACGGCGTAGCCGGTGGCAACGTCTTCGGCGGGATGTTCCGTCCCGCGTGGTTCACGTTCCACCAGCACCGATGCTGCACCCATATCTCCCAATCCGGTCCCGGCTCCGGGCTCGATGGATTCGGCGGCGACAACGCATAGACCGTGAACAACCGCTGCTTGTCCTCCCCGTCATCCCCATAGAGGCCCGCCAGCCGGTCGGCAAACGTCGGCTTCACCGGCTCCACCCATGCCCCTTGATGAATCCGAGGCCGCGCCCCCTGCGAGCGCAGCCTGTTCGTGTCGAAGCTGGGAGAATACTCCACGATGCTCCCGCTGAACCCCGTGGCATCGTAGGCGGTCACGTTCATCTGGTAGGTCGCCCGCGCCTGGCTCAACCAGAAATCTTGCCCCACCAGCAACCGGCTCCCCGAGTCCTGCCCCGTGCCGCTGCCGGGCGTCACATCCAAGCTCGGCATTCCATCCCGCCACGTCACCTTCGCCTCTTTACGCACATCCTTGTCGTCGAAAAACGGATGGTAGGCATCCGACAACCACGCCCCGATCCTCACCACCGGACCCCGCAGCAACGCATGCCAACCTGCTTCCTTCGTCGGCTCCGTCCCCTCCGCCTGCCGCGTCGTGCCGCCGCCCATCCGATACACCTCCCCGCGCGCTCCGCCGATGCGCCCCAGCGCACTCGCGCCGCGCATGGAACGCTCGAACCCTTGATACACCTCCCCGCCCGTTGCGCCTTGGCCGTAGGCCAGCGGGTCCACCCCGTTCACAAACCCCGGCTTGATCAACAAGTCGAGGTGCGTCCGCTTGTCCTTGCCCGTTCCCCATCCCATCACCGCGACCGCCCACGGGTGCGTCCACTGCCGCTCCGGCGCGCGACGCAGCAACGTCCCGAGATTCTTTCCGAGATACCCCCACTGCATCCCGCGCCCCGCCCGCACCGCCGGGCCTGTCTGTTGACCAGCTTTCATGCCGCCCAAAAGAAATGCCGCCACCGGCCACGGCTGTCCTTCACCGCTCGATGATTCAAGTCGAAGTGGCAAATACTGTGCAGCTCGACCCAGTTGCGCAAAACCGCCAGCGGATGCCATCCCGTCAAACCCACAGCCACGCCCGGAGTAGTCACCACCGCATCACCGGCCAGGCCCGGCAACTCGCCGGTCGCCACCACCGTCACCTTCTTCGGGTCCGCGATGATACCCTGCTCGTTCACCTCGACTTGCAGGCACAGCCACACCCTGCCCTCCGCATCCCCTGTCACCGGCATCACAATCGACGGACGACGGAACTCCACACCTTGCTTGGTCGGGTTCTCCTTGCCCGAGATGGGAAAGCCGTCCACCACCGGCTCGACCCCATTGACCAACCCCCGCCCCACATACACCGCCGTCTGCCCCTGCGCCGTCGTCAGCTCGATGTTCCACGAGGGAGCCCACGGCTGGCGCGAAGGCACTGCCCCCACCAGCACATGCGAGCCCACCGTGGTTGTCCGCGCTCCCAACCCGGCCACCACCTTCGGCGTTGGTTGCTGCGCCCGTTTCATCACAAGCTCGCCGGACTTGCCCCCGTCAACCCGATGCCACCACCGAAGCCGCCGCCCGTCGTGCCGCCTTCGGTCTTGCCGTCATAAACCACGCGGTTGTGCCCGCCGATGCCCGAAAGGATGTATTCCTCCGTCACCTCCCACGCATTGCCACGCCAGCGGCAACGTGGCGGAGCCTTCATCCAGTTGCGACCCGCAGGCAACGCAGGCAACCGCCGCCCCTCTGGCACCGCGCCCACAATGGACCCCACGCCTTGAAACAAGTTCCCCGGCAGCGCCAGCTTTGCGTAGATCACCCGCCACACCCCGCCCATGCGCAGAAAGCCCTCCACACCCTCCATCGGGTTGCGGCTGTTCAATGGCGCGCTGCTGTTGAGCCCGGAACCCTGCGCCGCCGCTTCCGTCATCGGCGACCACTCCAGTTGCCCGTTGACGATTTTGCCGCCATAGGTCTTGAACAGGTAATCGAAGTTGGGGTGCGCCTGAATCGGCACCTCGTCAAACGACGGCTCGAACTCGAAAATCCACGCATCCGTCCCTCTCGGCTCCTCGGCCAATCCCTCGTAAATCCAACTGATCGTCGCCACGCCATCCTGCGCAGAGACATCCGTGCGCGTGTGCGGCACGTTCAAGAACTTGGTGAACGGTGCAGACGGGATTGACTGTTTGATCTCCGATGCCCGCTTGAGCTGAATCCACGATGCACCGATGAACCCCAGCCTGTCCTTCATCACCGAATCCAGCGTCGGCCCCGCGAAATTCCCCTTCTGTTGCAACGCCATGCCACCCCCCGCCCGTCAACTCCGCCTCCCCTCTCAGCGTGTCAGTATTTCAGCTTTTCAGCATTTCAACGCATCTGCTCTTTCACATCATCCGGCAAACCGAGCGGGCCGGTGTTCTGCTCGTTGATCGCCCGCAGGATGTCCTTCAATAGCCGAGCTTCCTCGCTTGTGCCGCGCCGCCCCACCTCCCCCGCCGCACCGCCCACACGCCCCATCGCACTCGCCCACCGGCTTACCTGCCCCTGCTCGCGCAGCAACGCATCCGCCTTCGTCTCCGCCTCGGCCATCTTCAATGCCTGCGTCCGCAGGATTCCCCTCTCCTGCAACTCCTTCGCCCGGCGCTCGGTCTTGGCCTGATCTTCCAGCGCGTTTGCCCGCTTGCGCAACTCCTCGTTCCCGGTCACGTCCGCTGCCGTGCGGGTCAATCGCGCCTGGGTGTCCACAGCGGCCATCCGTTTGTTGAATCGTGCCGCCAGTGCTTCAGGGCTCAATGCCGCCGAGGCTTGGCTTCGCTTGGCGTCGATCTCGCCCTGCATAGCCGCCTCCTCCTCTGCCGAGACTCCACGCTCACGGGCCTCGTTCAGCTTGTCCTGCAAGCGGTTTGCATCTTGTAACAGCCCCTCCGCTTCCGCCGCCGCGCGCGCATAGTCCGGGTCGTTCAGATACTCCGCCGGAGTCTGCGGCATCACGTTCCTCGCCGCATCCCGCGCCCGCTTGGCCTCGGCTTCCGTCCGCCCGGCCTCGTCCGCTGCTTGACGTTTTTCTTCGTCGGAATTTTGAAAAACATCGAACCCCCCGTCCCAACCATTACCCGTCAAACCCGATGCAATGCCGGTCACAAACCGGGAAATGCCGCCGCCCGCGGATTTGAGCGCATCTGCGGTCATCCCCGCAATCCCCCCCGTCTTTGGGGGATTTACCGCCTCCTGCGCCGCCTTCCGCGCCGCCTGCGCTTGAGCCAGCGATTCCTCGGCCTGCTTCACCGCGTCGGCCTTCTCGCTCATCCCGCCTTTGCCGGAGCGCAACGCCGACACCTGTTCCTGCACCGCCTTGGTCGTCTCGCGGACTTTGCCCAGCGCATCCTGCTGTGCGTCGCCCAGCCCGCCGAACTTCGCCGCGAGGTCATCAATCCCCATCCCCAGCAAGTCCATCAGCGTGAGCACGAGCGCGATGGGACCGAGGAACCGCAGCAATCCCATCCCCACAAAGCCAAGCACGCGGCTCAACACGCCGCCCGCCGCCGCCGCGCCAAACATTGCGCCGGTCAATCGCAGCACCAGCGGAACCAGCATGAGGAAAAGCCGCGCCGTCTGCACCACGGAGATCGCAGCCAGCACCATCAACACCGCCACCAACGCCTGCCCGAGCCCGATGATCGCGCTCTTGAGCCCCGGAATGCTGCCCATCATCTCCGTCACCCGCAGCATCATCCGCGCAAACCCGTTGGCCACCGCCGCCACAGGAGCCAGGATTTCCCGCAACACTGGACCCCACTGCTCCCACATGGCAATCGCCGCACGCATCCCGTCCATCTCCCCCTGCTTGAACATCTCCCCGATGCTCCCCGCCTGCATGTTCTTTGTTTCTTCCAACGAATTTGCCAGAGAATCCATTGTCTCCATCATGGCGTCCGCCGCGCCCTTCGTTTTGGAAAGCTCTTGCTCCAACTGTTTCCACATCGCCGCGCCACGCAACCCCGCCCGCTCCAAACCGATCAACCTGTCCGCAGCAGTCGAGGACAGCAGATTCATCTCCCGCATCTGCGCCACCGATCCCTCAATGCTTCGTCCGCTCATTGCATCGTCCCACGCTCCGCCTTTGACCGCCGCAACAGCCTGCGGGCTTTGGCCCGAAGCGGCTGCTTCATCGGTCAACTGTTTCATTGCTTTCCTGCCCGACAATGCTCCTCGTGTCAGAATCTCCAGCCGCTTGTTCGCCTCGGCCAACGCGCCGAACTTGAACGGGCTGCTTGCCGCCAATCGCTGCAACTCCCGCAGCCGTTTGTTCGCCGCATCCAGACCCCCGAGCAACTGCCGGAACTGCGGGCCGTAAACCTCTACCTCCGCCACCCGCTCCAGTCCGCGCCGCAACAGCTCCGAGTTCCGCACCGCCTTCCACAGATACCCCACAAAGCCCAGCGCCAACCCGGACGCAATGGCCAGCGGACTTGCCAGCTCCTTGAGAATGCCTTTCAACGCGCCCCCAGCGCGCGCTGCGCCTTTCATGGCACGTTCAGTCGCTTCGACTCCAGCCGTGGCCTCCGCCATCGACTTCAAGCCCGACTTTGCCCGTCCCCAAAACTCAGGAGTCTGCGCCATCGCCTCCCCCTCCCGCGTCAACCGCCCCGCCTGCCGTTGTAGCGGCGGTGTCACCACCGCCGTCCGCTGTCTCCTGTCCAGCCGCCTTTGCTTTTCGCTTCGCCTCCTCCACAATCTCGTCGTCGAGCGGCGTCACGATGCTGAACTTTGCGCCCTTCTGGCGTGCAAAGGCGGCATTCATCCAAGCCAGCTCCCCCATAGGCATCTCCCACGGCTCCGCTCGGTCGCATCCCGTCATGCGCCGATACAGCGCCACCTCCACCAACGCCTCGTCCATGTCGGGAATTGCCTCACCCGTTGTGCCACTCTTGGACAACATCATCTTCGGGCCGCTCGCGTAGTCCGCTGCATACGCCGTCCACTTCTGCTGCTCCAGCCCCACGTTCCACCATGCCTGCCGCACATAAGCCCACCACCGCGCCCACCAATGGCGCGGCGGGCGCGCCACCCCCAACTCGCCGAAACGAGTCCGGCACACCGCCACCGCATACTCCAGATCGGCCAGCGTCACCTCGCCGCCCATCAACAGCGGCGAATTGGCAAACTCCAGTTGAAGGCGATGCCACAGGCAGAACGGGCGCAACCTCCGCCCCAGCACGCGATGATCCGGCGCGTGCGCCAGCGCCTCGACATAGCGTATGTCAAAGACGAAACACCCCGCCTCATCGGGCGGGGTGTTCGCATCATCTCTCTCGCCGGAAATCACTGGATTTTCGCGTAGCCGATGCCGCTCACGCGGACCTTCATCAGACCCTCGTGATCACCCACCACCTCGGCGCTCATCAGAAACCCGCTCACACCGCCCGCCGTCCAATTTGCGCCGTTCAGCGTCGGCACGTTCTCGCTGACGCAATAGCCCTCCGCCTCGAAGTTGAACTTCTCGTTGCCATACAGCGCCACCGCAAACTCGCCTTCCTCGTCTTTCCCCTCGACCAGCGTTTCGTTTGCGCGCCTGACGGTGTAACTCGTGATCGAGGCAATTCCCACGACCGTCACGCCGGGAACGCCATGCTTCCAAGGTTGTCCTTTGCGTTGCAGTGCCATAGTGCCTCCCCCGCAGGTGTCAACCGCGCTTACTCCTCCTGCCTCGCCATCGTCATCCGCAGCCCGATTCGCTCGCCCTGGCTCCGCTCTTTCCGCAGCGTCTCCGCCCCTTCCACCACCAGCCCGATGGGAAAATACAGCATGTCCTCACGGCCCGCCGCACACATCGCCGCCAGCACCGCCTGCGGGTCTGCCAGCCACTCGCCCAGCTTGGCCGCGCGAGCCTTGCTCGCCGCCAGCTCGCCGGGCTCATCGAGCTGCGCCACGCAAGTCACGTCCACCTCGACCTCCACAATCAGCCCGTTTGTCAGCAACGCCCGTTGCTCGTCCGCCGTCACCACCACGTAGCTCATCGGGCGCTTCTCCGTCTTCCGGCTCATCAACGCCGGAACCCCCAGCCAACCACCCGCCCCCGCCGCCGTCTCCCGCGCCGTGATGGCTCCGACCAACAACTCCTCCGCCTCGTGATTTGCATTCATAATCTCGTCACTGCTCCCCCAGCGCCCCGCACCGCACTGTCACCGTGCTCCCCTGCCACGTCGCCGCCAGCACCCGGTAATTCCTCCCCCGCCAGTTGCACCGCCAGCCGCTCCCGAAGTCCGCCGCCTCGGCGCCCAATGGCGCAGCATCGCACTCCAGCGTCAGGTCTGTCTCATCCACCCGCCCGCCCGCTGGAAACGTGTGCGCCTCGTCGCGCGGCATGTCCACCGCCGCCGCCTCGATCACGCTGCCCGGATTCGTCGCCCTCCAAAACCGCGCCACCTCGTTCCCGTGCGCCGCAAACATCGCCGCATCCGCCGCCGCAAACGCCTCGTCAAACATACCCCGCCCACTCAGTCAACCGACAAAAAGGCCCGGCAGCTTTCGCCGCCGGGCCTCTTGTTATGACCGGTGATTGACGCTTAGGCGTAGTTGGTCTTGATCAGCGTGCCCGCGCACTCGTTGACCACATGCTCGTCGTTGTGCTGACGCACGCGGACGACATCGCTGCGGCGGGGCTCGTCGCGGTAGCTCTCCACCACGTAGGCGAACTCCACGTCCTCCTGCCAGTAGAAGATGCGGCCCGCGCCGCCCACGTTCGGGTCGCCATCGGCCACGTTGCCGAGCCAGATGTAGTCATCGCCCCAGATGTAGCGGAGCTGCGCATCGGTCGGCTCCTGGCCCTTCTTCGCCGTGCTCTCCACCGCTTCCGCGATGAACAGGTTGGTGATCGGGGCGGAGTCTTGGAACGTCTCCAGAAACACCTGCTTGGTGATGATCTTGCCTCCGGCGGCGTCGCCGAAGATGAACTTCCGCAGCAGCGTCGAGCGGCGGATGCGCTTCCACACGTTGCGCGACATGATGATCGTGTTGACCAACTCCTGCCGCTTCTGCACGCGGGCGATGGCCTCCTCGATGTCCTGCGCCACGTCGATGCCGGTCGTGGCATGATTGACGTTGGCTTCGGTGTAGGCGTTGACCGCATCCACCTTGCCCCACGTCGCCTCGTTCATGATCGCCGCCGCCACCCGCTTCTCCTGCCCACGCAGGATGTTGGCGAGCGTCAGGCGCGTGGCCGTTTCCTCGGCGGAGAAGAAGCGCGCGAGGTCTGCCTCCGTGCTGTCATCGACCACCTCGGTCAGACCGCGATCCTTGCAGGTGAAGCCCACCTTCTCGTAGGTGCGGTCCACCTCTTTGTAAGGCGTGCGCGGAGCGCGCAGCGTGATGTCATCGCCCGTCGCCACGAGGATGCCGCCGCTGCCCTTCTTGATCTTGCGGTATTCGCCCGTGCGCGTCGGTTGCCCGTAGTAAGGGAAGATTTTGTCGGCGATGAAGAACTTCTCCGCCTCCATTGCTTCCTGCGCCACGACCTGCAACTCAGGCCGGATTTCAGCTTCGGTGTTTTTATACATGGTGATTTGTCTCCTTGGTTGGTTGTTGCTCTGCCGTTACAGGGGATAGACCACCACCACGTCGCCATCGGCGGCGCTCGCCGTGTAGGCGATGCCGAAGTCGGCTCCGCCGCCGCCCGTGCTGACTTTGCCGTTGGCGGCGCGCTTGACCACCGTGCCCACGTCGAAAGCGTCCGCCGCCACGACGAACATGCTGCCGCCGCCGTTGATCAGTCGGACCTCCACCGGGGTCGTGTTGTCCTTCGATGCCGTCACCGTCACGCCGATGCCCGCTTGGCTCGTGCCAGCCAGGTCGATCTTGCGTGCCGCCGTCAAGACGACACGGAGCCCCGCCCCGATGCCGCTGGTTCCCGCCGCCACGAAAGAATCGCTTTGGCCTCCGATTGTTGCGCTCATGTCTGTGTTTCCTCCTTGGTTGTGATTGCCGTGCCGGGCCGGTTAGTCGGCCAGTTCCACGATGCCGCGCGAGGCGTTGTGCTCGACGTAGGCGCGGGGATTGGTCTTCATCACGAACCGCAGCGCCTCCAAGCGCGCCTTGGTCTTCGTGATGCCCTTGCCCTCAAGCTCGATGGCCTTCTGGCCCACGAGCCGGTCGAACTCGGTCACGCGCTCGTCGCCGTCCTGCGCGCTGAACATCCGCTGGCTCTCGGCGCCGGGCGTGGCCACCTTGATGCCTTGCAGGCGCACGGTGCGCTGGAGCGCCTCGTTCTGGAGTTCGAGCGCCTTCTGCTTCTGCTCGATGACCTCGAAGGCGTGCATGATGTCGGCGGCTTCCGCGTCCTCCGCGTCGCCCTTCAACTTGGTTTCCAGCTCGACCACGCGCTTGCGCAGCGCGCTCAGAGCGGCGGTCGCCGCGCCAGCCTCGGCTCCCGCGCCTTCGCCGTCGCCCGCGCCTTCGCCCTCGCCGCCCTGTCCGTCCTCCGACGGATCACCGGCTTCGGCCAGATACGCCTCAACGGCGGCTTGGACCTCCGCGCGGGTCAGGCCCAGCGCGGCCAGTTCCTTGTCGTCCATGTTCGACAGCTCGGCCAGCTCCTCCTCGGAGATAGGAGCGTCCTCGCTCATGGCGGCTTCGATGTCCGCCTGTCGGGCCTCGATGGATTCCACCTTGGCTTGAATGCCTTGGAGCGCAGCCATCACGTCATTCAACGTCGGCTCGTTCCCCTGCTGCTGTTGTTGTTTGTCGCCTTCCATATTGTTCTCCTTTCGCGTGTCAACCTCCGGTATGGCCGGGTCCATTTTGGACTCGAACAACCCCGCCGGATTTGCCGCTGGCATCGGCACACAGTCCACCGCCAGCAATTCCTCGCAGCGCGCCGCCTTCTTCCCGTCCGTCCGGCGCTCGCCCTTCGGCGGGCCGGTGAAAGCCGCCGACAACCCAAAGCAATCCGGCATGCGCTCCGCCCGCTCGATCAGCGCGTCGAACTCGTCATGGCTCTTGAGCAGGTGCCAGTCCGCCACCACTTTGTCCCCCTCCTTGCGGAAACCCTCCACGTAGCCGCAAATGCTTTGGAGCGCCTGCGGGTCGCGGTGATTCAGCTTCACCTGCACCCGCCCCTTCTTCTGGCCGCACTTGGCGATCTGTTCGAGCGTCGTGTCGTCCACCTCCAGCTCGTGACCCCGCGCCGTCACCCCGCCCGTGATTACCGCCACGCCATAAATGACGCCCGCCTCGCGGTCCACGCGCCCGCTGATTCCCTTCGTCGCCGCAAACTGAAATACCGTCGCACTCATACCCGCCCCCGCCGTGTCAACGGCGGCAGCGGGAGTGTTCAGTGTTCAGTCGCCGCTTCGCGGCCAGTCCTCAGTCACTCTCCCTACTGAAAACTTAAAACTTCAAACTCCAAAGCGTATCGCTCACATCCTCCCCCAACACCTCGTAACCCATCTCCGCCATCCGGGTGCGAATCTCCGCCTCGAACGGATTCCGCCAGCCCGAGGTCGTGAAGTGCATTTCCAGCCGCACCAGCTTCGGTCGGCAAGTCATCGCCCGAACCACAAACCACTCCGCCCCCTCCGTGTCCACGCACAGCACATCCAGGTCGTGCCGTTCCAGCGACCACCACGGGAAGGAATCCACCTCCCGCACAAACTGCGCCTCGAACTCCTCCCGCCGCATTGCCGAATGCTTCGCGTGCTCATCCGGCGCTGCGCCCTTTGGCACGTCCTCAATCCACGAGCCTTCCCCCCGGTCGTAAAGCCTCACCTTCCCACCGCGCTCGCCCACCACCCCCTCGACTACCTGCGCCGTGGGAAAACTCTCGCGCAACCGCGCCGCGCACCACGGCAGCGGCTCCACCAAGATGCCCGGCACACCGCGCCGCAGCCAGCCCGCCACCGAACACCGCTCCGGCTCATTCACCCCCACCTCCGCCACCCAGCGCGGCGTCGAGCGCCAGATGCGCTCATAGATCCGTTCCAGCGCAAACATAAGCCCTCTCGGTCCTATCCGTCCTATTTCTGCGGAAACTCCACCATCCCCGGAGTCAGCGCGCCCATCGCCACGCTCTCAGCTTTCCCTCCCCCCACCATCGCCTTGATGCGCTGCACCAAGCTCCGACGCCGCGCCGCTTTCTCCGCCGCCACGTTGCCGTAAGCTGCCGCCATCGAGTTCGGGTCCGCGCCGCCCGTCTCATTCGCCACGAATTGCCCGTCCCCGTTCCGAGGCCGGTCGGAAAACTCCAAGCGGAGCTTGTCACGCCGTAGTCCGCTTGCGGCGGAGGCGGAGAACAGCCGCTTCACCGCGCCCGGCTTGCCCCTCCGCAATCCGCCATTCGCCATCTTCTTCTCGTCTGTCTCAATCGTCTGCACCTCGATGGTCGCGGAGTGCTGTTCCTTGCCGTCGTATTTCTCCGAGCTGCGGCGCTTCACCTTGTAGGTGATCGTCGCCTTGCCCTCATCCGGCAACGGCAACTCCTTGGCCAACCCGCTCACATGCAGCGACGGATACCACTTCTTCGGCGCGGAAGGCATCGCCCCCACCTCGCCAAGATACCTGTCCCGGTCCTCCCCGAGATCGACCTTGGCAAACTCGATCATCCCCGGTTTCAGTTTCGCGCTCATCGTCTTCATAGTGCTCTGGTTCCTCCGGTGGATGTCCACCGCATCCGAAATTGTTCCATACCGCTGCCGCGCCGCGCGCAGTTCCAAACCCTTCGCGCGGTCGATCCGCATGCCCTGGCCCTTCAACATCTCCTCCAGCGCCTCCCGGTCATGCCGCCGCGCCAACAGCCGCGCCAAACGTCCCGGCTTTACCGCCGCCAGTTCCGTCACTTCATCCTTCATCCTTCCCACTTCCAACTTCAACGTCAGCAGCCTCCCAAGTTTCCCGCCCCGTCGCCATCCAGCCCGCCAGCCCGCCACATCGCGCGCCAGCGGACCATTCTTTGTTCCGGCCACCCCCGCACCCGCGAGGAGTCCCGCCCCGATCACCGCCCCACCCGCCGCCTTGCCCCACACCGGCTCGCGGTTTCCGGCGGCAACCACCGCGCCGCCGCCCGCGCCCGCCAGCCCCCCGGCCACAGCCAGTCTCCCAATCTGTGACCGGGGCAGCATGGCTTACTTCCGTTCGCGCTGCTTGCGGCGGATGATTGAGCCCGCTGTTCCGCCCACCGACACGCCTAGCAAAGCGCCCACGGCTCCGCCGCCGATCCTGGACGAGCGCCCCAAACCACGAGCCAGCGCAGCGCCCGCCGCGCCACCCGTCACCGCACCGGCTACCTGACCATGCGTGGCATAGGATTGCTGGCGCAAACGGCGGCGGAGATCACGCAGCTTGCCTTCGTGTGCCGCTATCTCGCCGATATACGACTCGTTGAAGTCGCCCAGCGGAGTCGCCAACTCCACCACCCCATCCAGCCGGTTGCTCATCGCAACCAGCCGGGCCTTGATCAGTCGCAGGGTCTTCATGTTCGAGGTTTCGTCACTTCCGATCAGCGCACCACGCCGACCGCCGCCGCCTTGATGGCCCGCGCGATGCGTCCGAGCTTGCTGCCGCCGCCCGCCATCACGCCCTTCGCCGCCATCGAGCCGCGCTTGGCCCGCAGCATGCCCTCGTAGGCCGTCGAGCGCACCGCGCCCGGAACGCCACGCATGGTGCTCATCGCGTCCGCGCCCGCGCTCCGCAGCCCGGCCTTCGCCGCCGCGCCCATCGGGGCACCGCCCGCGACCGACTGGCGGAACGTGTTGAGATACGGGGCGGAAACCGCGCCCGTGCCGCCTGCCGCCACACCTGCCGCGCCGACCTTGAGAGCCGTGCCAGCCGAGATCCCGCTGCCGTTGTCCTCGATCAGTTCGCCGTTGGGACCGCGACGGACGGCAAAAAGCCGCTCATCGAGCCGAGCTTCGAGTTCCACCAACCGCGCCTTGACGACGCCCACTATGTTGTTCGTTTTGCTCATGGTTTGTCTCCTTGGTTCAAGTCAACTGGCGGTCGAGGTCGAATAGACCGGCGTGTGGATGCGCGCACCGCGCTTCCATTTCCACGCTGCCACCGCGCCCGCGCCGCCGGATTTCGGCGGAATCTTCCGCCCGATCAGTATGCCGCCGCCGAGGCCCGCGACTGCCCCCGCGACCGCCAGCCCGCCTAGAATCTTCCGCTGCCCGTCTTTCTTCTCGTGCCACTTCGCCTCGCGCCGCATCCGTTTCCGCGCGCCCGGTGCAAACACCCGCGCACTGCGCCCGCGCACGTCCCGCATGTCCCACCCGTGCATCTGCGCGGGGTCGTAGTAGTCCAACGCGATCAGACGCCGCACCCGCGCGGCCAAAAACAAATCATCAGCGCGCCGAATTGCAGCCTCCTTGGCGTCATGCACTCGGCCCTTCACCTTGTTGTAAGTTCCGCGATAGTTTTGCATCCATTTGGGGGCGTGGCGCTTGACGCCGGTTCGCATCATATAACCATGCCCCAGCATGGCCGCGCCACCCACCGCTGTTGCCACCGTGTTCCGAAACCACGCTTTCTCCCACTCGCGCTTCTTGGACTTTTTCCCTTGGGCCACCTCCGCCACATCACGCGCCAAGCGGCTCGTCCGCTGCGCCGCGCGCCCCACCTTGCGCCCCTCATTGATGGAGTGCCTGATCGCCATCGGGGCCGTCCATTTCATCGGGTTCCCTTGTCGATCCACGATTGGCTGATTTTCAACCCATGCCTTGTAGCCTGCGGATTGCCCCGTTCGCATGTTGCGCGCCGCAATATCCAGCATCACCAATCCAAGGCGTCCCGAAAAATTGTGCTTCATGCGAAATTTAGCCAAGGCCGCGATAGCCGCCAAACGCTTCGCGCGGCCCATCGTTTTCGCGTTGGCCGCCGCCGTCGCAGTTTGCATTTTTCGGGCTTCGCGCAAATGGCCCGCCGCCGCTTTGCTGGTCGCCTTTGTTGTCCGAGGCACAGGCATTCCCGCCACCGCGCGCTGGGCACGGATCACTCCGGCGCGAATATCGCGCTCCTTTTGGGTTTCCTTATAGGAACGCAACGACCGGAACCCCGCATACCCCACCGCCGAAACCGGCAACGCCACGCCACCCGTCACCATTGCCCGACGCCGCATTTGCTCCTGCTCCGGCGTCAGCTCGCGGAACTCATGCACACCCGCCTCGCGGGATTCCATCTCCAGCCAGCGCAGGAAATTCTTCACCTTGTTCGCCGCCCCCTTGTTCCACGACGGCGGACGCCGGTTCATATCCGCGATCACCTCGCGCACATGCCGCATCGGCTTCGTTCCCTTCGCCAGCGGCCTCCCCGCCAGCATGACAACTCTGCATTTTGCATTCATCATTCTGAGCTTTTTCAGCGTCGGAAACGTCGTCAACTGGCGCTTCATCCACTGGCTGGCCCGCACAATGCGGTGCTTGCCGGACACCGCCGCATTCATCGCGCCGTTCACCCGTCCGGCCACCGCCTGAGTCTCCTTCGCCGCGCGGCCCACGCGGAATCCCGCATAGCCCGCACCCGCGCCGACTCCGGCTCCGGCCAGCAACGCCCCCGTTCCCATGCCCGCATCCCGCCAAGCCGCCCCCCGCGACTCCCGCCGGGCATCACGCCAATCCTTCACTCTGCCAACTGAAAACTGAACACTGGCAACGCGGCTGGAAAGCCGCGTTGCGGCTCTTTTCACATCCTGCCGCAAATCCTTCCTCAAGTGACGAATCGAGTCCACTTGCTGCCCCTCATCCGCGCCCGTCGCCCCGCCGTAAACGCCGCCGCCCACCGCACCAATCGCTGCCGCCGAAGCCAGTCCGCCATGCCCACGGCCTTGACGCATCCACATCGCCGGACGCCACTGCTTCGATGCCTTGACCAGCATTCGCGCCCCGCCGCGCGTCTTGCGCAGAGCCAGCCCGCCCGCCAGTCCGACACCCGCACCAGCAATCGTCCCGCCAATCGCCGCCCGCTTCGTGAACGCCGCACCTTCATCCTCACGCGGTTTGCCCACGATCTTGCTGCCCAGCAACGCGCCACCGCCCACGATGGCACCGCTGGCCAAGCCTCCAACCGCACCCGCTTTGAGAGCCGCCTTGAGAGACGTGCCACGGCGCAAGATCATCGGCAGAAACCCGAGCCCCGCACCCGACACCGCTCCGCTCGCCGCCGCCCCCACGTAAGGATTCAGCCCGCGCTTGCGCTCGTCCTTCTTCGCCAGCTCGATCACGCGCCGCGACCGACGCGAAAACTGTTGGAATCGCAGAGGCGTCAGGTCGAGCACGTCCAAGCTGCTCGTCACCTTGCCCCGCTCCGCTTTGGCGATGAAATGATGACCGTCCACCACGCGCCCGTTCATCACCAACACAAACTTGGTGCCCTTCTGCATCTCGTTCCGCACTTCGGATGCCGCGCGCTTGGCCGACATCTTCCGCACATTCGCCCGCGCCGTGGCCAGATTGTTTGCGTCCGCCATCGCCACCAACTCTTTCGCCACAATGCCGTAATGGATGACCTTGTGCGCCGCCTTCGCTTCCACAAAACGCGCCACATCCTTCCGCACTGCTGCCGGAAGGTTCTTCACCGCCACGTCCTCGATGTAAGCCGCCAGCTCGACAATTCTGCGTTCTGCACTCTGCATTTTGAGTTTCCGAAGCAGCCCCAGCTTCCGCGCCGCCTGCACCCCCGCCACCGTCAGTCCTGCCGCCGCCGGAACCGCTTCCGCGCGCTTCGCCGCCCGGCTCCGCTCGCCGTAGGGGTCTTTGCTCCGCTTGGTTGCCTGCCGCACCGCCAGCACGCCCAGCGTGCCCGCCACCGCGCCGATGCCCATGCGACGGTAAAGCCCCAGCTTGCGGCTTGGAATCATTGCTCCGGCCACCGCGCCCGCCGCGCCTGCGCGCCCCAGGTTCGCATCCCGCCGGTCCAAGTCCTCATCCCGCAGCTTCTTCACCCAACGGTCACGCGCCACCTTCCCCGTCAGGGGAACCCCGCCTTCATAGCCGATTACGCCGCTCATCTCCACCCTCCGGCTGTCAATTCGATTAAACTCCCAAGCCTTCTTCCGCAACTCCGCCGCCGGAACGACTTCTTTCACATACCGCTGCCCGCGATACGTGCCATAGCCCTTCGTGGCCACCTTCTTGAATTTCTGCTGCATCTCCGGCGGCACCTTCATCAGGCCCATGACTTTCAACGCCGCACGGTTCGCATTCCGCTCGCGCCGCAATCGGCCCGTGATCTCCACGGTGTCATGCGCTTTTCCCGTTACGCCCTGCTCGCGGAGCACGTCGCGCGCTGCCGCAACCTTGCCTTTGTTCACCGTCGCCGCCCGACGTGCCACATGATGCCCCGCCTCATGCCACAGCACGCCGATGCTCGACTTCTTCGGAATCTCAATCACCGGAATCCTCTTGCCTCCAAGCGCGTCCTCGAACAACCCCGCTCGCGGCCCGCGCTTGATCTCCACGCCCTTCGCACGCAGCGCCCGCATCAGCTTTTTCGTGGCAGAAAGATTCATGGCCCTCGTCACTCGTCACTCGCCTGCCCGCCGTGGCGGGTCACTTCTTTGCCACCGCTTCCATCGCTCGCGGCACCCTGCGCATTTCTTTCCGCCGTTGGCTCTGGTTTTTTCTCCGGCACCAACGTCTCCGCTTTGGGCCGTGGCACACCATAGACCCACACGAGGCTTTGAATGGCACTTTCCCGTTCGAGCTTTCCTTCGGCATAAGCGGTCAGCACCTCGATCACCTGCGCGGCGGTCTTCTCGCCCGCCTGGCCCACGTAGCCCGGAGGCGGCGGCGGTGGAGGCGCGGGCGGCGTGTTGATCGCCGCGAGGAGCTGCGTGGCGTTCGGCATGCTCTGCACAATCAGCTCAATCGGCACACCCGACTCCGCCGCCACCTCTTGCAATTCCTTCACCTCGCGGGCCTTTGTGCGGGCAATCTCCACGTTGCTGCTGCCGTCGATCTCCTCGGCCACCTTGCCCCGCGTGATCAATCCGTGTTGCAAGAGCATCACTTGCTCCTGCACGTAATTCCCCGTGTCGCCCGTCAGACGCGCGCCGAAGTTCCATGCGCCTTCGCGCCAGTTCGGATGCGGCGTCACCGCACCCATCGCAATCGCCCGCTCCAGCACAAGGTCGCGCACCGGATTGAGCAGCTTGTTGATCAGAAGTTGCTGCCACGAGTTGATCGTCCGCATGGCCTGCATCACCTCGATGCGCGCCGTCACCCCGCCCAACATCGCCATGTTGTAGCAGAATCCGTAAGGCAGATTCAGCCCCAGCGCCATCTCGCGGATGAGGATTTCCACGAATTGCATCAAGTTCCCGCTCGGCCTTCCCGTGCTCGTCGGGAACGTGATCTCCTCGCCCTCGGCCAGCCGCTTGACCATCCCTGCTTGCACCGGAAACTCGCCCGGACCCCGCTGCGGCTTCAAATTGCGCGAGAGCCAGTCCGTGCCGCCCGTGGTGCCGTCCTTGCGCCGCACGAATCCCGCAAACGCTGCCGCGAACTTCATCGCCAGCTTCTCGAACCCGAACAACTCGTGGATGTCCCGCGCATGCGGCAACATCGGTGCCAGCCAGCTCTCGCCGTGGTATTGGTCCGCCCGCGTAGGACGGAACAAGTGAATAAACTGCTCCGGCCCCACCTCCAGCTCCTTCGTGTATTGGCCCATCCGCGACCGGCGGCAAATCTCGTATTTCAGCACCTCGCCATAATCGCCGATATGGATGCCCCCGATGTTCCGCTCATCCGCCTTCGGGTTGTCGGGTCCGCCGATGCGGTCGGCCTCAATCGCCTGCAAGCGAATCTCGTCCTCGGTCGGGTGCGGGATGAACCCATATTCGCCGTCCCGCACCATCCCCCGAAACCCGAGCTGCACCAGATCGACAAACCGATACCTCCCCGTGATGTCCGCCCGCCCGCACCAATCATGAAAATACCCCTGCAACTCTTGGTCGACCTCCGAATCCCCCGTCCGAGCTTGATACGTGATGCTGCCGCAGGTGTATTGCACCACGCGGTCAAGCACGCCGCGCACAAAGCAATACTTCTCCTCCATGTCCCGCGCATCCCAAATGCGGTCGATGCGCTGCCGCTGCTTCCGTGCGCTCTCCGCCGCGCCGTGGCGCGTCCGCCCGCCGCTGCCCCCGCGCTGCCCCTCGCGCCAGTCGCCACGCTCGAACTCGTGGAAAGTCTGACGCGCAATCAGCCGCCCCACCGCTCGCTCCGGCGAAACCACCGCCAGCGCCTTGTCGAAAAATGTCACCCTTGGCTCGTCGCTCATACTTGCACCCCCGAGAAATCCGCCACGGCGGTCCACTCCGCCTCGCTCCCTCCCGCGCCCTTGCGCGCATTCAAGACCCGAATCGCCGCCTGCAATCGGTCCCGCACCTCCCGCAAGTCCTTCTCATACGACTTGCTCCCCACCGTCTGCCCGGTGAACGGCACCGCCAATTTTTTGAGGTCGGCAATTTCTTTCGTCAGCTCCTCGTCCGAGTAAGCCTGATAAATCTCCACCCAATCGCTCGCGGCCATGCCCCGCCGCCGCTGTCAATTCCCCGCCGCCCGCCTCTGCTGCCTGCCGATCTCCCGCGCCATCACTCCCCGCATCCCCGCCGCCGCCCGCGCATTGCCAACCCCGCGCTTCTTCCAAAACTCGTCACACGCCGTCCGCACCGTCGTCAACCGCGTCGGCCCGCCGCCCCGCGACTCCTCCTGCTCCCACTGGAGCACCTTCCCATTCATCATCTTCATCTCCCACCCCTCTCCCGCGTCAACTCCGCCCCCTCCAATCAAGACGCCTCGTTAGACAAACTCGGTTCGTTCATTCGCCTGTTCGCAGGATTGATTTCCTCGGCGGTAGGCTCCCAATCGAAAGCTGCCCCGGTGTCACCATCATTTGCTCCGATGCGACTTTTCCAGTCAGACCGTTGCGCCATCATCACAGCGGCGCGGGCGTTTGGTGCCTCGATTTCGATTTCGACCTCAGTCGGGACGAGGCAGATGCCGCGAACGCGAAACTTGCGAACAAGGCGCTGCTGGTCAACAGCCGGGGCGTTGGTGTCTTGTAGCGTCATGGAGTCTCCTTTCGCCCCGGCTGTGCCAGAGCTTGACCGTTCGGCGCATTCTCGCGGACGACATGAGCCACGCATCGGTTGAGTGATTCAGCGCGGCCATCGTTGAGGCCGCAGAGGCGTTGGTCGCCATCGTCGTAGTCACCAGCTATCCGCGTGTGTTCCTCCGCCCGCTCGGCCCACTCCAGCAGCGTTTCCGGCGTGACGACATAGACACCAGCCCAGCGAGCCACGGCGAAGGCAAACCGCCGCACCCCACGCGAGTTCACGCTCATGGCTGATTCTTTCCGTTGGGCAAGAACCGATCCGCTCCGCAGCACCGACAGCGGACTTGCGTGGCGGCATGGTTACGCGAGATCTCTTGTGGCGTTCGGAGCCGGCGCTCCGCGTCGGCGAGGTTTTTGTCCATGGCGTCCCTGATGCGATCAAGTTCGGCGAACGTGATGGAGTTGAGGCGGCAGGCGAGGTATCCGCCAATCACTCCGAGGAAAAGCCCGAGGCCCCACGCAAGTTCAGCGATCATGGCTGATTCTTTCCGTTGGGCCGACTGAACCACGCCCGCCAATAGGTCCACACAGTAGGCCAAACCGATACGCCCTCGACCGAGGACGGAGAAAACCACTCCCACGTCTCCACGAAAAGGCGCACCGATCTGGAAAGCAGGTAACACCAGTGCAGGCACCAGAACGCGGCTTCGACGGCCCGCGCTGCGGCAGCAATCGGAGTGATGGCGACAATCAGAAGCAGCCCAACTAGACGAGTGAGCCAACGGCAGGCCGCGCCCATCTTGGATTCGTAAGCGTTCATCTGCCGTGACTCCTCTCATTGTTCGGCCTATCAGGATGCGGCATCCATCCGAGCGGGTGCATTAAGTCGATGTCGATCAACTCTTGAGTCACGGAATGGATGTATGACCACCAGCCGCGAGCTTGCGGGTCTGGCTTGAAGTCGCATCCGATGCCATCGTTCCACCAGCAGAGCCGCACGATGTCCACGGTGGCCGAGTCGAACAGGATAATGATCTCCGTGCCGTCTTTGGGCGCGCTCTCCATTTTGCGCCAAAAGGACGAACTGGCCGGTGCAGCCAATGCCTTGCCCATCTGGCACCACACCTCGTTTTTTTGCCTCGGGGACAGCCCGTCCCACCATTCTTCTGCATCTGTCATGGCTGACCTTTCTCGATGGGCTTACGTCGCGGACGCTTCTCGAAGTGCGTGCCGTTGGAGCCGAAGCCCTGAACAATTTCCCATCCCTCTTCTCGCTGCCCAAGTCGCAAGACCAAGTAGGACTTCCCCTTGAGGTTGAGATGCGAGACACGCAATGCGTCCACGCCATTCCTCCACGTCTCGCGCCGTTCAATCGCCTCGATGTATTTATACATGAAGTGCCGCTTCCGACGCGCCCCGATGAAGTGAAACACTTTGATTGTGTCGCCGGGCAAAATCTCGCGGCCCTTGCAGTCGAGCACAAAGGAAGCCGAGCCATTCGGCGCATCCAGTTCGTTCGCAGGCTCACTCATGGCTGACCTCCGTGTTCGCTTGATGAAGCTCGCGCCTGAGTTGTCCGCATCCAGCCCGACAGCACCCGTTGTCGGCTCCGGCGAGGAATCCGGCGTGATGCTCAGTGAGTTCCCACCATCCATCTGCGTGCTTGCAGCATTGCTCGCAGGGCTTCCCGTGGTTATGGTCATACATATAGCTGCCCTTTCCGCCACAACGCGCACAAGACGGTGATGCCAATTCGGGCTGGCATACCTCTGCGTTAGGACAATAGGCCATAGACTGTTTCCACATCTTCTAGGATGTTGAAGGCTTCATCTTGTCCAGTGACCCAGACTTGAGATTTTACCACCGTTTCGTTCAAGCCCGCCATCTTGGCTGCGCTGGCGGCGATGATTGCATCTTTGCGGATGTAGATTGTCCCGACTGGAGTTGTGAGTTTTATCATGCTCCAACCCTCCTCGCCTGCTCCGCCTCCCAAGCCGCGTCTTGCCTTCGCCAGTTATTGCACGCCGCGCACTGGCAGGACGAATCTGTGAGGCACAAATACCGTTGCGGCATGCGCGGACGCCTCCGGCCCTCTGCCTTCTGCGTTCTGCCTTGTGCCTTGCTCAAGCCGCCCTCCCTTCCAGCTTCGGTCGCTTGTCCCACCGCCGCGCTTCCATGCCGCGCATGAGGCCCAAGACCCGCTGCACCGCCGCACGCTGCTCCTCATCCAGCTCCGGTCCTTCGCTTTCGCTGGGCGGACCATAAATGCGGTTCTTGTGGACGAATGCCGAAAACATATCATCCATCTGTTGCTTCCACGCCGCGTGGTAATGCAGCCAGCACTCGCGCACATCCACCGCTTGCACCAGCGTAAGTTCGCACTCGTAGCCGTCTGGTCGCTGCCGATGCCGGATTTGCCGTGTCTGACACACATGCACCAGCACGAGCCGGAACAACTCCTGCTCCCGCTTCCCCCGCACGGGAAACCACTGCATGCGTTTTTCTTCGTCGGCCAGTTGTTCCAGCGTCACTCCATGCTGCTCGCACAGCTTCTCCAGCAACCGCTGTGCGTTCTCCCGCTCGCCATCCCGCCCCGCCTTGGCCAACGCCTCGATCTTCTTGAGGCGGTCCATCACCGATTCCATTATGCCCCCTCCTTCGGTTCGTCCACTTGCACCATGCGCAGCATCCGCGCCAACGCCGCGATGCTCCGCAGCACTTGCGCCCGCGCCTCCCGCTTCGCCGCTTCGAGCTGGTAGGTGCCAGTCGCCATTTCCACGGGCGCACGGTCAAGCGCAGTCAACGTCTCCCGCAATTCCCGCAGCGCATCCACCGGATTCACTTCTTGGAGCACGTAGTATGTCGCCCCCGCGCTCACGCCGCACCTCCCGTCACTGTCACCATCTCCCGAACAACCGTGTGACCCTTTTTCAAAAGTCGGCGCTCCGCTTTGTCGATTTCTTCGCTCTGCCATGTTCCAAATAGGCGCGCGCCCGGCAAACTCCATGCCGTCATCACTCGCCCGGTGGCGCTGACCTTGTGGAAAAATCGACCGTTCACCCGCAGCGCAATCGCCGAAGCGGACGGCCTCTGCCCACTGCCAACTGAACACTGACCACTTTCGCTCACGCCGCACCTCCCTCATCGTTCTGCATTCGGCGTTCTGCACTCTGCATTTCTTCTTCCACCACCCGCACGACCAGCTCGGGCGATATGCTCCCCAGCACCTCGCAGCGCCCCGTCAAGGCACACGGGCCGGTCGGCGGAAACGCACTGCCGCGCCCGTGCCAGTGGCACGGCGCGCACTGCCCCCGCCCTTCGATCACCCGCACCGATGAACCCGGCTCGATGCGACTCCCGTGCGTGAACGGACCATACAAAGCCACTGCGCGCGCGCCGATAGCCGCCGCCAGATGCACTACCGCGCTGTCCGGCCCCACCACCACGTCGCACGATTCAATCGCCGCCGCGCTCTGCGCCCATGTCGCCCGATGCGCCGCCAGGTTCACCAGCCGGTCGCTCTCGTTCTTCTCCAACACAATCGAACCCGGAGCGCCGAAAAGAAACACCTCCGCCCCCAGCTCATTCAGCAGGCGCGTCACCACCTGCACCATCAAGTCGCCCGGATAGGTCCGCGACGGCGCGCTCGCCATCAACTGCACTCCCACGCGACGACCGGACTTCGGCCAGTTCTCCGAAACCCACAGCCGCGCTTCCGGGTCCACCGTGTAGCTCAAATGCCGCCCTTGCGTCAGGGTCACGCCCGCCGCCTCGGCCAGCAAATCCACCGCCGGACGCAACGGCTCCTTGGCAAACTCGATGCACCCCTCTAGCCACAGCACCTCGTCGTAGGGCATGCGGTCCAGCGTTGTCATCGGGTATTCCAGCAACTCGACCGGCACCCCCGTCAACGCCTCCCAATACTGCTTGTGGCAGCAAACCGCCACCTCGCACCCCTCCGCCAGCAACGTGCGCAGCGTCGGCGTCAGCATGAGCAGATCGCCGAAACCGCCGCTCCGGCACAACACCACCCGCCGCCCCGCCGCGCCCGATTCGTGCAGGTCGGGCTCCAAGTCCCGCACCGCGCCCACCGCGCCGAGCGAAAGCAAATGCCCCAACGTCGGGTCTTCCATCAAGTAGGTCCACCCCGCCCGCAGGTTCATCCCGTGCGTGCGCACATCTCGAAGCATCCGAACCTGCCTCATGGCCGCACCTCCTCTCCATTGGCCCCATCTGTCCTATGCGTCCTAAGCTCCGGCATGCGCCGCAGCGGACCGCGGAGCGGAAACCTGCGGTCCGTCTCACGCCGCAGCCTCTCAGCATACTGCACCAAGCAAAACCCCGCCGCCGCACACAGCACGAGCACACCGACGCCCGCCGTGAAGAAAAAGAAGTCGATCATCGCGCACCCCCTTCGCCCTTCGCCAGCACCTCGGCCTCCTTCGCCGCCGCCTTCACCCCCATTTCCAGCGCCGTCTCCACGATCTCCTCAATCGTGTATTGCTCTGTCAGCGGATTGCCCGCCATCCCGGTAAGGACCGCGCAGGCATACGCCCGCACCGCCTGCCTTTTTGTCCGGTCGGCTCGTAGCCGACTCTGTTGTTTTGTCGTCGTGCCCATAAGAGAGCGCATTATTCCTCATCGGGCAGCACATGCAAGCATTTTTTTCGGTCGGACTTACTTTTTTTCGCCGGACGCATCCAACGCCCGGCGCGGCCCGTTTTTACTGTCGGTGCCCGTATTTTTCTTCCATCGGTCGGTGTTGTGGTGCGTCCACCTGGCCGCCCGCCTTATCTTCTGTTATTCCTAACTAAACTTATGCTGGCGCGCGCGTGCGCGTTTATTTGCTTGTGCGTGCGTGCATTTGCTGGCATTCTCTCCACGCTATGCAGACAGCAAACGCACAGAAGACACGCGGCACCAAAGCCGCACGCGCGGGGCGTGCTCCTCGCAAACGTATCAGCACCAAGCCGCGCGCAGTGGCCAAAGCACAAGCCGCACAAGCCGCGCGCGAACGTGGCCGCGCGTTACTCGCCAAGGCATTTCGCAAGGTGCATTCCCCCCGCGCACGGGTGGCCGCGCGCGCGTTGGCCATTATCAACGCAACGTGCGCGCGCATTGCTGGGGGCGAGCGCGCGCGCTACGAATCCAAGGGGCGCGCGTTCCCGTGCGCAGTATTTGACTACGCGGAGGAGGTTCGCGCGGGAATGTTCCAAGCCATTGCGCGCGGCGAGGTTGAGGCGCGCGCCATTGTCAAATGCGGTTGCCAAACCGGGAACGCACACTTGCGGAAAATGTCCCGCGAAACGGCGACCGCGCCGCAAGAAATCCCGGCCTATCTCCCGCAGTTCTCCGCCGTGTCTGATGCGCCTTGCCACTGGCAACGCGCGGCCATAGCGAAGCGGGCGCGCGTTCTCCGCGCGCGGGCGTTTGCCGAAGCGGCGCGGAGGAGGGCCGAGGGCGGACGCGGCGCGGAAATCGCCGCGCGGCGCGGTTTGCGTTCGGACTTGAAATGGATTCGCCGCGCTACTCGTTACATGATTGCGCAGATTGACGGGCAAGGGTTTTCGCTCTCGATTGCGCGCGGAGTGTCCCCGGCGGGACGTTGCGGCGGTAAATCCGGCCCGGAGCGGTCGCAATGGTCCGCCATGCTTCGCAGCTACCGCCACAGCGCGGCGCGGTTGCGCCTGCCCTTGGCGCTCTGATCCGATCTGCCCAGCCAAGCCCCGCACTTGAAAAGGTGCGGGGCTTTTTTATCCGTTGCAGATTTTGCGTAGTAGATGGAGGGAGTGATTCCCTCCCGCGCGCTCTGCGCGGTTTTATCCGTTGCAGATTTTGCGTAGTAGATGGAGGGAGTGATTCCCTCCCGCGCGGTTTTCCGCGTTGCGCATCTCCCGCGCGACACTCGCACTTTATCGAAGGCGCTCTTTTGCAAGAGCGTTTCCGATAGGTTGCTCCGGCACCCCGACCGCTGACGCACAACCCGGCCAGCCTGGCTTCGAGCCAATGGCCACCGGGCAACGCAATCCGGCATGGCGAACCTCACCGCCAACACCGCCACGGCAACCTCCCTTTTCCCGCCGCCATGCCGGATCGTCTCCGGCAGGATGGCACCGCTAGTTTCCCGTGATTCTCCGGCCTTGTGCCCGTGAAATCTCACGCCGCCCCATCGGGGCGCGCGAGGGACACAAGAAAACCGCCCGGTGCGCTCTTTTGCAAGAGCGTGCCGCGCTCACCAAGGAGAAACCCAATGGCCACCAAAGCCAACGCGCTCTTGTCCATCAGCGCCATCACGAAAATGGACATCACCGGCATCACGGATGCCTTCAAGGAACGCTGCGAGACGGCGCGCCGGGTCTTTGTTGAACTCGGCAAGCTCGCCTTCGGCCTTCACAAAAAGGTCAACCGTGACACCACCTGGCAGAAACACCTCAAGGCCAAGGGCGTCAGCGACAGCAATGTTGCCAACGCCACCCACGCCGTCAAGGTGCTCGAACGCTACGTGAGCCCCGGCACCATCAGCGAGGACCGCTTCGACGCACTCACCCTGCGCGACATGCAGGCACTCGCCAAGGACTCCGGCGGTCCCACCGCAGAACAAGTCAAGGACGTGTTCTCCGGCAAATCGTGGCGCGCCGAGTTGGACTTCCTCATCGACAACGGCAAGACCAAGGCCGAAGCGAAGAAGGAAGCCGACGCGCTCGCGGCACAAACCGCCAAGCCCACCACTGCCAGCACCACGGCCACCACGCCCGCCGCTCAACCGGCCACGGCCACCCCGTCCGCCAGCGCCACCACGCCCGCGACGGCCCCGGCGTCCACCGCCAGCACCACCGAGGCAGGCAAGGGCACCACGCCCGCACCCGCCACTGGCGACAAACAGACGGTCCCCGCACCGTCCAACATCATCCGGCTCGACAGCCAAGACCAGCCGGGCCTCGTTGCCCGCGCCGGACTCGTCATCGACGAACTGGCCGAGATCATCAGCATGGTCAAGTCGCCTGCCGACAAGGCCAAGATCGAGGCGCGCGTCAAGGCACTGTTCGCCACGGCCACGCCCGCCAAGAAGGGCGCGACCACCAGCGTCGGCGCCGTCATGGACGCCGCCAACAAGGCCAGCGTCAAGAAGGCCATCGCCGCCAGCGACCCCAAGGCCAGCAAGAAAGCCGCCTGACCCCCGCCGCGCGTGCTGTCATGTCCGCCCTGTCTTTTTGACAGGGCGGCAATGACTCCACCGCTATGAAGTAACCCCAAGAACCCCGTCGTCTGGGCCAACGGACCAGCGCCGCGCAGGCTCCCCCAACCTGCGCGGCGCGCTTTTTTCACAGGCCAGCCGACCGGGAAAAACGCTTGTCACGCCGTAGCCCCGCAGGGCGAAGGCGGACCCACCTCTTTCCGCAGCGCGCCGCCGTGTTCCGGCCCTCTGCCCACTGAAAACTGAACACTTCCAACTCAATCATCCCATGACCGCAAAAATCGAAGGCAACAACCTCGTCCTCCACCTGCCGCTGCAAGACCCCCGCCCGTCCTCCACCGGCAAAACCCTCATCGTTGCCGGAGGCGGAGGCGCCATGACCACCGCCGCCGTCGTGAACGGCAAGGCCGTCATCGTCACCGTCACTGCCTACATCAAACCGTAGGCCCGACCCCCGCTCTGTCCCATCAGCGCCGCGCAGGCTCCCCCATCTGCGCGGCGCTTTCAGGGACAGCCGCCCCAGGTTGTCGCCGCTCTTTTGCAAGAGCCGTTTCCAACTCTGCCCACTGCAAACTGAACACTGAAAACTCCCATGATCATCCGCATCCTCCTCCACGCCGCCGTCGCCCTCGCCAAGCCCTCCACTTGGAAATTCCAGCTCGCTGGAATCGCCCGCGAGTTTGCCCGCTGACCGACCATGCAAATCACCCAAGACATCCTCGAAGAACTTCTCGACAAAGGCCGAGGCGATGGCGTGGGCGACTTCGCCCCTCTGACCATCGAGCACCTGCAAATGGTCATCAACGTCCAAGGCTACTTCTCCGGCGTCCGCTACCGCTACTACATCGAACAAGTGGACGGCCATTTCGTGTGCTGGCGCGTCGAGGAACGCACCTTCGGCTCCTGATCGGGCTCCCGCCGTGTCTCCGACCCTGACCTTCACCGCCCGCGCCGCCCGCCGCACCCTGCTCGACAGCGGACTTCACCCGCGCGACGCCTACGACCTCCTCGCCGACCACGGCCACGACCCCGCCGCCAAAGACGCCCCACCGATCACTCTCGAAGCCCTCATCCGCCTCGTCGCCGAGCACGGCCCGTTCCTTCTCTTACCTCTCAACCCTCAACCCTCAACTCCTCATGACCCTGACCATCCCTGACGCCGCGCGCTTTTCCGTCCGCGCCGCCTTTAGCGACCGACTGTGCCGCTTCTGGGCCATCCGCAACAGCGACTACCGCCCCACCCGCATCGCCGCCCGCGCCACCATCCGCCATCTCATCCACCTCATGCGCCAACTCCAACCCTGACTATGCGCCTTCTCACATCCATCGTCGCCGCAGCCCTCGGAGCCTCCGGCAGCTTCGCCCCGCCCGATCACCCGCCGTGCAAAAGCCCGCACCCGCACGCCACAAAATCGCGCGCGAAAGCCAAGCGCCGTCGCCAGATCGCCGCGAAATCCCGCCAGCGCAACCGCAAAGCATGACTCTCCCCCCAGGATACGCCAGCGCCATCCGACGCCACGCCTGCCGCACCCTCTCGACTTCCCCACAGCCCACCGACGACGAATTGTGCGCCGCCCTCGGTCAGCACTTCGGCATTGAAGGCGGCTACGGCTCGCGCGGCGTGGCCTTGTGGTGGCAAGGCGGCAAGAACCCCACGCTCTCCATCGAGTTTGTCGGCGAACCACCCCTCAAGCTCAAGGGACGCAAGCTCCTCGACGCCGTGCGCGAAGCCCTTTTCCTCTCTCGTCCCGCTGCTGTCTCTCTGCCCACTGCAAACTGAACACTGAAAACTGTTCCTCCCATGAACTCCGTCTTCCGCGAACCCCCGCCGTTCGTCCGCACCTACGAAGGCCAACGCCCGTGCATCCCGCGCCCCGTCATGGCCGAGCTGCTTTTCCGCATCTTCTACGGCACTCCCTCGCGCTGGCAACGCCTCCGCCGCCGCTTCCGCAACCGCGCCCGCTCTGTCCGCTCCCTTCTGTAACTCGTCACTCGGCCCCCGTCTCTCGCCTGCCCGCCGTGGCGGGTCACTTCCCCAAGTTGACACTCCCCCAAGTGCGTCGTCGTGCAAGCGACCCACCCCAAGGGCGGGCGGACGGGCTTCTAGCCGGTCTGCCCGCCCTTACTCTTTCTATGCGACCCGACCTCCACGCCCGCCTCAGCCTGCCTCATGGCGTCGTCATCCCGGACGGATTCATTCACATCGTCTGGAAATGCCCGAAGTGCCGTGCCTCCGCCGTTCTTACTCCCAACCAGATCGACGAAGGCATTCCTCGCTGCACTCGAAATCCCAAGTGCCGCAACCACGACGGAGACATGGAATACAGGCACACCACCCTCGTCATCTGCCCCGCCTCCCTCGCTATCATTAAGGCCACCAGCACTCAGCCTTGCGACAACTGAACGCGGCTTCGCCGCGAGTGTTCAGTCCGTCAGCCGACGGATCAGTTCTCAGCTTTCAGCATCTCAGCCTTCAGCTTTTTCCAATGACCATCTCCGAAATCCTCGCCGCCAAACTCGCCTACCAGCGCATGCACCCCGACCGCATCAAATATGCCGGAGCGAAGTGGTTTCCCGGTAACGCCCGAGATCGCCGCCGACAACTTCGCCGCTTAATTCTTCGGAACCCCGCCCCAGACGTTCAAATCATCAGCTCCGGTTTCCTGCCCGAAAACAAAGGCAGGTTCGTCATCCGTATTCCAAGCTAACTACGTTCAGAATTTCAGCGTTTCCCCATGACTGCCTCGGAAATACTCGCCGCCAAAGTCGCCTACCAGCGCATGCACCCCGACCGCGTGGTTTACACCAAGATTGCCACACCGCACGGCAGCGCCCGCGACCGGCGGCGCTTCATCCGCCGCATGCTCGTTCTCCACCCCGACCCGTGGGTGCGTCTCATCAGCGAAAGCCGTTGGCCCGACGCCAAGGAACTCTGCATCCCCGATCTCTAAGCGCGCCCGCGCACTCCCCCCGAGTCACCCGCATCAGGCCCGCGCCGCTCTTTTGCAAGAGCCGCGCGGGCCTCCTCTTTCCAACTCTCCCTACTGAACACTGAACCACTGAACACTACGCCATCATGGATATTCGTAATACAGCGTTGCTCGTGAACCTCACGCTCAAGTCCTTCTCCCCCAAGCGCACTGACAAGCGCCTGTCGCAGAAGCTCGAAAGCGACCACCACGCCGCCACCGGCACCCTCCGCGCCGTCAAGACCCTCCTGCCGGAAGATGCCGTCGCCCCCATCGCCACGCTCCAGAACAGCGTGCGCACCTACCACTACAAAATGACGCTGCCCTACAACGACGAAGGCCAGCGCATCCTCCCGTCCGCGTCGTTCAACGATTACAGCGCCGAGATCCGCCGCGCCTCGCAGGAACAGGACCGTCTCGTGGCCCACTTCTGCCAGCACTACGACCGCTACATCGCCGAGGCTCGCATCGCCCTCAACGGTGCCTTCCGCGAGTCCGACTACCCGCCCGCCAGCCAAGTCTCGCGCAAGTTCGAGATGCGCGCCCTCTACACCAGCCTGCCCGAGTCCACGCCGCTCACCCAGGCTCTCGGCCTCGACAAGCACATGGCCGACTCCACCGAAGCCGCCGTGCGCTCCGCCATCGCCGACCTCTGGCGGCGCATCGCCGAGCCCGTGGCCAAGATGGTCGAACGCCTCAACGACGAGGATGCCGTCTTCCGTGACTCCCTCATCGGCAACGTCCGCACCATCGCCCACCTCATCCCCACCCTCAACATCACGGGCGACCCGCAGCTCGAAACCATCCGCCGACGCCTCCTCACCGACCTCGCCTCCCACGAGCCCGACCTCATCCGCACCAATCCTTTCATCCGCAAAGACGTGGCCTCCAAAGCCGCCGACATCCTCAACGCCATGTCCCCCTTCATGGCCCCCGCCGAGTAATCAATGCCATGAACGACATCGAGTGCAAGGTCTGCCACCGCATCACTTTTGCCCACGAGACAAACATCAACTGTCCCGCCTGCCACTGGCCAGTGCGGCCCGTCGTCCTTACCGACCCCGCCTTTGGGTATGAGGTGGCCATCAAGGTCCGAAACCACAACCACACAACCGCCATCGTCGAAAAGCACTTCTGCACACCAACGGAAAGCGCCGCTCGCAGCCGCGCCAAGCGCACATCGAACTTCATCGAGATCGCCGCCATGCGCCCGCTCACCGAAACCCAATGGCTCAACTCCTACGGCGACCCCCGCGACAAAACCCGCTTTTCCTAACCTCTACCCACTGAAAACTGAACACTGAAACCCCAATGAAACCCTCCACCCTCACCCGCTTCCTCGTCACCGCCATCAAGAACAAGCGCCAAACCCTCATCAAAGGCCCGCCCGGCGTCGGCAAGTCCGACATCGTGGACGCCGCCGCCGAACTGGCCGGAGCCGATGTTGTCACGCGCCACCCCAGCGTTGAAGACCCCACCGATGCCAAGGGCATGCCCGCCATCGTCGGCAAGACCGGCAAGGAGGCCCACTTCCTGCCCTTCGGTGACATGCTCAAGCTCATCAACGCCGAACGCCTCACCGTCTGCCACCTCGAAGACTTCGGCCAGGCCACCATCGCCGTGCAAGCCGCCTACATGCAGCTCCTCCTGCGCCGCGCCGTCAACGGCACCAAGCTCTCCGATCACGTCGTCTTCATCGCCTCGACCAACGACACCTCCCACCGCGCCGGAGTCAACACCCTGCTGGAGCCGGTCAAGTCGCGCTTCAAGACCATCGTGGGACTCGAACCCAACCTCGACGATTGGTGCGCGTGGGCCTTCCAGAACGACATGCCCGCCGAGCTGGTCGCCTTCCTCCGCTTCCGCCCCGAACTGCTTTGCAAATTCGAGCCCACCAAGGAGCTGACCAACTCGCCCTCGCCCCGCACCGCCGCCGCCGTGGGCCATTGGGTCAATGACGGCATCGCCGCCGACCCCGAGCTGGCCTACGAAGTGATCTCCGGCGCCGCTGGCGAGCCCTTCGCCGCCGAGTTCCTTGGCTTCCTCAAGGTCTGGTCCGCCATGCCGTCCATCGACGGCATCCTCCTCGACCCGCAATCCGCGCCCCTGCCCAATGAACCCGCCGCCAAATACGCCGTCGCCGTCGCCCTCGCCCACCGTGCCGCCCCCGACAACTTCGACCGCATCATCTCCTACCTCTACCGCATGGAAGGCGAGTTCCGCATGCTCTCCGTCCGCGACGCCACCCGCAAAACCCCCGACCTCACCCGCACCCGCGCCTACACCGAATGGGCCGTCAAGGATGCCAAGTTTCTCTCCTGAGACGTGCTTCTGCACCAATGTCCGCGTGGAATTAAGTGGCGGTGCCGATGGTTCCACCATCGAACTAACTCTCCGCGCTTTCGCCGTGCCTCCCATCCTCATGCAAAACATCGTCGGCGCGCGCGGTCCCGACCTGTTCCGCACTCTGTTCCTTTACTACGCCAATCATGACGACATCCGCGACATGATCGCCGCCTGCGCCACCAAACGCATGCACCCATAAGTCCCATCCGTCCCATCCGTCCTATGCCCAACACCACTGACCCCGAAACCGCACGCTTTGTCGAAACCGGCAAGACCATCACCCACCGCCACCGCGAATACGACATCCTCACGCCGCCCAACGACGAAGACCGCGCCGACTCTCCCTACATCCTGCGCAGCAAGCCCAAGCGCGGCCCCGTGCGCTACTACGCCCTCACCCGCAACGTCCCCAACCCCAGCCTCATGTTCGGCATCGCTCTCTACGGCCCCATGTCCGTGCTCGACGGCTGGTTCTCCGACGCCTCCGGCCAGCTCGTCAGCCAAGGCTGACCGCCCCTCTGCCCACTGAAAACTGAACACTGAACACTATGACTTTATCCGACCGCCTCACCAAAGCCCGCGCCAGCATCGTCCTCGACGCGCCGTTCTTTGGCTCGTGCTTGCTCAAGCTCCCCACGCTGCCGGACCCCACCGTGCCCACGTTCTGCACCAATGGCAAACGCATCCTCTACAACCCCGACTTTGCGGCGTCCCTCAACGACGCTGAGATTCGCGGTGTCCTCGTCCACGAGGTCGGCCACGTTGTCTTCGGCCACCTCTGGCGCATGGAAGCCCGCGACCGCCGCGCCTGGAACATCGCCACGGATTACGCCATCAACCAACTGCTCGACGACTACGCCGCCGAGGCCCGCCTGAACAACCGCCCCGTGCCGTGGGAACTGCCCAAGGGCGGACTCCTCGACCCCGCCCAGCGCGGCAAGTCGTCCGAGGAAATCTACTCCCAGCTCCCCAAAGACCCCGGAGGCGGCTCCGGCTCCGGCAATGGCGCTTCTGGTTCCTCTCCGTCATCCGCCATCAGCAGTCAGCCATCTTCTTGCGGCGAGTTCACCGCACCCGAACTTTCCCCCACCGACCAAGCCCAGCTCGAAGCCGACTGGAAAATTTCCGTCACCCAAGCCGCGCAAGCCGCCAAGATGTGCGGCAACTGCCCCGGCGTGATTCAGCGCCTCGTCCAAGACCTCATCGCCCCGCGCCTCCCGTGGCGCGATTTGGTGCGCAACTTCCTCCGCACCCTCGCCCGTGACGATTACTCGTGGACCCGCCCCAACCCGCGCTTTGCCCACACCGGCTTTCTCCTGCCCTCCCTGCGCTCCGAGCGCGTGCAACCCATCGTCGTCGTCATCGACACCTCCGGCTCGATCTCGCAGGACGACCTCACCGTGTTTGCCAGTGAGTCTCAAGCGTGCCTCGACGAAGCGCAAACCGAGGAAATTGTCGTTCTCTACTGCGACACCCGCATCAACGGCGACCCCGTGCGCTTCCGCCCCGGCGACCGCGTGACCTTCGACATGCGCGGCGGCGGCGGCACCGACTTCAATCCGCCATTTGCATGGGTGGACGAACACCTCGATGACCCGCCCGCCGGACTCGTCTATCTCACGGACGGCTGCGCTCCCCCGCCCAACGCCAGCCCCGAATACCCCGTCCTTTGGGCCATCCACGGCAACGCCCGCTACAACCCGCCCTTCGGCGACATCTGCACCATTGCATGAGCAGAACCCTCAACGAGCAAACCGTGTCTAACGCCCATCTCGGCGAGCTGACTGTCGCAAACCGTGAAGGATGGACGTTTGGCGAGAACGGTGAAATCCAGCGCCTCGATGAAGGCCCGCTGTTTGGAGAAGTGCAGTTTGGTTGTTTCGTTTTCGATAGCGACGACCGCGCCGTGCATTACGTGAAGTGGCGCGCAGAACTCGGCTCCGCCTACCACGAAGACGCCTACACCAAGCATTGTGTGTGGCAAGCCAACCAACGCCTCAACCCATGACGCCCGTGGTCAAGCGCGGGTCTGGTAGCAGCCCGTCAGTCTTCATCGCGCTCGCGCAGACCTACGACAACTTCGACAACATGCAAGCCTTCGAGGAAGGCTGGGGCATCTTCGACGACGGCCTCATTTACTGCAACATCACCGACGCCTCGCTGGAAAGCCAAACCACCGCAGACGTTCGCCATTTCGTCGAACGCCGCGCCAACGAAGGCAGCCCCTACCACCGCCGCGCGTGGGAAATCCACTGCACCACCATCGCCAACCAACGCCTCAACCCGCCATGCCCGCCCGCATGACTCCCGCCCAGCGGCGCTACCCTCTCCACAAGCACGACCGCAACGCCCGCAATATCCTCACTCTCGGTCCGACCCACTACGCCCGCCTTCGCGCACTCTACCCCCACCTTCCCACCTACGGAGACTGCCGCCGCAAATTCATCCGGCGATGCAATAACCCACCGCCCGTCATTCTCCAGCGAACTGCGCTCATGGCCCGCCTCGGCCACGGCTCCGAAGCCCGCGCCCGCTACTACTGCCGAAAATACAAGCTGGGCCGATACGTGCGGCATGAAGTGCTCCATCCTGACCCCGGCAACGACCATGCGCGATTCAACGACGCCGCCGACCGAATCTTCCGCGCCGCACGAGGCAGCATGCGCGGACGCGATAGCTACCCCAGCACACCACACTGGACATCCCTCCTCAGCGTCACCGACCTCGGCCCATACTCGCGCCGCTGCAAGTTTCGCAAGGTGGAACGCTGGCTCCACGTCCAATCTTATGTCGTTGTCGGCACCCACCGCGTTCTCTGGCTCCTCGACGGCGAGCCCATCTACGGACGCCAATGGCAAGGCATCCTCCGCTTCTGCGGACCCGGCGAAACATGGAAAGACCTCACCGTGCGCCTCGCCACCGAACGTCTCCAATTCTCCTGACCCACTCCAACTCTGCCCACTGGTAACTGAACACTGCCAACTTTCTTTCCCATGCACCTCAACATCCAACGTATCAGCCTCGGCCTCGGCCTTCCCGGCGACTACGACGCCAACCTCACCGACCTTAACGGTCGCTCTGTCACTCTCATTAGCGAGCACGCCACCAAAAAAGCGGCTGCCGCCCACGCCGCCACTATTCCCGACGCTGCCAAGCCCAGTGTTTGCGGCTATCTTAGCGGTCGCCGGGAGCGTGGCTGGGTCGTCACCGCCATGACTTCCGAAACCGAGCGCAAAGTGGCGGGCTACTTCGGCGCTACTATCCCGACGCACAATCAGGAGGCATGGCGCAAAGCCCTCACCGAACCCGCGCCACCCGCTGCCCTCAAGCCATTTTCCCTCCCCAAAGCCGCCTGACCCGTCCCTCCTCTCCGTCCTATCCGTCTCATCTGTCCTATCCCAATGAAACTCATCGCCACCCTTCAAGCACACAACCAGGACTTCGAGTTCTACCCGACCACGGATGAAATCATTCGCGCGCTCATCAAGGACTTGAAGCGCCCGCTCACCAAAAAAGAAGAAAGCGCCTATGGGCGCGGTGAGACGTTCTACAATCACGACAAAGGCCGCTACGAGCGGTCTTACTCAGCCATTCTCGACATCGGTGCGGGCCACGGCAAAGTCTTGCGCGCCCTCAAGCAAGCCGTCACCTGCTCCTCGCTTTTTGCCATCGAGAAATCCGACCTCCTTTGCCAGCACCTCATCGCCAACGAGCCGGACATCTTCATCATCGGCACCGACTTCCACGAACAGTCGCTCATCACCAAGAAGGCCGACCTCATTTTCTGCAACCCACCCTACTCGCAGTTTGAGGATTGGACCGTGAAGATCCTCCGCGAAGCTCCGGCACGCTGGGTCTATCTCGTCATCCCGCAACGCTGGGAGCAATCCGTGCCCGTCCGCGATGCCCTGCGCCACCGCGATGCCGAGGCACACATCGTCGGCTCGTTTGACTTTGCCGATGCCGAAGACCGCAAGGCCCGTGCCGTCGTGCATCTGCTCCGCATCACTATCCCCGTCAGCAATGACGCCTTCGCCACGCTGTTCGCCGAGCAGTTCGCCGATCTCGTGGAAAAATTCAAGCACCCCCTCAACATGGACAAGAAGGATGCCTCCGACGCCATGAAGGGCCAGGCCGAACGCGAGCGCCAAAGCCGCTTTCGCGGCCTCACTGTGGGGGCCAGCTACCCCGAGCGCATGGTGGCCCTCTACGACGAGGAAATGGCTCGCATCCAAGAAAACTACCGCGCCGTAGGCACGCTCGACGCGGGACTCCTTGCAGAATTGGACATCTCCCCCTCCCGTATCATGGTCTTCCTCCGCGAACGCCTTTCCGGGCTCAAGAACGCCTACTGGAAGGAGCTGTTCGACCGCCTCGACACCATCACCTCCCGCCTCACCACCAAGTCCCGTGAGCAGCTCCTCGAAGTCCTGCGCTCTCACACCGCCATCGACTTCACCTCGTCGAACATCTTCACAACGATCCTTTGGGCCATTCACAACGCCAACCGACGCATGGGCGAACAGCTCCTGGAGGTTTACACCCTCATGGTCGAAAAGGCCAACGTGCAGCTCTACAAGAGCAACCAGCGCACGTTCCGCGACGAGGACTGGCGCTACCGCCAAGACCCCGGACCCAAAAACAGTCACTACGCCCTCGACTACCGCATTGTCACCTACCAAGTCGGCGGCATCCAGACCTACTACCACAGCAGGGGCTTGGAAGACCGCGCCTTTGTCTTCCTCCGCGACCTTCTCACCATCGCCAACAACCTCGGCTTCCACACGCCGATGAACCCGCGGCCCCTCTGGTATAACGACCGCGACCAATGGAAGTCCGGCGTGAAGCATGAGTTCTTCACCACCGACCGCCTCGGCTTCGAGGAAACCCTGTTCGACGTGCGCGCCTTCAAAAACGGCAATCTGCACCTCCGCTTCAACAAACGCTTCATGCTCGCCCTCAACGTCGAGTTTGGACGCCTCAAGGGCTGGATTAACACCCCCGCCGAAGCTGCCGATGAACTCCGCGACCCGGACGCCGCCCAATTCTTCAACACCCTCCACCAACTCCCCACCTCCCCACAACTCCTCCTCGCCGCATGACTCTCTCTCTCGAACACGCAAGCAACCCGGACATCCCCGGATATTGGGAAGACCCCGTGGACCCCAAGCAGCTCACCGTCGAAGTTTCGTCTTTCGAGGAGGCCCGCCAACACTTCGTCGCTTGGCGCGACCGCAACCACCTCGGCGGCGGCAACATGACCCGCCGCTCCGGCCAGCTCCACGACGGCAACCGCCTCCTCGGCCACTTCTCCTACAATGCCCGATTTTGGGCGCCGGACGGCTCTGAACTCACCTCCCTCCCATGACCCAAGAAATCCGCGTCCGCCTCGATGTAAGCCTCACCGTCAACGCCAAGCACAGCACCGAGCGCATCCGCAAAATCGTGGAAGCCGGAGCCCGCGCCGCCTGGCCGAACAACTACAAGCACTTCCACGGCCTGCAATTCGCCGAGGAGCGCGACATCTACCACCCCGAACCCCCAACCCCTGATCGCAGTATCCGCTGGACCGACATCATCCCGCCCGAACCATAAGTCCCATCCGTCCTATCCGACCTCTGACTCGCTGAACCCTGAACCACACCACCACACCATGCCCAAGAAAAACCCATCACGCGCCGACCGCTATGCCGCCGCGCAATCCCTCGTCTCCGATGCCAAGTCGCAGATCGAGGAGCTGCGCGATGAGCTGCAAAACTGGCTCGATAACCTGCCCGAAAACCTCCAGTCCGGCTCTAAGGCCGACGAGCTGCAAACCGCCATCGACGAGTTGGAGAGCAACATCTCCTCGCTCGATGAAGTCGAAAGCGCCTCCGTCGAGTTCCCCCGCATGTTCGGCTAACCGCCTTACTCTCCCACTGAACACTGCCAACTGAACACTCAACACTCCACCACCATGCTCACCCTCCCCACCAAACCCCTCAAAGCCGCCCTGCCGCTGTTTGCCAGCTCCAAGAGCTGCACCTTGCCCATCCTTCGCTGCGTGCGCGTCACCACCCACACGTTCGGCACCCGCACCACCATCACGGCCACGGACCTGGATAACACGGTGGAGCGCACGTTCGATCACGAGCGCCAGCCGACCGGCGACTTTCTCATCACGAAAGCCGACCTGAACACCCTCGTTCGCGCCTGCAAAGACCCGACCGTGCGCGTGTTCCCCATGACGCCTGCCGAACCGCTCAAGCAATGGCCAAAGCTCGACGTGCCTTTCACCACCCACGCCGCCCTGCCGTTCGATACCGCGCTTGCTCGCACCGCCATGCTGGCCTCATCCACCGACGCTACTCGTTTCGTGCTCAATGGCATCGCTCTGACCGGCACGGAAGTCATCGGCACGGACGGACGCCGCCTCATCCACGCATGCTCGCCGTTCGACTGTTCCGCGTGGAACGCTGAGAACTCCACGATGTTCATCCTCCGCAATGACAAAGTGGTGCAGAAGTGGCTGGGCCACGCCCCGCCGATTGTCACCGCCTGCCTCGATAACGAGCGCAAGTTCCTCCGGTTCCGCGCCGAGGACGGTTCCTGCACCCTCACCACGCGGCTCATCGAGGGCAACTTCCCCAACTACAAGATCATCTTGCGCGACAAGCACCTCGTCAACATCACGCTCAATGCCGACGAGCTGCGCCGCGCCATCGAACGCTTGCCCGACCTGCCAGATCAGTCGCTCCGGTTTACCTTCCGCCACGGCACCACCACCGTTGCCGTGGCCGGTCCCGAAGCGGGCGAGTTCTTCGAGCCCGTGGCTTCGCAGTTTGATTGCAACCGCAAGCCCGCGCAGATCGCCTTCGACCGCAGCTACGTCCTTGACGCCTGCGCCACCGGCTTCACCCGCATTGGCTATGTGGACGACCAGAGCCCCGCCGTCTTCGACTCCCCCAACGTCACCTACGTCCTCATGCCCATGCGAGGCGAATGGCCGGAACGCCTCGTCGATAACGACCCCTACCGCCTCCAACACCACGCCATCCCTGTTGCCGCCTGATCCTCTCTCTCGTCATCCGTCACTCGTCACTCGTCACTACTATGAACTCCATGATCAACCGCACCGCCGTCAAGCGGCTCGCCCTCGACAAAGCCCAGCAACGCGAGTGGAAGCCCACCCGCGTCGCCGCCTCGTTCCTCGACCGCATCGAGGCCAAAGTCCGCGCCCTCGTCGCCAGCGAAGTCAAAGCCCACCCGTCCAAGGGAAAAACCCTTACCTGAACCAGCCCATGTCCTCCATCACGCCGCCTCGGTTGGCGAAACGCTACTTAGGCCACCTCTGCCGGAGCCCCTTGTTTTGGGCTGCTCTCATTCTTTGGGCTCTCGCCGGATTGTGGCAGTCGATTTTCTGCGCTTACTGGTCCGGCACACTTACCGCTTTGGCCGTTGATCGTGCCATGCGCAAAACGCGCTCCACTTACTGCGCACCAAACCACTGAACACCTTATGAACCCCCTTTGGGAACCCGAAGACGCTGACCGACTCCTCTGGCAAGCCATCACCCTCACCATCGACGCCGTGATCTCCCTGCGCGCCGTCAAACAGATGTTCGGCCAACGCGCCTACCTGCCACGCGACCACATCGACATCCAAGCCGTCGAAGTCAAACCCCGCCGCCGCAAACGCTCGCCATAGCATCTCTCAACCCTCATCCCTCAACCCTCAACTCTTTCACTTTCCCGACCCCGCGCATGTGCGCGGTAAGCCGGGCGGCATAGCAAAAAACCCGGTGGCCGCAAGGCCACCGGGTCTGCTATGCACGGAGGGTGCCGTAAAATTACTCGTCGGCCACGTCCGCGCCAGCCGCCGAAAGCGTGAACGCGACGTTGAACGAAACGACGAACTGATTGGCCGCGTTCGGAGCCGTGGTTGAGCGTGTCACGTTGAGCCTCACCGGCTTGTCCGCGTCCGGCAGTGCCGCGATGGCTTTCTGCACTTTGTCGAGCACGGCGTAGAGCACCTTGCGGCTGTCGCCCGTGGTCGCATCCGCCTCGCCTGACGTGAGTTCGGGAAATCCGGCGATGGGCAGCGTGATGTTGCTCCCGTTGGACGCATACCCCGTGCCGAAGAAAACCGAAGGAAGTTTGCTGAACATACCCCGCCTGATGTGTCAACCTTCTCCCGATGAAAACCACCATCCTCATCCTTGTTTTACTCGGCAGCGCGTTCTCTGCCTCGGCCCGCCTGGGCGAGAACCGTCAGCAACTCGTTGCCCGTTACGGCGACCCCCTGCAATACGGCGGCAGCGCCTTCTTCTCGCGCGGCTTCCTCGTCTTGATCAGCGGGTGGCACTACGGCAACGCTGGCTCCATCGCCTACTCAAAGCAGCGCACCCACCAAGCCGACCCGGAACCCATCTCGGACAACGCTATCCGCATCCTCCTCGATGCCAACGCGACCGGATGGACTCAAACCGCTCCCAACACATGGGAGTGCCCCACCGCCACCGCCCGCTACGACTCCACCGACTTCATGCTTCACATCCATTCCCGCGCCTACCTTGCATGGCGCAAGGAACAACGAACCCAACACGAAAACAGCTCCATGCAAGGACTCTGAACCCCACCCCCCCACCGAATGAAGAAAAGCGAAGAACTCCTCGTCCACCAACTCGTGCAACGCGCGCTCGACTCGTTTGCCATTTACGGCAAGCCGGACCAGACCGATTGCACTATCATGCTCTCGAAGCACCCAAGCGCCTCGCAGGCTGTCATGGATGCAACCGTGGCACGCCTCAAGGACCACGGTTTCACCGTGCAGATCGAAGACCGCTTTGACCCCAGCGCCGACGACTCCCGCGCCGCCGGGCCAGGCTGGGACGCCGTGCCGCGCTGGCTCTACGGCGACCCCGGCGGCGATTGGGATGCCGACCTCCACGGCTACATCATTCACACCCGCTTCCCCCGCTTCCTCGCCATCGTGGACGAAGCCACCAACGAGGTGCGCCCTCTCTGGATTGACCAGCCGACCCACGAAGTCAACGTCGCGGGCCTCCTCAACGAAGCCTACGAGTTCTTCGCCGACTTCACCGACAACCCCCGCAACCCCGAAGCCGACACGCCATAAGTCCTATCCGTCCCATCCGTCCTATCCATCATGCAGCTTGAGCGCGCCCTGCGCGTTCGCATACTTCTCCGAGTCTTCGGTAATGATGCCCGCGCACAGCGCGTTGACGATCTGCATGGCCTCGCAATCGAGTAAGTGGTTGGCCTTGCGCACTTGCTTCCAGATGACGCTGTAACGCCCCGTCGCCGGGTTCTGCTTCATCATCTTCACCTCGGCATTCATGTGCTTCACGTATTCCGGCGGGATGTCGCCGTGGACGTGCCAACGCCTCGGCTCCGCATGCCGCATCACCGCCAGCACGTCTTTCACCGCGTCGTTGCTCCAGAACACGTAGCGCGCGCGAGGATTGGATTCACTCGCATACACCGTGCCGAGTTGCGGGTCGCGCCATTGAACCGGCGACACCATTTTCTGCACCCGATAGCCGTTCGGCAGGTTGTGCGCAAACCCCTTCTTATTGCTGCCCCACGCCCCGCGCCAGTCGTGATCGACAATCCACCGGCACACAAGGTTTGTCTGGTCGGCCACGTCAAGCATGACCAAATTCGGGTCCACGGCATACTTGACCTGCATCTCCTCGACTTGCTCGATGGTTTCCAAGAACCCCGCCCACAGCAACCAGCTCTCGCCCGTCTTTGACCACGCGCGAACGACGGACCAAAACCCCGGCTGCTGCACGTCCACCGTCATGAGCGGCGTGCGGTCGCGCTGGATGTCGGCCACCAGATACGGCGTGGATTCGATGGGCTCCACATCGTAGGCGTTCTCGCCGTCGAACGGCTCGGACAGCGTGGAGTTGATGAAGTTCTGTCGCCCGTCCAGCGTGGCTTTGCTCTGAATCCAGCGCACAGCCAACGCGCTCCACCGCGTCTGTTTCCACGGGGCATACAGCGCGCTCAGATGATAGCTCTTGCGTTTGGCTTCCGCATTCGGGTTGGTCGCACGCCACTCGCCATCGAGCACCATCCCCGCGCGGTATGTCTCGCTCAACCACTCCTCGCACTCCTGGCACACGTAATGGGTGTTCTTGGCCACCTTCTCCATGTCCCACTCGCCGTTTGACTTTGCCTCGCTCGGGTCTTTGCGCCACCACCGCACTTGCTTCCAAAGCAGGCGGATGAACTTTTTGCAGCACGGGCACGGCACGAAGTAATACCGCTGGTCGCCCTTCAAAAACTCCTGCCAGATCTCCCCGTAGTAGATTGTCGGCGTCGAGGTCTTGATGCGCTTGGGGAAGTTGAAGCTCTTGGTCCGCTCCTCGGCATTCTTCAACGCGCCCGCCTCCCGGTCGTTCCGCAGGCCGAACTTGTCCGTCTCGTCCATCGCCACCGTGCCGCACGGACGCGAGGCGAGCTGGCCCGGACTGTTGCTTCCCACGAAGAACAGCGCCGCACGCGCAAACTTCTGTTCGCGCGTCGTGTAGAGGTGCCGGTTGCTCGGCTTCAACGCCGCCAGCGGACCGCAATCGTCCACCCACGGAAGCCATCGGTTGCGCGAGAATGAACCTCCCAGCTCTTTGTCCGGCATCACCCAAAGCGTGTCGCTCGGGTCGTTGACCAGCTTCCACGCAATGCCTCCCATCATCACCGTGGTCTTGGCCGTCTGCGCCGCGAAGCACAGCGCCAGGTCTTCCACATACTTGTCCGCGAACGCCTGCAACGGCTCGCGGACGTAAGGCGTCAACAGGGTCGAATACTGGCCCTCATTGTCCCCTCGGATGTAGCAGTGGCGCTCCAACCACTGCCACACCGGCTCGTCCGGCGCGGGAGCCAGCGTGTCGGCACAAAACGCACGCAGCCGGTCCAGCGCCTCGCTATGCCATGACTTGTTCGTAAACCTTTTGGCCATCGGCTATCGCTTTCTCGATCTCCGCCCGGATGATCTTCTCCGCCGTCACGTCGTCCTGCGGGCACACCTTCGGCGCCGCCGTGGTCGAAACGCCGCGCAGCCGCGCCATGAGCGTCCCCCAGCCCTTGTTGAACAGCTCGCGCGCCTCATCGAACGGCACCAGCACGCGCGCCTTCTGCTTGATCTCCAACACCATCTTCTCGCTCTGTAACCGCCCCTCCTTCGCCTTGTTGTAGGCTTGGATGAGCAACGGCAGCTTCGACACCTGCTCCCCCGCAATCGCCCGGTCCACGAGATACTTGGCCTCCTCCTCGATCTCGATGGACGCCCGCAGACTGGCCTCCATCTGCCTCAGACTCCTTCGCCGTAGCAACCCGCGTCGCGGCGGCGCATCTTCGGCCTCCTCCTCCTCGGCCAAACCACCATCCCCGTCAGCCTCACCGGCTGGCGGGGATTTTTTTTTGCTCCGAAATCCCACCCCCCCGCGCGCCTGCTCCTCCCTCCAAGCCCGCGCCGCCTCGATGCTGTCCACCGGGCACCCCTTCTCGTTCTTCATCCGGCTCACATAGGCCACGCTTGTCCCCCAATCAGCGGCAATCTGCGCCAAAGTGACTCGTTTGCCTTCTGTTGCCGGTTCCTCCGCCATGCGCGCGCCTCCTCGCTTCAACTTAACTTGTCAACCAGAACCCGAGTCACAGGTTTACTCAAGGGTCGCTTCGCTCAAACCCCTTGGCTTTGCGGGTTAATAGATTCCTTTACCTGGTGGTGGGTTGAACTTGCCCACCCTGCCCACCCTCCAGCCCTATGTCTCTGCCTAACGCCGTCTCTCTACAACTTCACCTTCTTGATTTAGAGAACATACAAGCAGAAGGGTAGGAAGGTTAGGCACGCGTGCGCATACATGAGATAAAGGTGTCAGATAAGCCGATAACGATGCGCGATTGAAAAACCGCGCAGCTATCTCACTCTCATAGAGATAGCGCGAAAGAGAGGCAGGCGGCGGGCGCGCTACACCGAGTCCTTGAGCTTGATGCCCCGCAGCCAATACTCGGGGCTGCGATTACGGTAGCGCCACACCTGCACAGAGGAATTGCGCTCGTAGAGAGCGCGGAAGAAATACTCCTGTGACTTGTGAGGGAACTGATGGGCCTCCAGATACTCGCGGAACGCTGAGAAGATCGACTCCTTGGTAGCCTCCACTGTCGGGTCCACAATGCAGTTCTCTCTGATGAAGCAACCAACAGGGTCGTTCGACAGCTCGAACTTCTTGAGCACGCTCTGCGACTCCACACTGCCCATCGGCGCGGGGATGCCAGCCAGAATCGCCTGCAATCCCTCGACCATCCAAGTGAGAATGTGATTCCGCTCCCCCTTCAAACGCTCCTTGAGCGTCCCGTCCTTCACGTCAGGCTTCTTGGCGAACGACAGGAACCTAGCTCGCCGCATCTCGGCATCGGTGCCGCTCTTGAACCTAGGCAAACTGTTTGAGAGAAACCACAGCTTGCAGCGCGTAGTCATCGTGAATGGCCTGCCGTAAATCGTTCGCGCCACCACTGGCTCACCCGATACAAGCTGCTTGAAATTCGCGCTCTCATCCATCTCTCGGGCATCCAGCTCGGTGCCGAGGTTCAACATCGCGGTCTGCAAACTCGGCAAGCTGTAACTGCCTGGCCCGCTGCTACAAATCTGCGACAAGCTCAGATGCTTCACCAGCACGTCATCCTCGAACGCGGCGAAGATCGCATCGGCCACCGTGCTCTTGCCCGTCCCGCTCGGACCGTAGCAAATCAAAAACACCTCATGCTCCTTGCACGATGGGAACAGCGTGTAGCCAGCGAACCATTGCAGCAGCATCATGTCGTCCATGCCCGCCAGCGCCTCCTGCACCACTCGCCCGAACAACTGCGGAGTGCCAGCCAGCGCAGCATCCCATGACGCCGCCATGCAGCCTGTGAAACCGTAGTCAGGCGAGTGCGGCAGCAGCTCTACCTTCGAGTCCGTCACCCGTAGCACGCCGTTGGCCACATTGAGCAATACCCGCCCCTCGTCATCCATCCGCACGGCGCTCTCCATGCGCTCCTCTCCTTGCAACTGGAGCACCATCTGAATGTGATCGAGCACCGCCTTGCCGTGCCGAGCCAGCCGATGCTTCGGCGGCAAAATCTCCATCGCCATCCGCGAAAACCTGTCCCTCATCGTCGGACGCCACGCCTTGCCATCGTAGGCGAACCACTCATCGCCCTGCATCTTGAGCGGCGCGGCTTTCTTGAGGAACTTCTGCGCGAATTTCAGCTCATCGAACTTGTCCTTGCCCGCGTTCGGCACCGGCAACAGCGGATGCACCGTAGGCACCTTCACCGTGCTCGGCATGGCCGTCCCCTTGGACCCGTTAGAGCGCGCCCCCGTCATTCCCCCCTCCCCCCCCTGCGATAGCGAGAACGCGCGCCAATTTCGTAATACGCCCTCAAGCAATCGCGCCACTCCTGCGCGCTCACCTGTCTGCCGAAGACCTTGTGCGCATCATTGAAATCCTTCACCCCGTCGCACCTAGTTGCGTCCCACGTAAAGCCATGCACTGCGCGGCAGCGTGCCCATAGCTCACCGCACAAGCCGTCATCCTCAAGCCACGCCGCTCCCGGCTCATCGCCATCCGCGAACACAAACGCCTGCACTCGCCGAGCGTCCCAGCCCCACTCCAGCACCTTGCGCCAGGCATTCGCCCCGCGCACCCCCATCACTGCCACAGCCGGATTCCACTCTCCCCCGTCACTCGTCAGCGCGTCGTAGAACGACAGCGCATCCCACTGGCCCTCCAACACCACCAGCGCCGAGCACTCCGCCACATTCCCAATCACAAACGGCCACGACCCGATGCCAGTCGGCTCAAACCGGAACCTCCCCTTCAACTCCGGCGTCCGCGCGTGGAACCCTACCTCGAACCCCGCCTCATGCCCTGCCGTCCCCGGAGGCACCTGCACCACCGTTGCCACCCGCCGCTTCCCTCGATACTGCGGCATCCCCAGCAGACCCGCCTGCGCCGCCGCAGCCACCGTCTCACGCCGCCAGCCGCGCCAGTCCGCGATCTTCCCCTGCTCCTCCTCCGAGGCCACCAAGAAAGCCACACCCTCATCCCACCGCGCGCGAATCTCCCCCTCCATCGGGGATAGCGCGGGCGGCGGCGCCGCAGGCCGCACCACGCGCCGCTCCGAGGGCTCCACCCCGCTCGTCAATCCCGCCAGTCCGGCCAACTCCTCCACCGCCCGCGCCCATTCCGCCCCGCGCGATGCCTGCCAATAGTCCACCACATCCCCGCCCTTGCCGCAGCCGAAGCACTTGAACCGCTCATGGCCATCACGTCCCGTCCACACATGACAAGAAGGCGTCTTCTCCTTGTGCAGCGGGCACAAGCCCACCCACTTCGCCGCGCCATTCCTACGCCACTGCACGCCATCACTGGCCATCACCTCGCGCAAAGACACCCGCGCCTTGATCTCCAGCACATCATGCGCCATCGCCGTCCCTCCTTCCCGTCGAGAGACGACGCTCCACCGTGCTGCGCCACCCCTTCGCAGCTCTGCCACCCTTGTCATCGTGCATCATCGTTACCCCTTGTCTTGTGGCACCTCCTGCTTCATGTCCTCGCGCGCATCCTCCAGCAGCCGCTCCGTCTCCTGCGTGAGCCGTTCCACCGCATTGCGCGCCGCTGTCACGCCCTCATGCACCACCACAGCAGCGTCCTCCTCCCACAGCGCGTTCACTTCGAGCGCGCCGCCACCACGCGCCTTGTCCCGCACCGCACGCAGCACTTCGAGCCGCTGCCCCAGCGCCAGCACCCGCTTCATCACGTCACTCATCAGCTCACTCCTCCTCTCAACCCTGCGGGGAAAGCATCGTGCTCGCGGAGATCGAGCACGCGCCCCGACTTGCGCTTACCCAGCCGACCCATCTCTTGATAAGTGCCATCCCTCTCCGGCGGGAACGCATGCACATCCACACGCCCAAACTCCGGCACACCACACTCCAGATGGTCCTCATCAGGAATGAACCCGTCATTCGTATGTCCGGGGAACCACTCCCCCCACTGCTTGAAGAAGAACGGCACCCCCGCCGCCGCGCATTGATCGCGCAGCGAGCGAGCCCAATCCGGGTGCATTGGTCGTGCGTGCGGCCCGCTCTCCCCACCACAGATCACCCACTCAATCAGACCCATCCAAGCCGCGCAGCCGCCCTTGGCAAAGTCTATAGGCCCAAGCAACGGTTCGCATGAAAGGAACCGCACACACGCCGGAATCTTGAGCAATTCTGGGATGCGCTCGTCGAGGCGTTGCTGGTCCTCAACCGTCGTGCCGATCCAGATGTTGCTCCAGATCCTCGACCCTTCGAGCCAGGCGTAAATGCGATCCGTGATGTCCAGGGGATCGACCGTGCACTGACCGGCAGCAGCCCGGAGCCTGCTTTGCCAATTCTCCGGGCGCTTGGTGAGGAGGAGCCAATCGAGGTTGGGGGTCTTGTGGATAAGGGTCAAAAGGTCGAACAGCCAAGCGGCTGGCACCTCGTCGTCGAGCCAGTCGGCCAAGCTCGCGCAGAAGACCCGCGGGCGGCGGTTGCTGACGAACTCCTCGTGCGAGACGCGCTTAGCCTCCTCCTCCCTGTGCCACTTTAGGGGCTGGTTCCAGTTGGCCGCGCTGGTCCGCTGGCGCGGCGCACCCTTACCCCAATGCCCGCCGCCAAAGCGATTGTCATGCGCCTCCGCGTAGCAGTGCGCGCAGCCCGGCGATACCTTCGTGCAACCCCGCCACGGATTGAACGTATGGTCAGCCCACTCGATCTTCGTCATCTCACCCATCACTCGCCTCCTTTCATCGGACCAATCTTGAAAATCTCAAGGAACTGCCCCCGCTGCTCACAGCGCGCTTCCATCCCGTCCTCTTGAGCCAGCTTCGACATCACACGCAAAATCTCCGCCACCTCGCGCACCGGCACCGGCAGCGCCACACGGCACATCATGCGTTCCGACCAATTCACATCGGCACGCTCCAGTCCGAACCCCACGAGCCTCCCCGCCAGCCGCTCGCGTAGCAGGTAATGCTCGCGGCGCTCCTTCACCAGCGCCTTCGCCAGCACCGCCACCATCGGCGCGCGCTCCTCCGCCGCCTGCTGCGCCGCGTTGCAGCACTCACGGCACCGGCACCCACTCAAGCGCACCAGCTCCGCCACCTGTTTGCCACACACTCGGCACGCCATCATCGCCCAGCCCTCCGTTTCAACTCCGCGATCAGCCGCGCCTCCGCGCCGCTCCGATGCCAGCCGCCGCAGCACGGGCATTGATATACCCGCTGCCCCTTCTGCTCCGCCTCCTGGGCCGAGTCAAACCGCCGCTTCACGAGGCACATCCGGCGCTGCTTTCCCGCCGCACGTGCTCGTGCGGCCTGCTCTGCATACTTGTTCATGGTAGTCTTGCTCCTAGAGGCTTGTCCGAGTGCGCAGGCGTCAGCCCCGCAAACTCCCCTGCCGGTCGCTTCCCCGCGCACTCCTCGCACAGCGGCAGGTCCGCCATCACATGCGCGCCCGCCACCGTCACCAGCACGCGCCGCCCCTGCGGCGACCACGGACCCACCGCCGCGCCGCAGTCCTCGCACCCCTCCGCCAGCACATGCACCAGCGTCTTGCCAAAACGGAACGTCGCGCTCATACCGCGACCTCCAATTCACCTGTGATTTCGCGCAAGTGGTCGATCTGCTTCCGCGTCAAACGCAGCCCCGCCTGTTCAGCATTACGCAACAGCCCGGACGCCGCCCACACGCGGCAGTTCCACGCCTCGCGCTGGCGAGCCCAGACCTTCCACTCCGCCCGCTGCACCTCCGTCAACACGCGCAGCTTCACTAGGCACGACACCACATCATGCCGATTCACGTTGCACCCTATCGTCGTCTTGTGGTTGATACGGCTTGCATACACGCAGCCCCGGTCATCCACGCCCACGATGGTATCGCCCGTCTTCGCCGTGCGCAGCGCCACCGCATTCCTCGGCCACGGGCGCAGCACGCACTCCGCCACGCAGGCTACATTCAGTTTCGTCGTCTTCTTCATAAATCAAGCCCCCTCATCGCGCCGCTGTTGCCGTTGCAGCCGCTCGATCTCCGCGACGATCAGCGCACCAGCCTTGACCAAGTTGCGTATTTGATCCTCGCTCGGCTTCCACCAGCGGTCTTCCCAAGGCCAAGGCACCTCACCCGCTCTATGCATCAACGCGAGGTAATTCCACGACTCACCCCGCGCTTGCTTTGCAGCCGCCACCGCATAGCAAATCGCGGCATCGCAAAGCTCCCCGCTGCGGTAGTTGTTATCCTGCGCGAGTGTGAATCCCTCTGCGCAGACCTGCCGCTCGCGCTCGGCTGTGATTAGTTCGATTGCGTTCTTCATAAAATCACTCCCTCTCCTTGAGTTCCAACACCCACACCCACGGGTTCGCGTCCCACGACTCCCGCCCGTGCAGCATCGTCCACAGCGTCATAAAGCTCAGTCGCGGGTCATCCACCGCCGTCCAACCCAACCGCAACTTCGGGTCGTAATTCCGCCACAGGCCGCAATCCCCCCGCTCAATCCCCTCCGCAATCGCATCCTCCTCCGTGATCTCCTGCAACCGCTCCAGCCGCACCGTCACGATGTCGTGCCGCAACCGCGCCGCCCAGCGCGGCATGAACATCGGCGAACGCCAGCGCCCGTCGAAAATCTCCGGGCTCGGCTCGCTTGCGCGGTAATACACTTCTGCGGTATCCGGGTCCGGTTCCCCCATCCAAGGCTCCGCCTTGTAGCGAGCCACATAGTCGTCGTTGTCCCACAAAAACGTCTCCTTCACGTAAATCCTATCCCCTGGAATCCCATGCGGGCACGTCGGGCGCGGAGCCCCCGCGCCGAACACATGCTTCTTGTCCAGCGTCTCCCACTCGATCACGCGACCGCAGGCCACCACGGGCCTCCAGCCTCGGTGCGTCCAGAAATCCCTGTCCGCATCCTTCACCAGCCGCCGCGTCATGGTCTTCCGGCGTTCGAGGAACGCCCGCACCATCACGTCCTTATACATCAGCCCGCGCTCCTTCATCCCCGCACCTCCCTCATCTTCGCCGACAGCTCCTCATGCGTGTGCCGTGCGCGATTCTTCGCCCACGGCTCGAATTGGTCCTTCATCTCCCCCCACTCGCGCGAGTTTGCCTTGGCGATGTTATCCAGTTCGCCCAGCGCGCGCTCCAGCAGCCCCAGCGCCTCCTCCAGCTTCCGCGCCGCTTCCGCCGCCGCGTAATTCGCCAGCGCCCGCCCGAAGCTACGCCCTTGGCCGTGTCGAGGGCGGTTCTCCACCACCTTCGACTTCGCAATGATCGACTCCGCCTGTTGGCAGCGCCGGTTCAGCTTGGCCTGCGCCCGCCGCGCCGCCTGCAACTCCGCCAGCAGCCGCCGAGCCGCCTCCGCCGAGATCGCCCCCGCGAACCCCTCATCGAGCAGCAGCGACAGCTCCGCGTCCTCGCGCGTGATCGCCCCCATCGAACGTCCCTCACTCACTGCGCACCTCCCGTCTCGTTCGCGCCACTTTCCTCGGCGCGGCGGAGTGCCGTCGCCGCACGATAGCGTTCGCGCGTCTTCCTGTCCGTTTGGCAAAACGCCACCAGCCCGCCCACGCCCAGCGCGCATCCGTGCTGTTCCGCCACCTCCAGCGCCTTCAAGGCCGTGCCCGCCTCCGGGCGGCTCAAGATCGCGCGCAGCTTCAACCGAAGTTTCTTCTTCAAAGCTCCCCATCCTTCCTAACTTTCCCAACCTTTGCGCGGGACTTCACCGGCACCCACGCTTCGCCGTCTTTCATGCGCCGACGCGCCGCCTGCGCAATCCGCTCCGTGCGGTATGGCCTGCGGTCCCCCGTCTGCTTGTTGCGATAGATCACCCAGCTCATCACAACACCTCATAGACCCGCGTAGGCCGCGCGTGGCTGCGCCGCTCGCGCGGCGCGCGCCATTCGCCCGTCTCCCGCAGCATTCCGGCGCGCTTCATGCACAAGCACAGCGCCCCCCACGCATTCGGGTGATGCACCACCATCCCCGCCAGCTCGCACACACGGCGGAAATCCTCCCCCGTGCCCGTCTTCCCGCTGAACTCCTTGCGGATGATACGCACCGCCCGCTCGCGCCATTCCTGGCCCGCGCGACCCAGCACCCGCTCCGCGCCCTCATCACGAGCGCGCCGAGCTGCCGCCAGCTTCGTCTTCTCCTCTGCCGTCGCCGTGCTCAAGACGCCACCTCCTTGCCCTTCGCCCGCGCCCACCTCGGCACCGCCGCAGGCACCACCCTCTCGTCGAACCGTATGGGCATCTGAATCGCCAACAGGTCGAGAGAGCACTCCAGCGATGGGAAATGCCACACGATAGGCTTCATCGCGTCGCCATCCTCCGCCCACGGCTGCACCGCCAGCGGGTCGCGGCGCTTGCACCCTGCCAGCATCATCACCGCGCTCACCATCTCAGACGCCATGAACGAGTTGAACGCCGCCGCGCGCACCGGCTTCAACTCCCCCTTCGGCGGCACACAGCGCCAGTCAGGAAACTTCCCCTCCCCCGGCTGCTTCCCGCGCAGCATCATCCCGCGCGACGAACCCCCGAGGTCCAGCCCCACCGTGCCATCCGCATACCGCTCCACAATCGTTTGATGCACCAAGCTCCGCGCAGGCTTGAGCATCCTGATCATCGAGAGCGGCACCGTGAACGCCAGCGGCTCCGGCGCCAGCGGCTCCTTGCTGCTCGGATGCGGCTGCCACTGCACCGCCAGTAACCGCCGACCATCCGTGCCCACCAGCATCGCGTTTCTTCCCTCGATCTCCACCCGCACCCCGCAAATGGCGAGGCGTGTCTCGTCCCGCGAGGCCATCATCGCCACCGCGCGCAAGTAATTCGTCGGCACCAAAAAGCCGAACTCCGTCAGTGTCTTTTCTTCACTCATCGTGCAACCTTTCCCCTCACAGCACGCGGTAAACCCGCCGTGCCTTCCCCTTGCTTCGCTTGTCGGTCGGCTGGCGCATCTCCCCTGTCTCCACGAGATACCCCTGCGACTTCATCCAATTCACCAGCGAGCCCCACGCATTCGGGTGGCAAGCCGTGACCCCGCACTTCTCCATCGCGTGCCGGATGTCCTCACCCGTCACGCATGCCCCTCGCAGCACTTTCCGCAGCAACGACGCGACAAACGTGCGCCATGCCGGTGAACTCGGCGGCAACTTGCTCATCCCTGCACCTCCTTCTCGTTGCAAACGTGAACCTCGAAAATCTCCTGCACCTCCACGATTGGGCCGAGCAACCGCACATGCAAAGGCAGTCGCCCAAGCAGCACGGCGAGACAATCAGACGCCATCGGGTGCTCATGCCAATCCGAAGGCATCACCTCCTGCGGCACCTTGAGAGCGCACCGCAGCAACTCGCCGTGATAAAGCAGCGTGATCAAAAAGCTCAGTTGATCGCTCATCCCTGCACCTCCGCCGTTTCTTGCTCCAGCGACGCCTTGACCTCTGCCGCCAGCTTCGTGATCGGCTCCACTCCCGCCAGCCAGCGTTCCCGCGCATCGCGGCTCCAATGCAACACCGCATCATGCCCGCCGATGCGCCGAGTCCACTGCTTGTAGGCCAGCTCAAGCTCCCACTCGAAGCCCAAGCCGCCCGTCTTCTGGCCACTCGTCGCCTCGATGTCCTTGTCCGTCACCACCTCCCCCCGCTCGATGCTCACCTTGAGCGCCTTCGGCGAGAGCTGGTGTTTCAGCACCAGCCGCGACCACTTCTCCTGCAACTCTTGGTTGCCCCGGAACGCCAGCCCAAGCACATGCAAGTGCTCCCCCGTCAGCCCCGTCCACTCGTCGAAGGCCAACTCCAGTTGCGAGATCACCAGCGCCCGCACCGCCGTTGCGTAGGGAAACTCCAGTTGCTCCAGCCATTCCTCCACGCGGTCCTTGCCGAACCACTCCACGCCCTTCCGCAGCGTCGAGCCCAGGCACGCATCATAGGCGTCCTGCATCGTCCGCAGAGCCCCCAGCAGCCCGCGATACTCCTCCTCCGTCAGCCGCGCATCAAACTCGATGCCATGCGGCAGAATGCGGAACGGCGCGGGATTCAACCCCGAGCCCCCCACCGCCACCTGCAACCCCACGGGCGTTACCGCCCACTCCGGCCTTCCGGCCCCGTCTTTGGTTTTCGTTGTCGTGCTCATAGAAATTGCTCCAGCTCCTCCGTCCCCGCCTCCATCCACGCCTCCGCCTGTTCCACATGGAACGCCATGATCGAAGGGCTCACCCCCAGCAACGCCGCTGCCTCCGCCGCGTCCTCCACCAAAACCTTCCGGCGGGCCACCCTCTCCCGCAGCGCCAGCGCCAGCGCGACCGCCCGCACCTTCGAGCCCGCACGGTCCGCCTCCATCGTCACCCACAACACCACGCGGTTCAGCAGCGCCGCATTCGCCTGCTTCCGTGAAGCCTCCGCGCAAGCCTCGTGCCACGCCGCCACCCGCGCCGCGCCCTCCGCCGAAAGCCCGAACCGCTCTTGCAGCTCTGCAATCACGCCGCTCATCTCCCCCCTCCCATGCCCCGCCGCCAAGTCGTGCCCCGCCAATGGCGGCGCAGCTTCGCTTGGCGGAACGACTCCACCGCCGCCGTATTCTTGAGGTGAATCCCCTCCGTGATTCCCAACGCCGCCGCCGCACGGCGGACCTCCTTCGAGAGATTCTGGCGGCTTGTCCCCAACGCCGCCGCCGCCGCCATCTGCCGCGTGCAGCGCAGCAGTTGCCGCTGCCCTGCCGCCGCTGAAGCCAGCCAAACCTCCGGCACCGAGAGCGCAAAGGCCAGCGCCACCGCCGCCACCCGCACATTCTCCGCCGCGTCCAGGTGCTTCACCACCGCCCGCACCAGCCATCGCTCGTGCTCATCCGCCCCGTCTGCCATCCGCTCCTCGTGCCAGCGCGACAACGCCTCCGCCGTCGCCAGATCGCACCCCGCCAGCTCCGCCAAGTTGTCCGCCGCAGAATCGCACCACTCCGCCGGGCTCGGCTCATACGAGGCCCGAAACATCTCGCCCGCATCGCGGTCCATCCCCGCATCCGAATGCCCGCCCTCACCCGACGCCCAGCGCCGCTTCGCGTGCGCATCCATGTCCGCCCAAGCCCGCGCCGCCCGCTCCGAGCCCAGCACGAGCACCCGCTGCTCCAGCAAGAGCCCGTCTATCCAGCGCACCAGCTCCGCCTCCGCCGTGTGGCGGGCCGAAGCCGTGCGTTCCTCATAGCCATCCATTGGGAGTCCCCCTGTTGCGTGCATGTGCATATCCACCCCTTCCTTCACGTCAGGTCAGGCCCATCCTTTGCTCCCGCTCCCGCCGCAGCTTGAGCGCCGCCGATTGCAAAGAAGCCTTCCGTCCACCCCTGCGGCCCGCCTCACGAGTCGCTTGGTCCCACGTCAGACGGCGCTCCGCCATCAGACGTTGCACCGTCATCCGCCAATTCGCCTTGCGCCCGAGGAGCGCCGCTGCCGAGCCGGGCATCATCCCTCGCCCTCCTCATCGCGGTTCTCCGCGTCCTGTCGATCACGCGCCCGCCACCCGTCGATGAACGCCAAAAGCAGCAAACCGCCGAAGACCAGCAGGCCACAAGCGACCAGCGCCACCGTGCGCAACTCCTCCCACGAAGGCGTCACCGCGCCCTCCCTTCACCCCTTGTTACACTCCCGCCGCCTTTTGTTACACAACCACTCTTTTGAAAGAGGTGGCTAGGGAGGGAATCGAACCCCCGACACGAGGATTTTCAGTCCTCTGCTCTGCCAACTGAGCTACCTAGCCGAGCGGACGGTCTTGATAGCGCCGAAGGGCGCATAGGGCAAGCGGAACGTTGCGAGATCAGGCCTGCACGGTCTCGGGTGCGGGCGCGGCGCGGTGGTATTCCTTGTATTGGTAATACGGGTAGTCGGAGCTGCCCATCTCGGCGCAGTTGTAGATGAGGCCGCGGACGTTGACGCCGCGCACGGCAAGAAGCTTGAGAGATCGGATGAAGAGCCGCGCGGAGGTGAAGCGCGCACGCACGACGAAGAAAACGGCATCGACGAAGGGGGCCATGGCGCTGGAATCATCGGCCGCAAGGACCGGGCAGCTGTCGAGGATGACGTAGTCGTATTGCTTGTGGAATGCGGCGAGCATCTCGGAGAACTTGTTGCCGGGCATCGGCTCGGTGCCGGCGGCGAGGACCTTGCCGCGCGGCAGGAATCGGAGGTTGGGAATGTGGGTGTCGATGATGGCGTCCTCCGGGGCCACGCTTTCCTTGAGCACCTCGGCCAACCCCGGCTCGGTTTTGGTGGAGAAGTTGCGGTTGAGGCGGCCGCGGCGGAGGTCGGCATCAACAAGGATCGTCTTGGCGCCGGCCAGGGCCATGGTGATGGCGAGGTCCATGGCGATGGTGGATTTGCCCTCGCCGGGGATGGCGCTGGTGATGAGGAAGCTCTTCGGGTTGAACTCGCCCTCGGGCATGAACAGGATGCTTGAGCGGATGTTGCGGAAGGACTCGACGAGGATGTGGCGGCGATCGTTCTCCTGCAGCGGGTGCATCTCGGAGGCCTTGAGACGGGGAATGAGGCCGACGACGTCGAGTTCGGAATGCGCCTCGAGTTCGGACACGGAGATGTAGCGGTCGTCGAGTTTGCCGATGAGCAGGAGGATGCCGAGGCCGACGGCGAAGCCACCGAGGCCGCCCATGAGCAACGCGCGGCCGAGGTCGGGGCGGACGATGGCGGGCGTGGTGCCGTATTCCATGACGGTGACCACGTCCTGGTCGATGTTGCGGTTGACGTCCACGCTCTGGACGCTGGCCAGGAGTCGCTCGTAGAGGGCCTTGAGGCGTTCGACCTTGCTCTTGAGGCGCTCGTATTCGCCGAGGCGCTTGCTGAGATCGAGAGCCTTGACCTCCCACTCCTTGATGCCGGCCTCGGTGTTTTTGATCTGCACCTGCAGAGACTCGACCTGCGAGGCGAACTGTTCCGCGGTCTGGCCCTGGAAGATTTCCATGAGGCGCTCCTGCATGGCGATGCGCTGGTTGATCTCGGCCATCTTCGGGTGGCGCGGCTTGAGGTGGATGCCCATCTCGACGAGTTGGGCGCGCAGGAGTTGGAGCTCCTGACGCGCACGGAGGTAGTCGGCGGCGGGGCCGAATCCTTTCATCAGCGCGTTCATGCCCTCGGGCTGCTTGTCGGACATCGAGTCGACCTGGCTGCGCCGGTCGAGGTTCTGCTCCAGCGAGAGGGTCTCCAGGAGTTGGTATTCGGTGCGCAGCGTCGCGAGCTGGCGGTTGAGTTGCGCGAGGTAGGCTCCGGCGCTGTTGCCCTCTTCCTGCAGGAAGACGACGTTGTTTTCCTTCTGCCAGTTGAACAATTCCTCCTCGGCTTTCCGCAGGTCACGCTCGAGGTCCACGACCTGATCGGTGATGGCGCTGAGGGTGACGTCGGACTTGTCAGCGCGCATCGACCGCCGGTAGGCGATGAACTCGTCCATCACGGCGTCGATGTAGGCCTTGGTCTGCTGCGGTTGCGGCCCCTGCGCGGTGACAGAGAAGATGGACGTCTTGGGGATGACGTTGGCGTAGAGGCGCACGGGCACCTTCTCGAGGTTCGGGTTGAGCGCCATGACGCGCGCGTCGGCGCGGCGGGCGACCTCGGAGCTTTGCAGCAGCTCGAGCTGGGTGCCGAAGAAGTTGGCGGCTTCCTCGTTGTAGATGGCGCCCTCGGGGATGCTGATCTTTCCGGACACCATGAGCCGGCCGTTCGACTGGTATTGCGGCGGGGCGCTGAGGACCATCCATGCTTGGAAGCCGAGACCGATGGCGGTGGTGAGCAGCGGGATCCACCACCAATTCTGCAGCATGTATTTGTAGCGCTGGAACGTGAGTTGCAGGATCTCGGCCCGCTCATGCTGCTGGGCGCCGGCGAAAGACGTGTGGTCGGGAGTGACTGGCATGGCGGGCTAGAAGTTGATGAGTCGCTCGGGAACGACGATAAAGTCGTTCGGCAGAACCTCGATATCAAGGTCCTGCCGCCCCTTTTCGATGACTTCCTTGACGTCCACCGTGAAGGCTTCGGTGGTGCCGTCCGGCTTGGCCCGCGTGACCTTGATCTTGCGCTGGTTGGCGAAGTCGGAGAAGCCGCCCGCGCGGAGGATGGCCTTGCTGACGGTGAAGCGTTCGTTGGCGGGGATTTCCTGGGGTCCGGCCCCGTTGACCGCACCGGTGACATAAATGCGCCCCGGCGAGCGCTGGCCGGCCATGTCGAGGGCCAGAATCACCGTGGCTTGGTGGTAGTAGTCGCGCTCGAGCATCGACTTGATCTCGAAAGCGAGGGCCCGGGGGTTCTTGCCCTCGGCGCGAACGCGGCCGATGTAAGGGACCTCGAGGTCGCCGGCGTCGGTGATCTGCAGGCTGACGGGAGGATCGCGGTCCTCGACGATGCGGAGGTTGACGATGTCGCCGCGGGAGAGCGGGCGGGAATCGTCGAGCACGTCCATCGAGACGGTGGCCGAGACGGCGGCGTTTCCGGCGCGGGAGGGACTGGGGTCGTTGTAGGCCGGCGGCGGCGTGCCCGCAGGCGTGGCCTCGGGGAGGCGCTGGCTGCCGGGAACCGGAAGCGCGATCTGCTGGGCATGGGCCGTGGGGCCGACTGCGATGATGCAAGCCGCGGCGAAGAGGCATGCGGTGCGGATGGCGATCCGCGGCGAAGGCCGGGTCATGTGCTCAGAAATTGTAGGTCATGTTGACCCCGAACAACTGCTGGTTGTAGCCGTCGGACAGCACGGTCGAGTCCTTGCCCATGACGCCGTAGTAGAGGCTCATGACGAGGTTCTTCCCCAACTGGCGGGTCAGGGCGATGTTGCCCCCGACGCGGTTGAAGTCCTCGGAGTTCGGGCCGTCAGACTCGGTGCCGTTCTCATAGAAGGCCGAGCCGCCGAGGGACCAGTCCTTGATCACCATCCAACTGAAACTCCAGCGCACGTAAAACAGGGCCAGCCAGTTCGACTCGCTGCTGGGGATACCTTCGAAGCCGGAACTGAGGCGGTGGCTGAAGAAGCGGTTCAGCGTGTGGTCCACATTCAGGTAGTAGTAGGGCTTGCTGTAGTTTCCGGTGTTGAGCGGGTTGTTGCTCTCGCTGAAGTCGGTGATCTGCCAACCGGCGCCCATCGTGTAGTCGATGTAGCGCGAAATGTTGCCTTGGGCGAAGCCGCCGATGGTGTAGTCGATGCTGTTGTTGAGCGCGTTGGAACCCGGGGCGGAACCCTCCATGTAGTAGGTGTTCGACGCGGTGCCTTCGAGACCGAGGCGAAGGTAAGGCTGCACGAGCATCGATCCGTTGAGGAAGACCTGGTTCGAGATGCGGTTGAGGTAATTGAATTCCTCGTTGATGGCGTAGTTGATGAGGTTCGAATAGCCGCCGCCCAGCTGGACGTCGTTCAGGTCCCAGATGACGTTGATGCCGCCCGTGTTGCTGAAGATCGAGTAGTCGACCGCGTTGCTGAGCGTCGGATTATCAACAGGGTTGTTCGTGATCGAGGGGCGGTCGAAGAGGGTGATCTTCACGTCGCCGACGAGCATGTTGAAAAAGAACTCCGTTTCCGGCGAAATCAGCAAGGTCTGCCCGCCGTAGCTGGGATCCGACGCGTAATAATCGTAGCCGAACTGGACGTTGAAGCGGAGGCGGTTGACTTTCGTGATCGGCCAGAACACGCCCATGCCGATGCGGGGGCTCACGACAAGGCTGCCGATCGGATTCTCCTCGGAGACGTTGATGTTGGAGTTGTAGCCGGTGTTGACGGATGCGTTGAACAGCATCTTCACCGGGCCGACCTTGATATTGTAACGCGAGGCCGGGACCGGGCTCGAATAGATCGGGTTGGCCGCGCGGTCGCCGCCGAGCGATGGCCGCAATACGTCCTGCGCCTCAGAACTGTTGGCCAAAAGCAACAGTCCGAAGACGATACAGAGAAGAGCGCGGTGAGCGAAATTGGTGTCTGGCGGCATACTTTCGGCCAATTTCGTATCCAATATGCCCCGCCCAATCAGCACAAGCCAAAAGCCTCCTCCATGGAGGACTCAGTCGAGGGTCTGGCGGTATCTTTTGACGCCCAAAGTCAGCACGATTAGGGCGAAGAGGGCGATCGGCCAGAGTTCGCGCCCGAGCTCATCGAAGCCGATTCCCTTGAGCATGACGCCGCGGGCGATGCGGATGAAGTGGGTGATGGGCAGGATTTCCCCGATCACCTGAGCCCAGGCGGGCATGCCGCGGAAAGGAAAGAGAAACCCGGACAGCAGGATGGAGGGCAGGAAAACGAAGACGGACATCTGCATCGCCTGCAACTGGTTCTTGGCGATCGTGGAGAAGGTGATGCCCATCGCAAGGTTGGCCGCGATGAAGAAGAGCGAGGCCAGCAGCAACAGGGCGAGATTCCCGTGGATCGGCACATCGAAGAGGTAGCGGGCGGCGAGCAAGATGAGCGTCACTTGGATGTAGCCGACGAGAATGTAGGGGGTGATCTTGCCGAGCAGCACCTCGGTGGGCCGCAGCGGCATGGCCAGGAGGTTCTCCATCGTGCCGCGCTCGCGCTCGCGCGTGATGGCCAGCCCGGTGATGAGAACGAGGGTCATGGTGAGAACGACGCCCATGAGCCCGGGCACGATGTTGTAGTGCGTGATGGCCTCGGGATTGTAGAGGGCGTGGACCCGCATCTCGATGGCAGGCGGTTGCGGGGCGAGCCGGGCCAGCGGCCCCTTGAAGTCGGCCAGCATGGCGGTGTTGATGACGCCGTCGAGCGCGGCCAAGCCGCCGCTGATCGCCGTGGGATCGGTCGCGTCGGCCTCGACGAGAACGGCAGGACGGTCGCCGCGCAGCAGGTCGCGCGAAAAATTCTCGGGAATGCTGACCACGAACTGCACTTCGCCGCGGCGCAGCAGCTGGGCGCCCTCCTCCTCACTCTCCAAGACCCGCTCGAAGTCGAAGTAGCTGCTGCTTTTGAGCCCGTGGAGCAAAGTGCGGGCCTGCGGACCATTGTCAGCCATGACGATCGCAGCGGGCATGTGGCGGGGATCCGTGTTGATCACGAGACCGAAGACCACGAGTTGCATCAGCGGGATGCCGAGGATCATGGCGAAGGTCAACCGGTCGCGGGACATCTGGATGAACTCCTTGACGACCATGGCCCACAGGCGCGCCGGCGAGAGTCCTCCAGACGCACTCATGGACGGAAGTTGTCCTCCGAGCCCTGCATGAGGTGGATAAACACATCCTCCAGGCCGGAGGGCACTCGGCGCCACTCGCGACCACGCCCACGGAACGGGGCGACCGCTTCGTCCAACAGCTGCTCATCGCCGCCGCTCACGTGGAGTTCCTGCCCGAACATGGCGACCTGCTCGACGCCCGGCCGTCCGCGCAACTCCCGTGCGAGCTCCGCCAAGCGCGGGCCCGTCACCGCGTAGGTGGTGAGGCGCGCCCCCGCGATGACCTCATCCACCGTCCCGTCCACCAGCAAGTTGCCGTAGGAGATGTAGGCCAACCGGTCGCAGCGCTCGGCCTCATCCATGTAGTGCGTGGTGATGAGGAATGTGAGCCCGTCGGCCGCGAGCCCGTGGATCTCGTCCCAGAAATCCCGCCGTGCCTTCGGGTCCACGCCGGCCGTGGGCTCGTCGAGGAGCAGGAGGCGTGGCTTGTGGAGCAGGCAGGCGGCAAGGGCCATGCGCTGCTTCCAACCGCCGGACAACTGTCCCGTCAACTGCTTGCGCCGGTCGCCCAGGCCGAGGCGCTCCAGACTGTTGTCCACCGCGGCCCGACGGTCCGGCAACTCATAGACGCGCGCGACGAAATCGAGGTTCTCGGCAATCGTCAAGTCCTCGTAGAAACTGAACCGCTGGGTCATGTAGCCGACTTGGCGCTTGATCGCCGCGCTCTCGGTCAGGACGTTGAAGCCGAGACAGGTCCCGCTCCCGTCATCCGGCCGCAGAAGCCCGCACAGCATGCGGATGAAAGTGGTCTTGCCGCTGCCGTTAGGCCCGAGGAAGCCGTAGATCTGCCCGGCGCCGACGCGGAGGTCGATGTGGTTGACGACCGTGCGCGAGCCGAAGCGCTTGGTCATGCCCCGCACGTCGATCACGAACTCGGCCATGGTCGCTAGAGGGTCAGGTCCACATCCACCGGCTGGCCGGGGTGCAGCTTGACCGCGGTCTCCGGGTCCACGGAGAGTTCGACGAGGAAGACGAACTTCTCCCGCATCTTCTGACTGTAGATGACCGGCGGGGTGAACTCGGCGCGGGGGGAAATGAAAGACACGCGCGCCGGGTAGGGTGTCCCGACACCGTCCACGATGACTGCCGCAGGCGCGCCTACTTGGACCCGGCCGATCACCTCCTGCGGCACGAAAGCGCGCACCTTCACGTTGCCGGGCGGGAGCAGGGACACAACGGGGTTGCCGGCAGGCACCCAGTCACCCTCACGGTAAACGGTGTCCGCAACGAGCGCGGCAACAGCCGCAGATTGCTGTTTCTGCGCGAGGTTCCAATCGGCGCGGGCTAGGGCGGCCTTCGTCGCGAGGACGTTCTGGTCGGCCGCCTTGACCATTTCCTCACGCGCCCCGAGCCGCGCGGTGTCCATGGTTGCCATAAGCTGCGCGACGCGCTGTCGGCCCTCGTCGCGCGTCGTCTTGGCCAGATCCACATCGCGCTGGGAGCTGACGCGCGAGACGAGGAGCTTCTGCTGCCGCTCCAATTCTACTTCGGCCAGCGCGAGGGACGCCTTGGCCTGCTCGAGTTGGGCTTCGATGGAGTTGATCTCGCTCGGTCGAAGACCCTGCCGTGCGTCCTCGAGTTGCGCCTCCGCTTGAGCCACGCGGTGTTTTGCCTCCTCGCGCGCCGCGCGCTCGGCCGTGTCGTCGAGCGTGAAGAGGAGGTCCCCTGCCCCAACCTGCTGCCCGCGCTGCACCGCCAGCTTCTCGAGCCGCCCCCCGAAGGGCGAGGCCACGTGCACGAACTCGCCCTCGACGTAACCCTGGACATGCGCCTCTTTCTCCGGGGCACACGCGCCGAGCAACGCGGCGGCCAAGGCGGTGCCGCGGACGATCCAACGCGTGAGGATGCAACCCACACCCCCAATCTAGCGCGGGTGGCGCATGGAAACCACCGCGCAGATGAGAAGCACCGCGCCGCGGTTGACACGCGCGAGGCGCTGGGGAGAATCCCGCCATGCCGAACTTGCGCTTCACCAAGATGAACGGGGCGGGCAACGACTTTGTCATGGTGGACAACCGCGACGGGGCGCTCGCCTTGACCGACAACCAGATCGCCCGCCTGTGCGACCGTCACCGCGGGGCCGGGGCTGACGGGTTGCTTGCGGTGGAGAGGGCCGAGGGCGGAGCGGACTTCCGCATGCGCTACTACAACGCCGACGGCGCCGAGGCCGAGATGTGCGGGAACGGCGCCCGTTGCTTCGCAAGATTCGTCCAGCGTGTGGCTCCCACCAGTTCGGGTGCGATCTCTTTCGAAACACCGGCAGGCGTCATCACGGCGCGGCTCGACGGCGAACTCGTCTCGCTCGGCATGAGCGAGCCGGGCCCGTTCGCGGACGGGGTCGGCTTGGACGCCGCCGGGGAAAGCCTGACCGTTTATTCGATCAACACCGGCGTGCCGCACGCGGTCGTTCTTGTGGATGACCTAGAAGGGACCGACGTCCGCGGGATCGGTGCGGCCCTGCGGCATCACCATCACTTCCAACCCCGGGGAACGAATGTGAACTTCGTCCGTCAACTCGGACCACAGGACCTCGCCATCCGCACCTACGAGCGCGGCGTCGAGGACGAGACCCTCGCCTGCGGCACCGGTGTGGTGGCCAGCGCACTCACCCTCGCGGCCCTGACAGGCGCAGCGTCACCCGTTCGCGTGCTGGTGAAGGGCGGGGACACCTTGACGGTTTCATTCGAAGGTTCTGCGGCCGGTTTTCGCAACGTCGTGCTGACGGGACCGGCGGATTTTGTCTTTGAAGGCGAAATCTCCGTCTAGTTGACTCTGGGAATGTTCGCCGGAACCCACACAGCGCTCGTCACCCCTCTCCGCAATGGCAGCGTGGACTACGACGGTCTTCGCCGCCTGATCGAAGCGCAGATCGCGGGCGGCGTGGACGGCATCGTGCCGGTCGGCACCACCGGCGAGTCCCCCACCCTCTCGCATGATGAGCACCGCGAGGTCATCCGCGCTTCCGTCGAGATCGCGGCTGGCCGCGTGAAGGTCATCGGAGGCACGGGTTCGAATGCGACGGATGAGGCGATCGGGCTGACGCGGGATGCCGAGGCGGCGGGCGCGGACGCCGCGCTCATCGTGGCGCCGTATTACAACAAGCCGTCCCCCGAGGGACTTTACCGCCACTTCCGAGCGATTGCGGAGGCGACGAAGCTCCCCATCGTGCTTTACAGCATCCCGGGGCGCTGCGGGATCGAGATCGGAATCCCGATCGTGGCCCGCCTTGCCGAGGACTGCCCGAACATCGTGGCGATCAAGGAAGCCGGCGGCAGCGTCGAGCGTGTGAGCCAGTTGCGCCAGGTCCTGCCTGACTCGTTCCAAATCCTTTCCGGCGACGACTCGCTCACCCTGCCCTTCATGGCCGTGGGGGCAGTCGGGGTGATCAGCGTCGCGTCGAACGTCGCCCCGGCACCGGTCGCCGAGATGGTCTCGGCCGCGCGCGAAGGCCACATGGCCCGTGCGGAGCATCTGCACCGGCGCCTTTATCCTCTTTTCAAGAACCTCTTCATCGAGAGCAACCCGGCCCCGGCCAAGCATGCGCTTTCGCTGCTGCTCGGCCTTTCCCCCGAGTTGCGGCTGCCTCTCGTCGAGATGTCGCCGGAGAGCCGCCGCGTGGTGGACGACACGCTGTCGTCCCTCGGACTCCTGCCATGACCGCACCGCTCAACCTCTGCATCCTCGGGGCCAAGGGCCGCATGGGCCAAGCCTTGGTGCGCTGCGCGGGCGAAGATCCCTCTCTGGCCGTGACAGCGCAGGTGGATGCGGGCGACGACCTCGAGCCCGCGCTGGCGCGTTGCGATGCTGTGATCGACTTCTCGGCCACCCAGATCACCGCTCGCGTGGCGAAAGCATGCGCGGAGGCGGGCAAGGTCCTTGTCATTGGAACGACCGGGCACGAATCCGCCGAGCGCGAGCAGATTGCCGCAGCAGCGCGGAGCATCCCGCTGGTTTTCTCGCCGAACTACAGCGTGGGGGTGAACACCCTCTTCTGGCTCACACGCAAAGCCGCGGAGATTCTCGGACCCGGATTCGACCTCGAAGTCGTCGAGATGCACCACCGCCTGAAGAAAGACTCGCCGTCCGGCACGGCGCGCCAACTCGCCGAGATTCTCGCGGAGGTGCGAAAACTCGATTACGCGACAGCGGCGCGGCACGGTCGCGCCGGCCTGGTCGGGGAGCGCACAGACGACGAAATTGGAATCCACGCGCTGCGCGGCGGCGACGTGGTCGGCGACCATACGGTGGTTTACGCGGCGCCGGGGGAACGCCTGGAACTCACCCACAAGGCCTCGAGCCGCGACACCTTCGCCCGCGGGGCGTTGCGTGCGGCCAAGTGGGCGGCGGGGAAGCCCGCCGGACTCTACGACATGCAGGACGTGCTGGGCCTCAAGTAGGCCGGGCTTCAGATCTCGTCGCGGAAGTAGGTGATCGTTTTCTCGATGCCCTCCTCGAGCGGGACGGTGGGTTCCCAGCCGAGGTATTTCTTCGCCAAAGTGATGTCCGGCTGGCGCTGCCGCGGGTCGTCGGCCGGAAGCTCGCGATGGACGATCTTCGACTTGCCGCCGACCTTGCGCAGGATGACCTCGGCCAGCTCGAGCATGGTGAATTCGCCCGGGTTGCCGATGTTGACGGGGCCGACGGTGTCCGTCTGCTCCATCAGACGCAGGAAGCCCTCGATCAGGTCGTCCACGTAGCAGAATGACCGCGTCTGCGAGCCGTCGCCGTAGACGGTGATGTCCTCGCCGCGCAGGGCCTGCACGATGAAGTTCGAGACGACGCGACCGTCGTCGGGGTTCATGCGCGGACCGTAGGTGTTGAAGATGCGGACGACGCGGATGTCCACCTTGTTCTCCCGGTGGTAGTCGAAGAAGAGTGTTTCCGCGCAGCGCTTGCCCTCGTCGTAGCAGGAGCGCCGGCCGATGGGATTGACGTTGCCCCAGTAGGTTTCCGGTTGCGGGTGGACAGCCGGGTCGCCGTAAACCTCAGAGGTCGAGGCGAGGAACACACGGGCGCGCACGCGCTTGGCCAGTCCGAGGCAGTTGATCGCGCCCATGACCGATGTCTTGGTCGTCTTGATCGGGTTGAACTGGTAATGCGGCGGGGAAGCCGGGCAGGCGAGGTTGTAAATGCGGTCAACCTCGAACTTGAAGGGATCGATGACGTCGTGGCGGACGAGTTCGAAACGCGGATGGCCGACGAGGCCGGCGATGTTCTGCTTGCGGCCGGTGAAGAAGTTGTCGAGGCAGATGACCTCGTGCCCCTGCCCGATGAGGCGGTCGCAGAGGTGGGAACCGAGGAAGCCGGCGCCGCCGGTGACGAGGATGCGCATGATGGGTGGTGACGGGTTGAGGGTCAGGCGGCCGGGGGTTTGCCGATGGCGAAGACGCGGAAGCCGAGCTTCTCCATGGCGGCGCGGGGAAGGATGTTGCGCCCGTCGAAGACGAAGGCGGGTTTGTGCATGCCGGCGTGGATCCGGGAGAAGTCGAGCGCGCGGAACTCGTCCCATTCGGTGAGCACGGCCAACGCGTGGGCTCCGGCCGCGGCCTCCTCGGCCGAAGCCGCAACCTCGAGTCGCTGGTCGTCCTTGCCCGGCCCCAGCACATCGCGACGGATCTCGTCCGCGGGAACTTTCGGGTCGTAAACGACCACGGTGGCGTTCTCTTCGAGCAACTCCCGCACAACGTGGATGGCGGCGGATTCGCGAGTGTCGTTGGTGTCCTTCTTGAACGCGAAGCCGAGGACGGCGATGCGTTTTCCGGAAACGGTGTTGAAGAGGGTGCGGACGAGTTGGCGGGTGAAGCGGGACTTCTGCCAGTCGTTCATGCGGACCACGCTCTCCCAGTAAGCCGCGACCTCGGGCAAGCCGAAGTGCTCGCAGAGATAGACAAGATTCAGGATGTCCTTCTGGAAGCAAGAACCGCCGAAGCCGACCGAGGCCTTGAGAAACTTCGGCCCGATACGTGAATCCGTGCCGATGGCGTGGGCGACTTCATCCACATCGGCGCCGGTGGCTTCGCAGAGCGCGGAGATCGAGTTGATCGAGGAGATGCGCTGGGCGAGGAAGGCGTTGGCCACGAGTTTCGAAAGCTCGGAGGACCAGAGGTTGGTCGTGATGATGCGGTCGCGATCCACCCAGCGGGCGTAAACATCGACCAGCTTCTGCATGGCCGCCTCGCCCCCTGGCGTGCGCTCTCCACCGATGAGGATGCGGTCGGGCTTCTGCAGGTCGGCGATGGCCGTTCCCTCCGCGAGGAACTCGGGGTTCGACAACACCTGGAAGTCCCCGTGGGGGGAGTTCGAACGGAGAATGGTCAGCATGGCTTCCGCGGTTTTCACCGGGATGGTGCTCTTCTCGACGATGATCTTCGGTCCTTCCGACACCGCCGCGATCATGCGGGCGGCGCTCTCGATGAAGCGAAGGTCGGCCGCGCGCCCGGCGCCGATGCCGTAGGACTTGGTGGGCGTGCCAACGCAGACGAAGATGATGTCACCGCTCCGGATGGCCGATTCGACATCGGTCTTGAAATGCAGGTTGCGGCCGCGGGCGGAGCGGACCACGTCATCGAGGCCCGGCTCGTAAACGGGGAGCGTGTCGGAATTCCACGCCGCGATGCGGGCTTCGTTCGGATCAACCACGGTGACTTCGATGTCCGGGCACTTCGCCGCGATCATCGCCATGGTGGGGCCGCCGACATAGCCGGCGCCGAGGCAGGTTATCTTCATAAATGCGAGGTTCAGACGCTCGGGTCAACCGCTGCCGGTTGCTGGCCGTAGACACCCTTGGCCCCGTAGGTCCCGTAGGTGCGGTAGGCGTAAGCGTAGTAGGCGCCGCTGCCCTGACGCACCGCGTTGAGCACCACGCCCGTGGCGGCGACGTTGGCCTCGGCCAGCAGGCGCACGGCCTGGGCGCTGGCCTTGCTGGGCGAGTAGCCGGCCCGGACGATCAGACAACTGGCGTCCACGTAAGGCGCGAGAAGGAGCGGGTCGCGGACGGCCAGCACCGGGGACGAGTCAATGACGATGCGATCGTATCGGCCGCGCAGTTCGTCGAGGACCTCGCGCAGCCTTCCTTGGGCGAGCAACTCGGAGGGATTCGGAGCGATGCCTCCGGCAGGCAGGAGCGAGAGCTTGTCGATCTTGGTCTGGATGATCGCCTCGTCGAGGGTCGTGGTCCCGAGAAGCACCTCTGAAAGGCCGGGCTTGAGGTTCTCGTTGTAGAGAAGCTTGGAAACGGAGGGCTTGCGGAGGTCGGCGTCTATGAGGAGCGTCCGGAAATCCTGCTGGGCAAGGGTCGCCGCGAAATTCGAGCTGGTGAAAGTCTTGCCCTCGCCGGGGATGGCGCTGGTGACCAGGAACACGCGGTTCTTGTCGCGCCCGGAGACGAGGGCGAGTGTGGCGCGCATGGTGCGGAAGGCCTCGGCGACGATGCCCTTGCGATCGACCACGGTCGGGAGCATGGCCCCGCCGCCACCACTCACGGCCTTGGCTTTGATGCGCGGCACGGCGGCGATGACACCGAGGCCGGTGCGCTGCTCGACCTGCTCGATTGTCCGCATGGACGGGTCGAGGTAGTTGAGGCCGAAGGCCATGGCCACGCCGACGGCCAAGCCGCCAAGCACGCCGAGAAGGACGTTTCTCACCGTCTGGCTCGGCACAGGGCCGGCACCCAAGGCGCGTTCCTGGATGGTGATCGACTGGTCGGTGAGGCCACTCGTCACGTCCACTTCCTTGAGGCGGGCGAGCACGGATTCGTAAAGGGCGCGATCGGCCTCGAGGTTGCGGGAGAGCGTGTTGTATTCGACGGACTTGCCGGTGATCTCGAGAAGACGCTTTTCGGCGTTGCTGCGCTTTTCGCGTAGCTTGCCGAGTTGTGTCTCGGCCTGCGCGCGGCGGGCCTCGAGCTGACCGATGACCTCGGCGACAAGACTGGAGAGGTTGCTGCGCATCAGCTCGAGCCGCGTCTTGACTCCGGTGTGGGCGGGGTGGCCCTCCCGGTAACGACGGCTCATCTCGTCCATCTCCCGCTCGAGGCTCTCGACTTGCAGGTTCATCTGGGCAACACGCGGGTCGGCACCGACATTGGCGAGCCGGAGGAGCTGGGCGGTGTCGCCACCGAGTCCGGAGACAGCCAGCAGATCGGCGTCGAGCAGGCGGATGAAGCCCTCGAGTTGCTGCATCTCGACGGTGGTTTGATCCACGATGGCCTGAGCCTCGGAGAGCATTGTCTCGAGCGACGCCGCGCGCTCGCGCTCCCGGAAACTCTGCATCGCCTCCTCGGCGAGCCTCATCTTGGCCCCGAGGCGCGCGGCCTCTTCGACGAGGAACTGGGAGGCGGACTTCGTGGCCTCCGTTGTCTGCTCCATGAGCATGCGGAGGTATTCGTCCGCATAGGCGTTGGCCAGCTTGGTGGAAAGTTGCGGGTCCGGGCTGCGGGAGACAATGTCGATGAGGCGCGTCATCTCGCGGTATGACGAAGCCACGAACTTGGGCAGGTAGCCCGCGGCGGTCGCGTTGGTGAGTTCGCCGTCCTTGGCAGCGTCCCACTCCACAGCCGAGACGAAGGCCGGATCTTTGGCGAGATCGAGGCGCTTCGCGACGCGATCAGCCATGGGGTAGCTGTTGAGCGTCTCCACGATCGTGTTGATCATGTCGATCGAACGGATCTCGTCCTCACGCACGCTCTTGACGCGGTCGAGCACCTGCTCCTTTTGCTGCTCGATGAAGAGGACGGCGCGGGCCGCGTAGAGGGTTTGTTCGCGGCTGATGAGAAAGGCGCTGAGGATTCCCCCGAGGAGCAGGCACAAGCAGACGACCCACCACCGCTCCAGCACGATCTGCAGGTAGTGCCGCCAATCGAACGGCTCGGAACTCTCTTGCGACTGGTCGAAAGGATCGTGGCTTGAAGACTTCATGGAAGGGCGGTCAAAACCAGCTTTCGGTCACCGTGATGATGTCACCGGGCTGAACCTCGACCGGAGCTTCCCGGCCATCCGCCATGCGTTTGGCGTTGGCCCGGATGGCAATGACCTCGCCGTTCTCGCGGCGCTGGATGACGACGCGGCCGCGGTCGGCGATGCGGGTGAAGCCCCCGGCGAGGCCGATGGCCTCGAGGATGTCGATACGCTCGCCCCCCTGCAACTCGTAGCTCCCCGGCCGAGCAACCTGGCCCATGATGGTGAACTTGCGCTGGGCGTATTTCACCACGTTCAGGAAGACCTGCGGGTTGACGAGGAACTGGCGGTCGTAAAGATCGCGCAACATCTCGCGAGCTTGGCGGATGGTAAGACCGGCCAACTTCACTTCGCGCACCAGCGGCAACTGGACCGTGCCGTCACGGGCGATGGTAGCCTGCGTGGTGAGGTCGGGTTCGCGGAAGATGTTCAACTCGATCACGTCTCCGACAACGAGGACGTAGTCGTTCTCGCCCGAGGAAATGGCCCCGACGGGACCAACCGGGGCCGGAGCAACCGCCGGTGGCGCGGCGGGCGGCGCAACAACAGGAACAGCAGCTTGGGCCGGGGTGGCAGCCGGCGCGGCAATCGGAGTGGCCGCGGGCTTGGCCGGCACGGACATTTCAGACGACGGCCCCCGCTCCTGCGCCCGCAGAGACACCGCGGTGAGGAGGAAAAGGAGGAGAAAAGCGTGTGTGCAGCGGCCCATTTTGGCGGTCGGGAACCCTCTCGCGCCCCTTCTAAAAGATCAAGTTCAAACCTGTCGAGGCGACTGTCTCAGGGTAGTTGCCGGAGACGCCGGGTTGAGTATTGCCGCTGGAGGCCCAGATCGTCGTCTGCCAGTAAAGCCAATCGTTCAAGTCCCAGCGCAGGCTGCCGGTGAAGAATGCGTAGTCGTTGTCCACCCCGTCGCTCTGGTCGCTGGAGAGGGAGACGTTCTCCGTCTGCTGCCATCCGCCGGACAAACCGACGGTGATTTTCGAGAAAAACATCTGCTGGATGCCGGCCACGAATCCCCGGTTGACCTGGACCTGGCTGAGCGTGGTGTAGGAGTAGTTCTGGTCCTGATAAACCGAAAGGCTGATCGAAGTCGTCTCCCGCGGCCTCCAACCGACCTGCAACCCGTAATCAGGCGCAACCTCCGCGCCCTCGAAGTTGCTGTAGATGCGGGCGAACGTCTTCTCCGAGGGCGTGTAGTTCACGGCGATCTGATAGACTGGACGGGCGCCCACGTATTGGCTGTCCACATCGGTCGTCCCGGAACTCGTGACGTAGCCCACGCCGAGCCCGGCCTCGACGGTGAGCTTCGAGGTGATGCTCTGCTCGCCTGTGAACAAAGCCTGCACGTATTGACGCGTGTCGCCGTCGTCGGATCCTTCGATCAACTGGCCGGTCCACCCTCCCTCCAGCGTGAACCCGAGCGTCGTCTTGCCCGTGGCCAGCCAGTCCGCCGAGGCTCCGAACCGCGCACTGCTGATGTCGCTGCCGCTGGAATTGCTGTCGCCGTAGCGAGTGAGCGTGGCGTTGAACGAGGCAAAGGTGCCGACCGTGAAGAACTCGGTGACGAGGTAGCTGTAGTCGCCGCCAAGGCTGAAATTCGCCGTCGTCGTGTTGCCTCCCACCTGGATGTTCTGTCCCGTGCCGTAGTTGGCGCCGCCCGTCACATTCGCCTCGTGACGGACCCCGACGTGGCCGAGCCGCATCGACAACGTCTGGTTGAGCGGATTGCGCTGTCCGCCGGACTGCTGGTTGCTGTAGTCGGGATTGACGTAATAGACGAAGCCGCCGCCGTAGTTGAGGTTGAGGGAAAGCGGTCCGTAAGTGCGGTCGAAGATCAGGCCGAGCGACGGCGCGACGTAGGGGCTGTTGTCGTCCGAGGCGTCGGTCTGCACGCCCGCCCCGGTGCGGTTGGAATACTCCCAACCCGCGCCGAGCCCGGGGCTTATTTGCAACGATCCGTAGTGCAAGCCCTCCCGGATCTTCGCCGCCCAGTCCGTCACCTCTTCCACCTGGTTCGTTCCGCCCAGCATGAAGTCCGACATGCGGTCGGCTTGTGGCCCGACCCACTGCTGGCGGAATGCCGCCTCGCTGACGGTGCGGGGAGGCTGCACCGATTGCGCACCCACGGCGAAGGGTAGAAGCGAGGCGAATGCAATAAGCCACCGCAGGACCGGCGCTGTCTTCTTGGAGGGCGGCCGGCCCCGGCCGCCGTCGGCAAGGCGGCAAGGTGTTTGCCTTGGAGAGTCGAACGTTCCGCGGCTCGCGGGGCCGCTCGCCCTCCATGGATCCGAAACCCATGGCCCATCTGCCGCGGGGGGTTCGTGCGGGAGAAACCGCGGCATGCCCGCCCCGCCGTGGCCAGCCAAAACCTGCCGCCACAGGGGCGCGGTTGGTCTGATCACGGGGGTTTGCATGGCAAACCCTGTTTAATCCTCGATTTTGATCTCCGAAGCGAGCCGGGAAGCGGCCTGCCAAGATTTCTCCCAGTCCCCGGCGGCCGCGAACCAGGCCATGGCCACAGCGAGCTTGTTCGTATCCTTCTGGCCGGGAGATGCGGCCTCGGACAGGAGCCGACGCACGGCGACATCATTGCCCTGCGCCTCCAACTCGGCGAGTTGGCTGCCGAAATCATTGAGCCCGCGTCCACGCGTCGCCAAATCTACACCTGCCGCCTGAGCCACCTTGGCGACCGCCGCCGGCTTGTCGCCCACAGCCGCATAATGCCGGGCCAGCGCCCGCCAATATGGCCCCGGCGAAGGCGAATTGCGGGCCTCCATGTAGGCGACCGCGCGCGAGGGATCGGGAAGTGTGACCAACCGCTCGAGCACCTCGCGACGGAGCTTGTTGGGGACAAGATCGAGATAAGCCGGCAGGTCTGGGATTCCCGCGAGCAGTTCCGCAGCAGGGCTTGCCGCGGCCCAGCGAAACCACACTGCGCCGAGCGCGGGATCGCTGGCAAGTCGGCGCCCGATCAACAGTTGCACATCTGGAGCGTCCTTCGTGAAATCAAGGGCGCTGCGTATCTGTCCTTCGGCGCCCCCGGGGGAGGCGCGACCCTCCACCCGATCAATCTTGGCCGTCCTGAGAATGGCCTCCACCCATGATTCGGCTTCCTTCGTTGGGTCGACATTCGCCCAAACCCATGCCTGCTCCGCAGCAACTTGGGGCAGAACAGGCTCCACAAACAGGCCCATCCGCGAAGATTCCGCCATCTCCGGCTCCATGGTCGGAAACGTGCGCAGGAAAGCCATACGCCAATAATGGGCCTGATATTCGAAGGGAAAATCTCGAACCGCCTCGGTGGAAACAATCAAGCCGTCCTCGTTCAACCTTCGCTTGGCGAGGCTGTCCATCTCCGCGGTGTAGGCGCTCCAACGGTAAGGCCAAGGCGGCCGGTCCGTGGTGGTCTGCCATCCGAGGTAAATGCCGCCTGCGAGAAGGCTGAGTCCGATGATGAGCAGACCTGCCCGGCAGAGAGAAGGAAAGCGCGGCGTAAACCCGGAGGGAGGCACGGAAGCCAGTGCAACCACCAAAAGAAACCATCCGACTGCGGGGCGGTGCCATGGCACATCAATGATACCGTGGATCAACGCCGCTCCGACCGCGCTGGCCACCGTCCAGCGTAGCAGTCCATCGTCCGCCCCCCGAGCCTTCCAGCAGCGCACGAGGAACCATGCAGCGAGGGCTGCGAGGATCAGGGCTGACGGCACGCCAGTCTCTGCCGCAACCATCAGCCAATCGCTTTCCGGGTGCAGCACCAAAACGGCACGTGCCGAAGCCTTCCGGTAATGCGGAAAGGCGGCCGCAAAGTGGTCCAACCCTACGCCCGCCCACGGTGAGTCGGCGATCATCGCAGCCGTGTCGCTGAAAACCGGTTGACGGAAATCCATCGGTTGCGCCCCGTCCCCGCTGGCATCCGTGGCAAGCACCTCATTCCAGAGTCCGCCCAGACGATTGCGCACTTCGCTTCCTCCCACGACGAAAAGCCCGGCGAGGAACATGCCCAAGACAACAACCGTAATCACCACACTCTTGCGACGAGCCACTGTGCCGAAGGTTCCGCACGCCCACAGCAGGAGGCCCACAGCGAGGCAGGCCACCCCCGCACGCGAAATCGAAAAGAACAGCAGCGCAGCCATAGGAGGAGCGGCGCACAGGGCGGCGAGCGCGGCAGCAGTTGGCCGCCCATGAGTAAGTTCCCACTGCATGAGCCCGAAGGAAACGATCGCGCCGACGAAAAGGAGCGTCGCCGTGTGGTTGCGGTTGGGCAGGAAGCCGAAAGGCGCGTTGTCGGAGAACGGATAGGTCCAAGGCGTGACGCGGTCCACCATGGCCAATGCGGCATACACCGCCACCACGGCGGCAACCAAGTGCAGGAGATTGGCCAGCGCGCGCCCCTCGAGCGGAGCAGTGAGGAGCACCCCGCCGACCAGACAGGTGCCGACCAGCACCAGCCACCAAAACCAGACCAAGGACGGCATCGCAGCGAGGGTGCTTCCGAGTTGGACGAGGCTGTTCTCCGGAAAGGCAGTCCGCCAAGCAGGCACTGAAAACCATTCAAGGGGCAGCAGGCTGAGCGCCGACAGGGCGCAGAATAGCACGGCTAAAGCGACCGCCAACCGGCTCGGGGCCGCCGTCGGCCGCGTGATCAAGGCAGCTAGGCCGGCGAAGGAGAAAAATGCCGCCATTGCAAAAGAGCTCTGCGTGCCGCTGATGAAGACGGCAACCGTCGTGCCAAGCAGCATGAGCGATGCGGTCCATAGATTGCGATTGCCTTGGATGTAATTCATGCAGCACTCCCGCACGCAAAGTTCGCTGTGACGCAATTGATGGCGCAACACGCACCCCAAGCGGTCAGCCTTGGGCTCCTCGACATGGAGAGGCGGCCGGCGGCTACAGATCCTCGGGAGCCTTGCAGGTCAACTGCTGCCCGAAGGGAATCGGGAGTTTGATGCCGTCGGAGGGCGGCCATCCCCGGCTGCAGCTGCACGTTACCAGTGCTAAGTCTCAGCCGAAATGGCTCGCGGCGACGCTCGCCCCCCAAAAGGGAAGCCGAGTCGCCATCCGCGGAACTTGGGAGCCTTCGAGAGGGTCGATATGTTGCGGTCACTTGCGTTCCTCTCAGAGCAGAAAAAAGCTCGGCGATCTTTCGATCGCCGAGCTTTATGTCTTGAACTTCCGTGACTTGATTAGGCAACTGCTTTCTGTGTCTGCGCCTTGCGGCGACGGTAGGCTGCCGCAGCGGCACCACTCAGCAACAGGGCACCGACGGCCCATGTGCCGGGCTCCGGAATCGGATCTCCTGTGGAGCTGATAGTCAACTCGTTGGCAAACAGCGCCAAATTCCCGGGCAAGTTCGGATCGCCACTGGCCAGAGTCCAATTCAAATTCAAGGCGTCAAAATCGGTAGCCGAAAGGCCACCACCAAGAGTCCCGCCCGTAAACGCACTGACCGGGATCGCTGGGGCGATCGTGCGGCTGCCTGAGGGATCAGTAACGGTGTAAAGAGTTCCAGACCAAGTGGTGCCGACGAGATCAATCTGCATCCTGTAGACGCTACCTGGATCTAGGTCAAATTGGTTCACTGCGGGACCTGCACCTTGGCTTTGGAGGAGGTATTGGCTGGAAGGATCAAGGGCACCAGTCGTCGACATGGTGAATGAGAGAAGCGAGGTGCTTCCGTCGGTCAAATTGAAGCTGAAAATGTCCGAACCAAGGGGGGTAGCCGGCGGAGCAGCAAGCGTCCATTCCGCGGTGAAGCGGACAGCAATGTTTTGATACAAACTTGTGCTCATCGGAGTGAATCCGCGGTTTAAGTCCACGGAAGCAACGGTGGGTAAATAGAAACCAAGCGTTCCACTGTTGTCACCGGCCCCACCAGGCGTGAAACTGCCAGCAGGCACTTCGACGGAGCTCGCTAGCGCATCATTGCCGGTCCAACCCTGCTGCCCAGCCCACGCGGCAGTGCCACCCACCCAACCGTCACTCGTGTTGAAATAGCCTGTGTAGCCTGGAACATTGGTTCCACCGGTGGAGTAGTTGTAGATAGTGGTCTGCGCTTGGAGCGAGACCATGGCGGTGGCCGCGATGACTGCGGCAAAGAATTGGGTTCTCATGGAGTTGCTTGGTGAATCCGATCTGAAGAAGTTGTATAATTACCGCTTGCTGGCCACAGGCGTGGTGGGAGGATTCGGAGCGGGGGTGAAGCGCGGCGTGCGCTGCGCATGGGCTGAGGAAGCGATGACGATCAGCGCGAAAACGCCGACCAACAATGCTGATGTGAGACGGGTGTAGTTCATGACAAGTGTCAATTTGTCGAATGTTGCGCATTGAGGCAAGGAGTTTTTTCGGGGTTCTGAGGTTTTTTTCATCAGAGGCCACGAAACCCACGGAGACAGCGATCGATCAGGGCAGAACGGCGCGATAATAGCCACGGCCATCCGGTGTGGCTGGATCGACGAACCCCCCTGTTGTCACGCTGGTTGCGATGTTGGACCAACCGCCTTCGGTGAGCGAGGTGCGGCGCTGGACATTCATGCGGATACTCCCCGTGCCCGTCCACGCGAAGCTGAAGGAATTGCTCGAAGCGGAGGCCAGCATGCTCTGGGGCTTGAAGAACATCGTGGGGCGCCCAGCGAACGCACTCCCCCACCCTGTCGTCCCAGGCAAAACGAAAACGGTGACATTGGTCGAACTCTCGAACACAGCCCCGGTGGCCCCGGAGAGAGCGGGAGCATCACCCATGAAGAGGACGCTGCGCAAAGACGGGCAGTAACCCAAGGCGACATCGCCAATACTCTTCACCCCAGGCCCGAAAACGATACTCTCCAAGGAGAGGCAGTCATTGAAAAGCCCCCCGGCAATGTTGGTCACGCTGGGCGGAATAGTGACGCTGATTAGACTCTCACAGTAGGCGAACGAACCGTTGGTGGTCTTGGTGAGGCCTGCACCGAGGACGAGGTTGGTCGCGCCTACGCAAGCCTTGAACGCTTCCCTGCCGATGGTGAGGACGGTGTCCGGGATGACGATCTCGGGAATGCTGGCGCATTCGGCGAACGCGTAGCCGCCGATATTGGTGACGCCATATGGGATGGCCGCATTAGACAAGGTGACGCAGAACCCGAAGGCATAGTCGCCGATGTTCTTCAGGCTCGGTGGCAGAGCAACGCTCCGGAGGTTCGTGCAGAGGAAGAATGTGGCGTAACCAATGTTGGTGATACCGCTGCCAAGCGTGGCGTTGGTGAGCCGCGGTGCATTGTAGAAGGCATAATTGCCGAGGGTCGCAACACTGTCGGGAACGACGATGGAGGTGAGACCGCTCTCGCCGAAGGCCGCGTAATCGATGAACTGGAGGCCGGTCCCGAAAGTCACGCCAGCGAGGTTGGTGGATTTGTAAAGCGCGTTCCGGGCGATGGCAGTCACGCTGTCCGGGAAAACGATGCCTGTGAGCCGCGACTGAGGATCGATGGACGCGCTCCCGCCACCGACGATGCGCACCGGGTTTGTGCCAATTACGGCTGGGACGGTTGCCACTCCGGGAGCACCGAGGTAATTCGTGATCATGGCGACCGTCACGTTGGTGGGAGGGCGCCCTTGTGAAACGTTGGTGTATCCCCAATCTCCCGAGACTAGCTGCGCTGGACTGGAGGCAGCAGTCAGCCAGACCATCAGCAAGACCGTCCGGAGGGCAGCGCGCATGCAACTAAGGACAATGACAGCCAGAGGCTTGTCAAGCGCTGCTTGAGCGCAGCAATACTGAAGGTCAGGGCAAAACCGAGGGTTGCAGGAGAACGCTGTCCCCCGGAGCCAGGGCGGCCGCGGGGATCTTGTTCTGCATCTCGGCAGCAAGCTGGGGTTGGCCGGAAGCAGCGGCCGCGGCGGCGAGGACGGCCTGCATGGGCGGCGGGAGGCGGTTGAAGTAGATAGTGATGTCGTCGAAGACAGCGAAGGATTCGGCGCCGCGGCCGGCTTGGATGAGGGCGAGCGCATGGGTGGCGCGAACCGCTTCGTCGGCCGGGGTTTCTTGGACGGACTTGGCGGTTTCCTGCGGGTCAACGACGCCAGGAGCAGTCGCTCCGGCTGCGCGGAGGCCGTTCTTCTCGATGTCGGCGAGGAGCAGTTTGTAGCGGTCGTAGGCGATGACAGCGGCCTCGTTCGGCGCGGCGGCTTTGGCGCGGTCGTGTGCCGTGACGAGGAGGGTCTCGCCAGCGGGGCCGCGGCGGCTGAACCGGTCGCGGGCGGCACGGAACGCGGAGTCCGCCACACGCGGGTCACCGCAAAGCTCGATCAGGACTTCGTCCACGGCACCGGTGGCGCCGATGGCATCGAACTGCACGATGAGCGAGGAAAAGCCTCCTTCGCGCGTGGCGGCGCGGAGCGCATCGGCCACGGATTTGGCCCCGCTTTGCTCGCCGCGGCCGATCGCGTATTCGGCGCGGGCCTTGGCGGCGAGGCGGGAGGACTCGGGCGCGCGTCCGTTGATGGCCGCTGTCTCGAGGACGCCGTTCCAATTCTCCGTGAGGGCGAGTGCTTCGATGCGGGCGGCGAAAGCTTCGGGGCTCTCGGCGGCTTCCTGCGCAGTAATGAGGGTCAGAGCCTCGCGCGGCAAGCCCTGCCGGGTGAGCCAAAGGGCGAAGGCCGCACGGCGGTCGAGCGGAGCCGCGTCGAAGACCGGGCGCAGACGGCGGTGCAGGTCAGCCGGTGTGCTTTTGCCCAGTTCGACGATGACGCTGGCGGCGGGAAGGAGGGCGATGTTCGTCCCGCCGAAATCCTGCATGGCGCGGTCGGCCCATTCGACCCGCTTGTCCGACGGCGGGCGCAGAAAGGTGAGCGCGAATGCGAGGGCCTCGGGTTCCTGCGGCGTGCCCATGAGCGGGTCGATGATGGCGGTGATCTGGCCGGTGACCTCATTGAACCGCGGGTTCGCCGGATTGCTGAGGCGGTCCACGTGGCGCTGGAAAAGAAGCTTCGCCACATCGAACTGCATCGCGGTGTCGGCACGGGCCTCGGCCAAACGGCGGGCCTCCTCGATGGCGCGGTCCATGTCCCCGCGCAGGAGCTTCCGTCCGGAACGCAGCCTGCCGGCGGCATCGGCATCACCGGCACCCTCGAGGGCAGTCACCGCTGCTTCGAACTGCTCCTCGGTGCCGAACCGCGCGGTGGCCCGGGCGCGCTTCTCGAGATCGTCGCCGGAGAGCGGTCCGGCGGCCGCCACGGATTCCCAGAGGCTGACCGATGACTTGAGGCCCAATCCCTCCTCGATGACGGCGGCGTTGCGAAGGACGGAGACATCTTGGCCGCGAAGTGCGCGGGCCGAGTTGATCTGGATCCAAGCCATGCGGTAGTTGGCGCCGTCGAAGTTGTCCAACGCCTTTGCTGCGAGGTCACGCGCGCGCCATGTCATGAACCCCTGGAAACCGGCGTAACCGCCGGCCACGAGGACGACGAGCAGCGTCAGGATGATGATGATCAGGCGCGCCCGGTTGCGGCTGGAGCGGCCTGACCGGCGGGGTGATGAATTGTCAGACATGGCAGAAAGGTTGATGAACGGACGCGGAACGGGTTCTGTCTATGCGAGGCTCCAAGCCGACTCAACCGCCAAACGCGCAATTCCGCCCCCATGCACAGCAGCAACGCCGTAAACAGCACACCCGTCCCCGCGCTTGCGGACGCGCGCTGGTGGATTGCCGCCGCGACGGTTTTCGCCTGGCTGCTGGTGGTGCGGGCCTGCTGGTGGGAGTGGTCGCTGAACCCGCAATACGAATACGGCATGTTGGTCCCCGTGCTGGTCGTGCTGCTTTTCGCGAGGCGGTGGGCGGACAGGCCGTCGCCATCAACCCCGACGCCTGCCGGTCGCACAGCTGCACTCGCCGTGGTGGCTGGCGGTGGATTGCTGCTGGCCCTGATCCAACCTGCGGTTTTGTCGAACGCCGATTGGCGGTTGGTCCCTGCTGCTGCGGCCGTCGCGGGAGTGGCTCTCACCTTGGGCCTTATTCACCTCGTCGGCGGCGCGCCGTGGTTGTGGCACTTCGCGTTCCCGGTGGCGTTCTTCCTCGTGGCGGTTCCATGGCCGCGGCCGATCGAGGACGGAACCATGTCGTGGCTGATGCAGCGCAACACGGCGTTCGTGGTCGAGGCGCTCCAGTGGATCGGCTATCCGGCGGAGCAGCGTGGCAACCTCATCGCCATCCCCGGCGCGCTGCTCGGCGTCGAGGAGGCGTGCAGCGGCATCCGTTCCCTGCAGAGCGGTATCATGGTCGCGCTGGCCGTGGGCGAGTTTTTCCGGTTGTCGGCAGGACGCCGCATCTTCCTCCTGATCCTCGGTCTCACCGCGGCTTTGGTCGGCAATGCCTTGCGCTCGCTGACCCTCTCGCTCGCCGCCTGCCGCTCGGGCAGCGAGGCCGTGGACCAAATCCACGACGGCACGGGCCTCGCCGTGCTCGTGGTGGCCAGTGTCATCGTCCTGCTAGCCGGCAAACTCATGTCCCGGCCGGCATCGGCAACACCAAGCACGGCTCCCCTGCCTGCAGCGCTGTCCGCGCCGTTGCAAAGCCGGGCGCTGCGGCTCGCGGCTGCGTGCCTCGCTGCAATGTGGGCGGGAGCCTGGGTGGGCGGCGAGGCGTGGTTCCGCTGGCATGAGCGAGCGGAAGCAGGCTCCACGGCCATGTGGGCAGTCACCCCCGCAGCGGAGGACGAGAACTCCCGACCTGTTCCGCTGGCCGAGCGCACGCTGGACATCCTACTCTACCCCGAGACCGCCGCCTCGGAGCAATGGCGCGACGACAACGGCTGGCAGTGGCAGTCGTTCTTCTTCCACTGGCCGCCGGGGCCCACCTCGGTGCAGTCGGCCTTCGTGGTGCACGACCCGCGCACCTGCCTCGGTGCCGCGGGGTTCGAGCTCGAGAAAGCGCTGCCGCCTTGGACAGCCCGGGTCAACGGTTTCGAAATCCTCTTCCAGCGCTTCCTCTTCCGCGACCGCGGCCGGCCGGTCCATGTGTTCCACGCCGTGGTGGAGGACGGCGGCGGGATCGTGACCACGGGCACCGAGTTCGAGCGCGGCTCGCGCCTCTCGAACATACTCAACGGCCGACGAAACCGAGGCCTGCGCGTACTCGAGTTGGCCGTCCGTGGGCCGGTTGACGGAGCTGCCGCGGAGGCCTCGGCCCAAGCGTGGTTGCAACGGCGAATTGCTGCCGACGAACCGGAGACGCGCGACCTTTAGCCGGCCGCAGATCAGCCTTCTTCCGGCCGCCCGACTCACCTTAACTGAACCCATGGAATCACCCGAACAACGGCCGAAAACCCCGGCGCAACCCGCCGCCGAACTCCCGAGCTACGGACTCGAGGAAGATGCGCCGACCGGCTGGCGGAGTTGGCTGCGCGGCCCGCGGCTCGTCATTTTGATTCTTGCGGTCTTGTTGATCGTCGCGGCGGCCGTCAGCGCCCGTCCACTCTACCGCGAGGCCAAGGCACGCCGAGCCCTTGACATCGCCGAGCAAGCCGGGGCGGCCATCGACCGCGGCGACCAAGCCCAAGCCTCGACCCTGCTGCGCCAGGCGGCGTTGATGGCCTTCACGGACGAACGTGTGGCGGCACGTGTCACCTTCCACGCGGCCCGCTCGGGAGACATGGCGAGCGTGGCGGAGTTGGGCAAGAAGCTCGAAGCCGGCGAGGCCAGCCAGGAGGAGATCTTGGTTTTCGGCGAACGCTCACTCGGGGCCGCCCGCCTGCCGGAGGCGGAGCGCGCACTCAACGCCCTTCCTGCCGGCCTGCCGCCCGCCGACGCCGTCCGGCGCGCCGCCCTCGCTGCAGGCCTCCAGCAAGCCCGGGGCGACAACGAGGCCACGGCCGCCACACTGCGCGAGGCCATCAAGGAAGTTCCCGGCACGGAGAGCGACGGCCTCCGTGTGACGCTCGCTCAGGTTCTGTTCGCCTCCGAGGACGCAGGGGGTCGCGAGGAAGCCTCCGCCCTTCTCGAACAAGCAGCCTCGGGCAGCGGAGAGGACGCGGCCAACGCCCTCCGCCTCATCGCGGCCAGCAAGGCCGGCTTGGGCGAAGCGAACTTGCAGGCCGTCCGGGACGCCGCTGAACGCCTGCGTCAGCACCCGGCCGGCAAGCCCGCCGACGAGATCCTCATCTCCCGGCTCGTCATTGCCTGCGATCCGTCGGGCGCGCCGGCCGCCATCAATGATCTCGTGACCAAGCTCCACGAGAGGGGTGCCGACGCCGACACCCGGGTCGCCGCCGCCCGCTGGCTCGTGGGCGTGCGCGAGAACGAGGCCGTCCTGAAATTGATCGGCCCGGAGGAGCCGGCAAGCCACGCGGGAGCACTCATGGTCACCCTTGATGCCCTCAGCGGACTCGAGCGCTGGAACGAATGCAGCCAACTGCTCGAGGCCAACCGCGGCGGCACTCTTCCGGACGTGCTCTACTATCTCTTCCGCGCCCGGATGGCCGCCACCCAAGGCACACCCGCCGAGGTCGAAAGCGAGAAGCGGCAGCTGCGGCAAGCGATGCAGTTCGCCGAATTGCCACACGTCCTTTTCGTCGCACGCTATGCCGAATCGGTCGGCTGGAAGCCCGAGGCCTTCGCCGCCTGGCGCATCCTCGCGACCGAGGAGGGCGCCCGCACCGAAGCCCTGCGTGCGCAGTTGCGCAACTTTCCCGAAACCGCCGCGGCCTCCGAGGGCGCGGACATCGCCGGCGAACTCCTGGCACTTGCGCCGGACGACCCGTCGGCCCGCCTCAGCGCCGCCTTCTACCGCCTGCTGGCCGGTCAGGAAATCCCCTCGTCAGCAGCCACCGCCGAGGAATTCTTCGCCGCAGACCCGGAGTCCGCCGACGTCCGCCGCGTGGCCGCGCTCGCCCGTCTGCGCACGGGACGTGCTGGCGAAGGCCTCGACATTTACCCGGACGACAATGGCGAGCCGCGCTGGCGGGCCCTGCGCGCCGCCTTGTTGCGAGCCGACGGCAAGCGCGACGCGGCGGACAAGATCATCGCCGAAATCGACCTCGACCAACTCACGCCCGAGGAACGCACGATGCTGCAAACGGCAGGAAGCGAGCCCTCCCCACCGGCGCCCTAGCGCCGAATGGCCACGTCGTAAACGAGGACACGACGCGAGAGCGGCTTCAGGAGATCACGCACCGCGGCGGCGTGTTGGGCGTTCTTCTCGTAAGCGACAAGGTCCGCCGCGCTGTCGAACCGCATGAGGAACGCGACGTCGAAGGTGTCGTCCACCATGGGACGACTGCTCGGCACGGGCACTCCGGAACGCACGCCGCGGAGTTCCCGGATCTCCGCATCCAAACGGAGAGCCGCGGCGACCAACCGCTCCCTGTCGCCCTTGTCGCCGGGGCGCTTGAGCCAGACGAAAACGATGTGCTCGATCGCGGTCGTGGACCGGCTTCCTTCCAAGGTGGAACACGCCGGGAGCAGGCAGATGACGGAGCCGAGGGCAAGGAGCAGGAGGCGGCGGGGCAACGTGCGCATCCGCAGCATGTGAGCCACGTCCGCGCGGACTGTCCAGCCCGCCGTCGCGAGGGAAACCCGTGTTTGCAGCCGCGAGCGTCAGGGTGGATAGTCCGCGACCGGATGAAAGCCACCGAACTCAAAAGCCACCTCGATTCCCCCCACCCCCCCGCACTCCTCCACGTCCTGCCCGAGGATGTGTTCGCAGCGCTCCGCATCGCGGGATCGCTCAACGCCTGCGTTTACGAGATGGCCTTCGCCGGGAAAGTCGCCGACCTGCTTCCGGACAAGTCTGCGCCGGTGGTTGTCTATGGCGCGGGGGACGGGTCGCAGGATGCGCGGGTCGCCGCGGAAATCCTGCGCGGCCTCGGCCACGAATCCGTCGAGGAGTTTGCCGGCGGCCTGAAGGAGTGGCGCGAGGCCGGCCTGCCGCTCGAGGGCCACGGGGCGCTTCCCGGCAGCGAGTTCCCAGCCGACGGCGAATACCGCGTGGACACGGAGGCCAGCATCATTCGTTGGACCGGACGCAATCTCTTCAACCATCACTCGGGCACGGTGAAGCTTTCCGGCGGACAGCTCAGCTTGGCGGACGGCCTCGTCACCTCGGCCGACTTCTCCATAGACATGCGCAGCATCGCCTGCGAGGACCTCGCCGACGCTCAATACAACAGCCTGCTCCTGCGGCATCTGGCCAACGCGGACTTCTTCGACACGGAGAAACACCCCGAGGCCAAGTTTGTCTCCCATTCATGCGAGCCAGTGCAGGGCGCCGCGCCCGGATCCCCGAACTTCCGCCTTTCCGGCACCTTCACCCTCCGCGGCATCTCGCGCCCGCTGACGTTCCCGCTCGTGGCGGCCAACGCCGGGGATGGCCGCATTGCAGGACAGGCGTTGATCGACCTCGATCGCACGGAGTTCGGGAGCATCTACGGCTCCGGCCGCTTCTTCCGCTTCCTCGGTCAGCACGTGGTCAACGACATCGTGCACCTGCACGTGAAGATTCACGCCGCCAAGGCGTAGCGACCGCCACCCTCAGGCCACGCGCAGGACCGTGTGCCCGCGCAGGAAATCCGCGGCGGTCATGCGACGGCCGCCGGCCGGCTGGACCTCGATCAAGTCAACCGCCCCGCCACCCCCGCAACCGATACGGAGCGTTCCAGCAACAATCTCCCCCGCAGCCGGGCCGCCCGGAGCAACAGCCGCACGATGCACCTTGACGCGCAATGTCCTCCCCTCCCCCGTGAACAGATCCACCGATGTTCCCGGCCACGGGTGCATCCCCCGGATCTTGCGCACAACCGCCTCCTCGTCCTCCCGCCAGTCGATAGCGCCAGACGCCCGGTCCAACTTCGGCGCGTAGGTGGCGAGGGCGGAATCCTGCGCCAGACGCGGCGCCGTTCCCGCCATGATCAACTCGAGGGCCGCGGCCAGCGCCGTCGGAGCGAGCGCCGCGAGCTTGTCATGCAGGGTGCCCGCGGTCTCCTCGGCGTCGATCCCGCACTCCCGCGCCAGCAGGATGTCGCCCGTGTCCAGCCCCTCGTCCATCCACATCACCGTCACCCCGGAACGTTCGTCACCGGCAAGAATCGCGGCATGCACCGGCGCGGCGCCGCGATGGCGCGGGAGAAGGGACGCGTGGAGGTTGATCGCCCCGAGGCACGGCAGGGCCAGCAGCGCGGGCGGAAGGATCTGGCCGTAAGCCATGACAACGAGAAGGTCCGGTTCAAGACGCGCAACCTCCGCCAATGCGGATTCATCGCGCAACCTCGCCGGCTGGAGCACCTGCAACCCGCGTCCCAAAGCCAGCTGTTTCAGCGGCGAAGGCACGACGTTCAAGCCGCGTCCGGCGGCACGATCCGGTTGCGTGACCAAACCCGCAACTTCCACCCCGGGTGCCTCAAGCAAGAGGCGGAACGAGGGCAACCCGATCTCCCCGCTGCCGAGAAAGACTGTCCTCATCACGGCAGGAGCAGGCCGCCTCCCGCCGCCCCCGGGGAGGACGAGCCGACACACCGTCCAGCCGTCACCTCGCGCTGGCCGAGGGAGTCCGCGCACCCGGTGCAGCGGTAATCGTAGAGCTCACGGTCCGGGAGCACGAGCAGAAGGCGCTCGCGCACGGGCATGGCGCGGCCGCATCTGCGGCAATAAAGGCTGCTCGCCCGAAGGCTCTCGAACCGGCCGCTCATGTCACGGCGCTGAACCCTTCCTCGCCGAAGTGGTTGCGCCGATCCTGCATGAGCACGCCCGTGATCTGCCCGAGCACGTCGATGGGCGACTGCGTGGCGTCGATATGCTTGATGAGTTCCTCACCGTAAAACTCGAGGACCGGACGCGACTCGTGGTCGTAGGTCTCCAAGCGGTGCCTGATCACTTCCTCGCTCGCATCATCCAGGCGATTGTCCCGCAGCGCGCGCCGCTTGAGACGCTCGACCAGCTTGGGGCGCTCCGGGCAGGAAAGATGGAAGATCCTCCGCACGCGGATGATTTTCTCCAGCATGCGGGCCTGCTCGACATTGCGGGGAATGCCGTCGAGAACGAGAAAGTCGTGGTCCGGATGGAACGCGTGCGCCTCGACCTGATGGTCGATCTGGAGCTTCCACAATTGGAGCGTGATCTCGTCCGGCACCAGCTCGCCGCGGCTCGAATACTCGAGGAACCTCTGCCCGAGCGGCGTGCGCAGGTCGAGCGAGCGGAAGACGTCGCCGCAGGCGCAGTGGAAGTAGCCCGGCACGGTCCCGAGAGCCTTGCCTTGCGTTCCCTTGCCGCTTCCGGGAGCGCCGAAGATCAGGTAGGTTTGATACTTGCTCATGGTGGAGAGCGGAGCATTCTAGGGCGCCGCGGCGAAATGACAACGCAGGGCTCGCGCTCGCGCACCTTGACACCCCGCGTCATCGCCCCTAAAGCAAGCAACACTCTCCGCTCCCCGTGCACACCGACGATCAGGTTCTCGAAGTCCTCCTAGACCAGTTCCGTGTCACGAAGCAGCAGGTCACCGACGCCCGCCAGCAGCATCCCGGAGCCCCTGTCATCGAGGCCCTTCTCGAAGACGGAGTGGTGCAACCCCGCGACGTGCACGAAGCCGTGGCGCACTTCCACGGTCTGACCTTCGCCGACCTCGAGGACCCCGGCGCGGTGCAGACCATCCGCGAACTCCAGCGGCTCATGCCCGGCGAGGTGGCCCGCCGCCACAAGGTCCTCCCGCTCCAGCAGACCGACCACGGCCTGCAGGTCGCCATCGGCGACCCGATGAACTTCGAGGCGTTCGACACGGTCCCGTTCATGCTCAAGACCGAGGTCGAGTTCCTCTACGCCGACCCCGAGCGTGTGGAAACCCTCGTCGCCGACATCTACCCGCGCACCGAGGGGCTCGTCGCCGCCGGGACCGACGAGGACAAAGCGGGCGGCGGGACCGAGGATGACGCCGCCATCATCACCTTGGTGCAGGACTTCCTCGAGAAGGCGCAGGAGATGAGGGCCAGCGACATCCACCTGGAGCCCGTCGAGGACGGGTTCCGCGTGCGCTTCCGCATCGACGGCGAACTCGAGCAATACAAGATGCTCCCGCCCGCCCTCCACAGCGCCATCATCAGCCGTCTCAAGATCATGACCGAGACGATGAGCATCGACGAGAAGCGCATGCCGCAGGACGGCCGCATCCAGTGCCAAGTGCGCGGCAAGGCGCTCGACTTGCGCGTCTCGACCATCCCCACCTCGCGCGGTGAGTCGGTCGTCATGCGTCTCCTCGACCAGTCCACCCTCTCGATCACGCTGCCCGACCTCGGGTTCATGAGCGACGACCAGGAGTATTTCCGCGGTTTGATCAAGCTCGCCGACGGCATCATCCTGGTCACCGGCCCGACCGGGTCCGGCAAGACCACCACGCTCTACGCGTGCCTTTCGGAAATCAACGACGAGAGCCGCAAGATCATCACGGTGGAAGACCCGATCGAATACGTCATGCCGGGCGTCAACCAGGTCCACGTGAAGTCGGAGATCGGCATGACCTTCGCCCGGGCCCTGCGCGCCATCCTGCGCCAGGCACCCAACGTCATCATGATCGGTGAGATCCGCGATCTCGAAACAGCCGCCATCGCCATCAACGCCTCGCTCACCGGCCACCTCGTCCTTTCGACCCTGCACACCAACGACGCCCCCAGCGCCATCGCCCGCCTCATCGACATCGGCGTCAAGCCGTTCCTCGTCTCCAGCGCCGTGCGCGCCGTCATGGCCCAGCGCCTCTGCCGCAAGCTCTGCTCGTGCAAGGAGCCGGCCACGCTCAGCGAGTCGGAAGTCATCTCGCTCCACGTCGATCCCGAGCAGCTCGCCGACGCCCACCTCTACAAGCCCAAGGGCTGCGAGCGCTGCCGCTTCACCGGCTACCGCGGGCGCCTCGGCATCTTCGAGATCTTCAAGGTGGACGACGAGATGCGCCACATGATCAACCGCATGGGCGACACCGAGGACCGGTCCGACCAGGTCAGCACCGTGCAACTCCGCCGCCGCGCCCGCGAACAGGGCATGCGCACGCTGCGCGAGGACGGATTCCAAAAGGTTTTCGCCGGCCTCACCACGTTCGACGAGGTCCTCGCGGTCACCATGGGCGACGACAACTGACATGGACCCTCACCTCGTCATCACCACCCTTGTGGAACAGGGCGCCCTGCCGCCCGACCACGCCGAACCGCTCCTCGACGCCGTGATCGCCAGCGGCCGAGCGCCCGAGGACTTTCTCATCACCGAGGGCTATCTCGACGAGCATTCGTTCTACCACGCCGTCGCGAACTCGATCGGGGCCAACTACATCGACCTCTCGGACTTCGAGTTGGAAGGCCGGCTGCGCGACAAGATCCCCGTCGGCCTCGCCCGCCTCCACCGCGTCCTCCCGGTGGCCGAGTTGGACGGCACGCTCTACATAGCCCTCGCCGACCCTCTGGACTCGGAGAAACTTTCCGAGCTCCGCTTCGCACTCAACCAGAACCTGCAGGTCAGCGTCGCCCCCATCGCCCGCGTCGAGGAACTCATCGCGAAGTTCTACGAGTCGGTCGATTTCGCCGCCGAGGGCTTCAGCTCGGTCACGCAAAAAGAGCTCCGCGAACAGCTCAGCGAACTCTCGGGCAAGGCAGCCGGCAACCTCACGGACGACGAGCGCATCCAATACGTCACCCAGATCATCGACAACCTCATCGACATCGGGATCAAGGCCAAGGCCAGCGACATCCACTTCGAGCCCTTCGAGGACTTCATGGACGTGCGCATGCGTGTGGACGGCACCCTCCGATCGCTGCTGACCAAGAGCGACCGCAAGGCCTACAGCTCGATCGCCCGCGAGCTGATCTCCCGCGTCAAGGTCATCTCGAACCTCAACATCGCCGAGAGCCGCCTCCCGCAGGACGGCCGCATCCAGAGGGTCGTCACCCGCGACGGCAAACCCTTCAACATCGACCTCCGCGTCTCGACCCTGCCGACCCAGTTCGGAGAGAGCGTGGTGCTTCGCGTGCTCGACCGCTCGGCCGTTCAACTCGACCTCGACGCTCTCGGTGTCCCGGAGTCGGTCAAGAAGACCCTGCGGGACATGATCAAGCTGCCCAACGGCATCATCATCGTCACCGGCCCGACCGGTTCGGGCAAGACGACCACGCTCTACGCCTGCCTCCGCGAGATCAACGAGCCCAACGCCAAGCTGCTGACCGCCGAGGACCCGGTCGAATACGAGATCGACGGCATCCTGCAGGTTCCCGTCAACGAGGGCATCGGCCTCGACTTCGCCCGCTGCCTCCGCGCGTTTCTCCGGCAGGACCCGGACCGCATCCTCGTGGGCGAGACGCGCGACCTCGAAACCGCGCAGATCGCGATCCAGGCATCGCTCACCGGCCACCTCGTCTTCACCTCGCTGCATACCAACGACTCGACGGGCGCGGTGACGCGTCTCATCGACATGGGCGTGGAGCCGTTCCTCATTTCCGCCTCGCTCGAACTCGTCGTGGCACAGCGTCTGGTCCGCCGCATCTGCAAGAAGTGCATCGCGCCCTACGAGCCCACGGAAGACGAACTCCTCCTCCTCGGCCTGAGCCCGCACGAGGTCGGCGACAAGAAGTTCTACAAGGGCGCCGGCTGCGAGGAGTGCAACGACACCGGCTACCGCGGCCGCAAGGGCGTCTTCGAGACGCTCAAGCTGAACGACACGCTGCGCGAGATGATCAACCAGCGCGCGCCCGGCGTGGTTCTCCGGCAGAAAGCCATCGAACTCGGCATGCGCACCCTTCGCGAAGAAGGTCTTCAGGCGATCTTCGACGGCGAGACGAGCGTCGAGGAGATCCTGAAATACACCTGACCGGATTGCGAACCCGCGCCCGGTGCTCCGTCATCCACGAACCATGAGCCACTACGCCTTCACGCGGGACTTCCTCGCCGCGCACGCCCACGCCGTCACCCTCTACGCGAAGGGACAGCGCGGCGCCGAAAGCTTCTTCTCCCCCGAAGACCTCGCCTTCCTCGCAGCCAACGGACTCACCGCACAGCACCTCTACGACTACGCCGAGGATGAGTGCAACGGCGGCGAACCGAGTCCCGCGCAGGCGCTCGCCATCGAACTGGTCCGGCGCGACTACTTCCTCAACGTGCAAGGCGCCAAGCCGTCCGCACACGTGATCGACGAGGCCTCGCTCCCGCCCAAGTCCGCCGCGGTGGCCGGCATCGAGTGGCTGCCGCGCCTGATCCCCAAAACGCGGGCCAAGCTCCGCGGCGAACTCCCCTCCTCGCTCATGTATTGCTGCGGCGGCGACCGGCGATTCTTCAAGACCCATGACATCCTGCCCGCCGAATTCCTCTCCCTCGTCTGGCGGCACAAGGACGACGACCATGCGATCATTGACTGGGTCTTGCGTCGGAGCACCGCAGCCCGCGGCTGAGCCGCGGCGCGTCAGGGCTCGTGCAGGTCCTCGCTGAAGTGGCCGCGCGCCAAGCGCACCACGCCCAGAACCACCGGCACCATCAACGCGCCGATCGAGGCCCGCAACCCGTCGGACATCCCGTGGTCGGACGCCAGGGCGTGAACGCCGAAGACGACCAGCCCCGCGGCCCCGAGCAAGCCGATGACCCGGCCGGCCGGTGTGAGGAAGCTGTCAAACACGCGGCTCTCCTCCTGCCGGAGCAGGCGGACCGAACGGTCGGCAAAGCGCGGCGAGCCATCGCGGCCGCAGCAGTGGCGGTCGATTAACGCGGAGCTTCGTTCCAGAAGCCTTCGGAAAAAAGGGAGGATCATGCGCGCGGGGGGCGTATTGAGCAGGACATTATCATCCGCCTGCGGGCGGGACGAGGTCGGAAATCGGTGCGGCGAAGCATCTTGCCCCGCGTGGGCGGCTCCGTGATTATGCCCGTCATGGACAGCGCGGCCGCAGGTGAAAAGCCGACGATTCTGGTCGTGGACGACACGCCGGACAACCTGACTCTCATGTCCGAGCTGCTCCGCGGGCGCTACACGGTGAAGCTGGCCAAGAGCGGCGAGAAGGCGCTGCAACTCGCCGCCGCCGAGCCTACGCCCGACCTCATCCTGCTCGATATCATGATGCCCGGGTTGTCGGGCTACGACGTCATCCGCGAACTCAAGGCCAACGAGGTCACGCGCACGATTCCCGTTGTCTTCCTCACGGCGATGGGCACCGCGGCCGACGAAAAGAAGGGGCTCGAACTCGGCGCCATCGACTACATCAGCAAGCCGGTCTCCCCGCCCATCGTCCTCGCCCGCGTGGCCAACCACCTCCAGTTGAAGGCCGCGGCCGACTTCCTCCGCGACAAGAGCGGCTTCCTCGAGAGCGAGGTCGAGCGCCGCACCCGTGAAAACCTCGCGATCCAGGACGTCACCGTGCTCGCCCTCGCCTCGCTGGCGGAGACGCGAGACCTTGAGACCGGCAACCACATCCGACGCACCCAGCACTACGTCCGCCTCCTCGCCGAGCACCTGCGCAACCATCCGCGCTTCGGCGTGCACCTGACCGACGAGAGCATATCGATGCTCTTCAAATCCGCCCCGCTCCATGACATCGGCAAGGTCGGCATCCCGGACCACATTCTGCTCAAGCCCGGACGCCTCACGGCGGAGGAGTTCGAGGTCATGAAGACCCACACCACCCTCGGACGCGACGCCATCCAGTCCGCCGAGAACCAGATCGGCGTGAATCTCGACTTTCTCAAGATGGCGAAGGACATCGCCTACTACCATCAGGAGAAGTGGGACGGCTCCGGCTATCCCACCGGAGCCGCCGGCGAGGACATCCCGGTGCCCGCACGGCTCATGACGGTGGCCGATGTCTACGATGCGCTCGTCAGCCACCGGCCTTACAAGGAGGCCATGACCCATGAGGAGGCCGTGGCCACCATGCGGCAAGGACGCGGCACGCACTTCGACCCTGATGTGCTGGATGCGTTCCTCGCCCTGCAGGAAGAGTTCCGCGCCATCAAGGACCGCTACCGTGATGCATCGTTGAAACCCGGTGCGGCCGATGCAGGGAAAACGTGCTGACTCGACGCCCGCCCGGGGCGCCGCCGTCATGCGCATGGTTGGCTGCGCGCTCATCATCATCTTGTGGATCGGCGCTTGGTTGCTCTGGGGCAGCCTCTCGATCATCGGCACATTGATGGCCAACGACGCTGGCCGGTCATCCACCTCAGGCCACATGACGATGATCCTCGGGATGTTGGCCGGACAGTTCCTCGCCGGCGCCGCCGGGCTCCCACTCGGCCTCAGCCTCTGCTGGCGGGCACGCCGCCGCCTGCTCCTCTGGATCTTCGGTTGGACACTCCTCGCCGGCCTGATCACGCAAGGCCTCGCCATCTACGCGTTTTTCCTCGGCTTCTCTCCCGAGTAACGCGCGGCGTCAGGAGGATTGAGGACGGTTGGCGCTTAGGTAAGCGGCGAGATCGTCGTCCGTCAGATCCTCTTTCGCTACGAGCACATAATGCTTCTCGGCCGCAAGCCGGAGACCTTCAGGTGTCGCCACGAACTCGAAAAGAGCTATCGCACCGTCACTAAGGAACTGGGCCCCCAGCGGCCGACAGACGAGGTTTGGGAACCGCGCAGCGCAGAACGCAGCATCCTGCTCGATCTGGACCGAACTCATCCGATCACGCCCACCTTTGGCTTGGAGAGGAAAAACGTGGTGAACGCCCCCTCGGTCAATCCCGACGTAGAGTTCGTCCACCTCTATCTGCCCCAAGTCTTCTACGCTTGTCCTGAGGTGGCTCTGGAGCGAGTAGGAAGTCACAGCAGTGAATATGTCCACCAGACGGTTGTAGCGCACGATGGCCAGTAGGGCCTGTTCGTCGTCAAGAGCGTAGCGGGCGATGATTCCAGGCGTGGCATTTGGCACCTTGATCCGCAGCAAGCCTGATGATGGGGTGATGGCCCATTGCTCCTCCAGCGAGAATCGGTAGTTGCCCTTGCCTGCAAGCTTAATGACCCACGCCTTTCCCTGAGGCGCCGTCTTCATTATCGATGGGGGCAGAGGCGTGCGAAACCGGAAAGAATACAGCACGTCGCCAAGATTCTTGGGCAACTTGACGCCCATTGCAGCCGCGGCAGATTCGATTTCACCGCGCAAAAAGGTGAACGACGTTGCTCCGGGCGTGTGGTGCGCGAAGAAAATCTTCTCCAGAATCTGGGAGTAGCGGTTTGCCATGGTCAGCCGGGCCAGCGAAGCACAAGGACCTCCTCGCGAAGTTGCTCCTTCGTGGCGGTCGCAAGCCGTGTCCGGAACAGATCTATGCGCTCAACCACATAGCCCAGTTCCTCCGCAAGCGATGCCAAGATCGCTCCCGTGCGTATCATCACCCGCAAATAGGAAGCCTGATCGCCCACCACATAGGCCAGCATAGCCCCCGGCTTGAGCAGCGGGCGGATCTCTGCGAGATGGCGCGCCATTCCGCCGAAATAGAGCTTCGTCACGCGCGCATACAAGCGCTCGAAGCCACTCGTCTTGTTGAGGGCGATTCGCCGCTCCTCAATCTCGGCGGCAATGCGCTGAATCTCGGAATGATTTGCAACCCAATCGCAATCGGAGTCGCCCTTGTAAACGCCGCGGGTGTTCGAGCGCAGCATACCTTGCTTTAGCACCCGCAACCCCAGCTTGTCGTGCACGAATCCGAGCAAGACGGTCTCAAGACGAGTTGTTCTGGTGTAGTCCTTTTCGTTGGGATAGGGCGGCGAGGTAATCACGGCGTCCACTGACTTGGGTGCGATGAGGCGTTCAGGAGTGCGAGAGTCCGCGTGATAAATCGTCGCAGCCAGCGAAGGCAGTTTCTGAAGGGTCCTTAGGTCGTTCACCATTTGGAGAACCACCCCAAGCCAAGCAGACACGACCGGAGCGTCATCCTTAGCGGGAGCCACTCCGACCTCTGGTCCAAAGTGCAAATTACTGATCGAAGCCACCAACGCTTTAGCCAAAGCCAAGCGCATGTGGGCACACGCTCCGCGCGAAGCATCGATCTTCCGCAGCAAGACGAGTGTCTTGTGCAGCGGCAGCGGGCTGATCGAATTTGCGAGGAGCAGCTTCATCTGCTCCTCAGGCAGCGATTCCAATCCGTTCAGGCCCGGCATCTCCCGGAGAAGATTTGGCTGAGGGTCGTCGATGATTCCGGTGGCCTCTAGCTCCGCCACTGTCCTCTCCGCCAACCTGACGGCTGTGGTTTCGAGTTCATCGGGGTCCACGCTCCAGTCTACCTTTGTTGTGCTTGCAAAGTGGGCCAGCGGGTGCGCCTCGACTCCCAACGCCTTCAAGCCGAGCTTCTTGCACTCAACGGCTGTGGTTCCAGTCCCACAGAAGGGGTCAAGAACCGTAGCTCCGCCCTCCAACCCGAATGCGTCCACGTAATCGCGCACCAAGTGCGGCGGATAGGACAGCACAAACCGATACCAGTCGTGCGCGGGACGATCAGCAACTTCAAGACGGTTCGCCTCTCCGTTGGACCGCCGCTTGCGGGGCGCTGGTAAGGTCCTTGGGGCAACGTCGTGCATGCGGGGAAGCATTGGCATTTTCCGGACCATCGTCAATTTCTCCGGTCTGCATTTCGGGCAGCGGGCCTCAATCTACTTACAACTCTCGCCGTGAAAGGCACAGTATGATATTCTGCATACTCCCGGAAAAAAACCCGGACGTTCACGATGACAAAAACGCCATGAGGGGCATGAGCCTTCCGGATGCCGCCGGATGGGTTGCGGCCTTTTCAGGTCTGGTGCGGCGGGCGCCAAGCTATCTCCGAGAGGATGCGAAGTCGGACGCCCTCGCGGGCATGACAGTGGCGGTGATGGGCGTGCCCCAGGCGATGGCCTACGCCATGATCGCCGGTCTTCCTCCGATCTACGGAATCTACACTTGCATCACCCCGTGCTTCATCGCGGCGCTTTTCGGCAGTTCGAGGCATCTCGTCACCGGCCCGAGCAATGCAACATCAATGGTCATCTTGAGCCTCACCGCGGGCCTCGGAAGCCGTCACGGCGTGGACCACTTGCAGGTCGTTCTCGCGTTGACGCTTCTCGCCGGCCTGATGCAACTCGGCTTCGGATTGCTCAAGGCGGGACGCGTGGTGCGCTATGTCTCGAACTCCGTCGTGGTCGGCTTCACTGCCGGCGCAGGCATCCTGATCGTGGCGAACCAACTCGGCACGCTGCTGGACGTGCAACCGCCGCCGGGCACCGGGCACCAGTTCATCCCCGCCCTATGGGGAACGCTGCACGAACTTCCCGAGACCAACCCCTACGCGCTCGCCGTCGGGCTCGCCACGGTGCTGGCCATCCTCGGCTGTCGCCGCATCAGCAAGCGCCTGCCGGCCTCTCTCATCGCGGTGGTGGCCGTGTCCCTCCTCGCCGGCGCGGCCGGATGGCTCCATGTTTCGATGGGCGAGGACCGCGTTGAAATCGTGCGGGACATTCAGGTGATCGTTCCCTCGCTCGACCTTTTCGGCATTCCGCAACTCGTCGCTCAGCCGGACTGGGCTCTTTGGCGCGATCTGCTCGGCGGGGCACTCGCACTCGCCGTCTTCGGCCTCGTGGAATCGACCTCCATCGCCCGCGGCATCGCCATCTCGTCGGGCCAGCGCCTCGACTTCAACCGCGAGTTCGTCGGCCAAGGCCTCGCCAAGATCCTCGGCTCGTTCGCCCACAGCTTCGCCTCGTCGGGTTCGCTGGCCCGCAGCGCCGCGCTTTACCAATCGGGCGGACGCACCCGCCTTGCTGCGGCCTCCTCGGCCGTCTTCACCGCACTCATCCTTCTCGTCTTCGGATCGTGGGCCAACTACGTCCCGCAAGCCGTCCTCGCCGGTCTCATCATGGTCACCGCCTTCACCATGATCGACCGCAAGCACCTCGCCATGACATGGCGCTCCGGCAAGAACTCCCGCATCGTGCTCGGCGGGACGCTGGCCGCCACCCTCCTCCTGCCGCTCGAGATGGCCGTCTTCGCCGGCGTGATCCTCTCGGTCGTCATCCTCCTGCGGGTGACCGGACGCACGGATCTGACCCAACTCGTCCACCACCCCGACTATGGATTCGAGGAGGTGCCCTTCAACCGCGCCGCCCCGGCCCCCGTGGCCATCATCAACCTCGAAGGCGACCTCTACTTCGCCGCAGCCGAGGACCTCGACTACGAACTGCTCCAGGCCCTGCGGCCCGAGACGCGGGTCGTCGTCCTGCGGCTCAAGCGCCTCCGCGCCGTCGGCAGCAGCGCCATGGCCATGCTCGAACACTTCCACGAGCTGCTGGAGAAGCGGGGCATCGAGTTGATCCTCTGCGGCGTCGAGAACGACATCAAGAAGGTCATGACCGGCTCCGGCCTGCGCCGCACGATCGGCGAGCAGAACATCTTCTACGCCGACAACCGCATCTTTCAATCCACCGAGTTGGCCATCGCCCGCGCCATGAGCATCGTCGAGATGCGGCGCGCGGCCTCGGACAAGCTGGCTGAGTCCGTGCAGGAGCAGACGCTGACGGCAACGAACGTGGCCGACGTCATGCAGAAACGCTGCCTGCGTTTCGGCAACGAGCACCAGTTGCGCGAAGCCATGTGGCTGATCTCGCAGTTCCAGCAGCGCATGAAGACCGATTACCCCCAGACCGTCTTCCTGCAGGACCGCGACGGACGCCTCAGCGCCGCCCTCTCGCAGGCGCTCGTGCTGCGCGACCTCGCCGGCGCCGTCCCCGAGGAGGAGGCCGCATCGCTCGACGACCGCGCACTCGCCGTCCTGCTCGAGACGCGGCTCTACCGTCCCGTGAGCGACGTCGCGCCCAAGGATGCGGTGACCCTGCCGCCGGGAGAGCCTCTGGCCGGAGCCTTCGCCCGGGCCGCCCGCCACGGCTTCCGCCCCATGCCCGTGTGCGACGAGCACGGACGCATAGCAGGGGTGTTCGACGAGGTCGCGATGCTGCGTGGCCTCACGAGGTTCCTCGAGGCGCGCCACATGGAAATGCGCGGCCAGCCAGCCGGAAAACCCGCTTCGTCATGACCACCGCCCGCGACCTCATCTCGCGCAAGTTCGTGCGCATCGGCTCGACCCACACCGCAGCCGAGGCGCTCGGCATCATCTTCGACCCCGCGCAGTCCGCTCTGCGCGAAATCGTCATCGCCGTGCTGGACAAGGACGGCGACTACCTCGGCCTGGTCGAGCCGCGCGACATCCTCAACAGCCTCGGCACCGAGTTGTCCGTGGCCGGAGCCGACGCCGCCGCGCAAGTGATCGCCATGCGCCAGGGCCTCTCCAGCCCCGTGGGCGAATTGGCCCGTCGCGACCTCCCTGCGGTCCGGCTCGAAGACAATCTGGCCAGCCTCCTGCTTGCCGCCGCGCGCACCGAATCCTCGGCCCTCCCCGTGTTCGACGGCCGCGAGTTCGCCGGCGTGATCCAAGTCAGCGCCATCTTCAACGCCATCTGCCAGACAGCGCTTGCTGCCGACGGACGCGACCTGCCGTTCATGGGTCAAGGCGGTGCCGCAGGTTGAGCGCGCGCGCCGGATCACCGGATTGCGCGGCAGCCGCCGCTGTCGTAGATCATTCTCCATGACGCCCCCCCGCCTCACCTCCACCGCCCTCGCCGTCCTGCTCGCGCTCGCCGCCGCCTGCGGCGCCACGACCTTCCGCTTCGAAGACCCGGACGCCACGAGCGTTGATGTTGCCGGGGAATTCAACAACTGGACCCCCGAGCCATTGCAACGCGACGGGGACGGGCCGTGGACCGTCACGCTCGACCTCCCTCCGGGCCACTACGCCTACAAGTTCCTCGTCAACGGTGAAACATGGACCCTCGACCCCGCCAACCCCGCCCGCAAGTTCGTGGACGAGATCGAAAATTCGTCCGTGGTCGTCGGAGAGGACGGCGGAACGGTGCCGGCAGAGGCCGTCGCCACACCGGTCGCCACGCCCGTCGCCACACCCGCCACCAGCGACGCGGCTGGTCGGGCTTGGACTTTCACCTTCTCCGCGCCCGCGGCGCAGGAGGTCTTCGTGGCCGGGAGTTTCAACGGCTGGAACACCACAATGCACCCGCTCGCGAAGGGCGATGACGGCGTGTGGTCCACGACCGTCGATCTCCCCACCGGCGAGACGACCTACAAATTCATCGTGGACGGCGAATGGCGGACCGATCCGACCAGCGACCAGACAGTCCCGGACGGCGAAGGCGGGAACAACTCGCTCATCATCGTCGGCGAAAGCGCGGGGCCACCGCAGGCGGCCGGGGCGACACCGGAGGGTGCCGCAGGGAATTGAAGCACGGTCCGGCGCGGTCGCTGGTTGCGCTCTCGCCCGGGACATTGTATCTGCGGGGGCATGAAATGTCCGAGGGACGGTGAGGAACTGGTAACGAAACTCTACAGCGGCAACTCCAGCTTCCATGTCGAGATCTGCCCGAAGTGCCATGGCATCTGGTTCGACGAAGGCGAACTCAACCACGTCCTGCCCGAGCTCACCATCCGCCTTGAACTGATGAAGTGGCAGCCCGCCGCGGCGGTCGGCGGATCCCCCGTAATCTCACCTTGCTCGGGAGCCGAGTGCGAGACGCTGCATCTCGAAGTCGGCGACATCACCATCCACCGCGACCCCGTCACCAAAGGCCACTGGGTGGACGGTTGTGAGCTGGAGCACTTGAAGGAATTCGCCAAGACCGCGTGCCAAGAGACGCGCGACCACGTCGATTACATCGCCCGTGAGATGGCCGAACTCGGCTACCACTGAGGTCTGCCGGCGGCCGGACCTTCTAAAGACGAACGTCTCAAGGCATTCATCGGGCGCGGCATTCGTCGCTTTTTGTCGCCTCGCCCCAACGCCGCCTTCCGGTCAGCATAGCCGCCGGCAGTGACCACCGTTTCAAAGTCCCGGCAGCCCTATGTCGTTCACGCGCCGCCACCGGCCGCGCGGAACGACGACGAGGCCTTCATGCGGGAAGCCATCGCCCTCGCACGCAAAGGCATCGGCAAGACCCGGCCGAATCCGGCCGTCGGATGCGTGATCGTCCGCCAAGGCCGCATCGTCGGCCGCGGATGGCACCGACGCGCCGGCGGACCGCACGCGGAAATCGCGGCCCTGCGCTCGCTGCGCAATCCCGCGCTGGCCCGCGGCGCAACGGCCTATGTGACACTGGAACCGTGCTCGACCCACGGCCGCACCCCGCCCTGCACGAACGCGCTGATCGCCGCGGGCGTCGCCCGGGTCGTCGTCGGCGCGATCGACCCCAACCCGCGGCACCGGGGACGCGGACTCGCCCTCCTGCGTCGCGCTGGAATCGCCGTGCGGCGGGGCCTGCTCGCCGATGAATGCGCCGCGCTCAACCCCGAGTTCAATCACTTCATGGCGACAGGCCTGCCCTGGGTCATCGCGAAGTGCGGGCTGTCGCTCGACGGCCGCCTGACCCGTCCACCGGGCGAAAGTCGGATCATCACCTCCGCCGCCTCGCGTCGCGACGCCATGAAGCTGCGCGCGCGGGTCGATGCCATCCTTGTCGGAGCGGCCACGGTGCGGGCGGACAACCCCGGACTGACCGTCCGCGGCGTGCGCGTCCGAACACAACCACTGCGCGTCGTCTGGGCACCGCGCGGGGCCCCGCCTCCGGACGCACGGATCTTCCGTGACCGCGAAAAGGACCGGACCATTGTCCTCACGCAGCGCTCGCTCCGGGCGGCCCTCCGCGCGCTCGCCCGGCGCGGCGTGACCTCCGTGCTGATCGAGGGGGGCGGGCACACGTTGGGACGGACGTTCGACTTAGGGCTGGCCAACGAGGTTGTCTTCTACCTCGGAGGCCGCCTCGCGGGCGGAACCGTTCCGGCCGTCGGCGGGCGCGGGCGGAACCCGGCTCTTCGCCTGCGGGCGCCGGAAATCCGCAGGATCGGCAACGACTTGAGGATCGCCGGATTGTGGGCCGCGAAAACCTGAGAACGCCATCGCGCGGCGCCTCAAAAAATCTCTTCCCCCCCTGCAACAATTCTGCTCAACTTCGCTCGTGCGGGTAACTCCGCAACGCAAACAAACCCAATAACAACCATGAAAAAATACATCATCACC